>NZ_KB913017.1:2646618-2952164 GCF_000383975.1 Natronorubrum tibetense GA33 | reverse complement strand
CATGTTGCAGAAGATAACACCCTTCTCCTCCCACTGGTCCTGCATGTTCTGGTAGACGATCTCGGACTCGTACTGCGCGCCGACGCCCGAAAGGGCGTTCTTCTCCGCTTCCGGGATGCCCAGTTTGTCGAACGTGTCCTTGATCTCTTCGGGCAGCTCCGTCCAGTCGTCGACGCCTTCGCGCTTGTCGACGTCCGGGCGGATGTACGGAACGATCTCTTCGACGTCGAGTTCGGAGAGATCCGGCATGCCGGGCCAATCGGTCGGCATCGGCATGTTCTGGTACTGCTTGAGCGCACGTAGGCGTCGCTCGAGCATCCAGTCGGGCTCGTCTTTGTCCTCGGAGATCATGCGGATGACCTCTTCGGTCAGGCCTTTGTCGGATCGGACTGCGGAGTTCTCCTCTTTCTTGAACTCGAAGCGGGCCTCGGTGTCTGTCTCTTTTAGGTGGTCTTGTTCGGAACTCATCGAGCGTACCTTCGGCTACGGAACCAAAAGCCTAGTGTTCCGAAACCTACAAATGTAACCAATACTGGTTAAAAACTGCCCTATTAGTGTTTAGGTTAATTGCTGACGATTACTTCCCGCGTTTCGAACCGGCCGTATCCTGCCCATTTATTCCGAACTTCGGGGAAGGATATTTATCAGATTCGATACTGCTTCCAATCGCGAAAGCTCACCAAAGGGCCACCCGGGTACACCGGACGAAGACGGGTCAGTCCTCGGTGACGGCCTCGAGTAGCTCCTGAGACTAGTTTCGGTAGTAGCCACAGAAAACCCAATGCACACCTGATCGCACGTCGTCTGTGCGATCAGTGTGGAAATCGTTTCAGTTGTTACGACACTCAGTACATTTCTGACGCCCATCGTTGCCGACATCTCGTTTTGGATGAGGTTTTCGTCGGTACGTCTGGACTCGCCCTAAAGCGCAGCAGCGGCGAGTCCGACCGGATGTTCCTCGAGAGGCCGCGGTCGTCCAACAGCGTCCTCGATACGGGCGACTGGCGCCTCTCTTTGACACGTCTCGGCCGGCCGGCGCCAATCCGCTCGCGGTGCACTAAGCGCTGCTCGAGCGCGACCTACGCTGCGACGCTGTGAAACGCGAGGGCTACGACGGATCGCGTCGCTCGAGAAAGCGGAAAATAAAAAAGTCGTAGAAATCAGCCCGCAATCCGTATCGACGCCCGTGTTCCCACGGTGCGTTTCGCAGTCGTCCGCCAAAATCAATCCGTCGGTTCAGTTGTCGCCGGTCTTCTTCTGCCACTCGTAGCTGCGGCGTTTGGCCGATTTGCCGAAGCCACAGGACGAGCAGACCTTCTTTTTCGTGTGGTACGATTTCTCTCCGCAACGACGGCACTTCGTGTGTGTCGTCGTGTTCTTCTTTCCTTGGCTCGGGGTTCCTGCGCCAGTCATGGAGTGATCGAAACGACGTTATCGCCGCGTATAATGGTTGTGTCTTCGGCCGGCGTCTCTGCGTCCACTTCGCCCTCGAGGGGGATCGTCACGTCCTCGAGCACGAGATTCATGTGCTGATCATAGCCAGCGAGGTCGCCGTCGTACTCGTCGCCACTCTTGAGTCGTACTGTGACACGTTCGCCGAGCGACGCCTCGAGGACATCCAGCGGTCGTCCACTCATACGAAAGAGCGCAGGTGATGGACACTTAATCGTACCGGTCCTGCCTCCATCGAATCCCATTTCAGGGGGTGACCAGCCGCTCGTTTTCCGATCGCGGGAGGCGCAATCGCACTGTTCTGTGACAACTACGCGCACGCCGTACGACTCCAATCTGTGACGCCCAGCAAACAGTATAAGTGTCCACTCGTTGAATCACGGGCTATGGGAAACACCAAATTCACCCTCATCGAGTTGCATCTTGACGGCGACACCCAGTTCGGGCTGGGTGCGCTCGACACCGCACTGCCGTTCGCTTCGAGCGAGGAGTCGACGGAAACGACGGAGTACGAGACCGAAACCGAGGCGGAGGAGGAAGCCGAGGAAGACGGCTCGGGCGGCAAGGCCATCGGCGCGCTTGTCGCGCTCGTCTTGCTCGTCGCCGCCGGCGTCGCCGCCAAGAAGTTCCGCAGCGACGACGAACCCGAACTCGAGGAGGAAGAGCAGCCGGACGTCATCGTCAACTAATACTGTCGGACAGAATTACGTGAAGATCGGTCGCTCTACTGCGGCCGTCTCCGACGGCGACGGCCGCGAATTCGCGACCGACTTCGTATTGACTGCTGTCCGACAGTATAACCCGACCGAACGCGATCGGATCCGACTCAGCCGAACGTTTTTGCGCGTGCTTCACGTACCGACAGACGTGAACCTCTATCGTAGCGCCCGGGCCGTTGCCGGGGCGTCCGGTGACGACGTAATCGACTGGCAGTCGGCCGCCGACGCCGCGAAGGCGGTGACCGATCCCGGCTCGCTCGAGCTCGAGCCGGGCGAGCGCGAGGCCTACGCACGCGACGTTCGCGACGCGCGGGAGGCCGTGCGAACGGTGGCGGACGTCGAGTTCGACGTTCCCGACACCGTCGAGATCCAGAACCGCCACCACTGGATCGACGCCAACATCGCGACGTTCGAACGCGTCATGGGGACCCTCGAGAACCAGTTTCAGACCGGCGCATTCCCCGGCGTCGCCCGGACCGTCAACACGGGGACGATGACCGTCCTCCTCGCCTTCCTCGGCAGGAACGTGCTCGGTCAGTACGACCCGCTCTTGCTCGCCGAGAACCCCGAGGAGAGCCACGCGCTGTACTTCGTTCGCCCGAACATCCTCAACGCCGCCGACAAACTCGACGTCGACGCCGACCGCTTCCGCCGCTGGATCGCCTTCCACGAGGTCACCCACGCCGCGGAGTTCGGCGCCGCACCGTGGCTATCGGACCACCTCGAGGCGCGCATGGAAGACGGTATCGCCGCGCTCTCGGACGGCTCGTTCGACCGGAACGCCTTCCGCGACCTCGACGCCGCGATGACCGTCGTCGAGGGTTACGCGGAACTCCTGATGGACCACGCCTTCGACGGCGAGTACGAGGACCTGCGCCGGAAACTGGACGCGCGCCGACAGGGTCGCGGCCCGCTCCAGAAGCTGTTCCGCCGGCTGCTCGGGCTCGGACTCAAGGAACGACAGTACCAGCGCGGAAAGCACTTCTTCGAGACGGTCGTCACGGGCCACGGACTCGAGACCGCGACACTCGTCTGGGAGGGCCCCGAGATGCTGCCGACGCAGGACGAACTCGACGATCCGACGCTCTGGCTCCAGCGCATCGATCGATAGCCGATCGGTTCGGTCTCGAAATCGGTATCGGAGCGTTCAGTTCGGCCGACGGCGACTCGAGTCGGACTCCGCGGTGACGTGCGTGCGGCTACTTCCGTCCCGACCGACGGCGGCGTGAAATCGTATCCGTTTCTCTCGGTTTGGTATCTCCAAATCTCTCGGTTTGGCACCGTACGGTGGGTTTCGATCAGTCGAGGATCCACAATAGATACCAGAGCAACGCGCCGCCGGCGACGATGCCGCCGACCGAGGCCAGTCCGACGACGGCCAGCGAGGCGCCACCCTGTAACGCCATCGTGCCGCCGGAGAGTCCGACGAGCAGGACGAACGCCCCTCTGACTCGGCCGGAGGGAGTCGTGAGCCCGTTCGAGCCGGAGCGGTCGCGCCGATCCGGGTCACGGTCGGAGCTGCGTCTTCCGTCTCCGCGGGAGCCCCGTTCCGACCCGCGCGCGTCGGCCCGACGGGAGTCGCGCCCCGATCCGCGGCTCATAGGTCGCCGGCCGTGCTGACGTGCATCGTGGCGAACTGCCACTCGTGCTCGCCCGCCTGCGTTGGTTTCTCTTCGGGCCGAACCAGCGTTCCGCTCCAGCGCGTCTCGAATCGCCGGCGCTCGCCGCTTTGGGCGTCCGTCCAGGCCATCGTCACCTCGTCGGCGAACGTGGCGGCCCCGTCTCGGCCCGTCACGGTGAGAGATCGGCTCTCGACGGTCCACTCCGCCGTCGTCTCGGTCTGTTCCTGCAGCGCCTCGCTCACCTCGTCGTAGCCGAACAGCGCCTCGCTGATGCCGAACTTCACCGTCGACTCGTCGGCGAGGAAGTACGGCTCGAGGGGATCGCCGTTCCGGAGCGCGTCGTAGTAGTCGCGGACGACGGGTTCGAGACCTTCACTCATGGACGTACTGTCGGCGTCGTCGCCCAAAGGCCCACCGGACGCAGACGCAGGTTGCGACTCGACATTCGGTACGACTCGCCGGGTGGGGCGCTCAGTGACGGCGCGATGCAACGCCTCGGGGTCGTTCCGGAGAGTCTGGCGGGCACCGTCCTCGATCGGTTCAAGCGCCTCGCGGAGACCGGCGAGATTCCGTCGCTCGAGACCAACCCCTCCGGTCGCGGGAAGGGAGATCGCTTCTGAGATCAGTCGGTGGGCCGTTCGTCCGGTTCCTCGAGTCGCTCCGGCCGGCCGCGGTCGGCGGTTCGCTCTCCCGACCGATCGAGCGACCACCCTGACTCGGGGCTGCGTTCGCGCGGCCGGCTGCTGTCGGCCCTGCTACCGCCATCGGCTTCGCGACCGGCATCAGCGCTGCGGTCGACCCCGTATCCGCGTTCGGGTGACGACTCGCGGGCCGGCGAGTTCACGTCCACCCCCATCCGACCGCTCGTCTCGTCGAAGACGTGGTGGGTGTGGGGATAGGCGATTTCGACGTCCTCCCCCTCGAAGGCATCCCACGCTCGTCGGTGGATCGCGGATCGAACCTTCAACGGGAGATAGGGTGCCTCGATCCAGCACTTGAGATCGATCAGGATGCCGTGGTCGGCGAACTCGCGGACGAACGCCTTCGGACCCGCCGGAAACTTCGACCGACCGACGCGGATCGGCGGGCCGCCGCCGATGACGCCGTCGACATCTCGAGCGGCGCGCTCGAGCAGTTCACAGGCCCGATCGAGGTCGCCCTCGTAGGTGACACAGACCTCGAGCGAGAGTCTGCTGCGTTCGTCCTCGGCGGAGAGGTTTCGGATGTCGCGATCGCGCATGGTCTCGTTGGGGATGACCAGAAACGAGTTCTCGAGGGTGTAGACTCGCGTGTAGCCCAGCGTGATGTCGTCGACGTAGCCGCGCTCCTCGCGGTCGACGAGTTCGATCATGTCGCCGACCTCGTAGGGGCGGTGGACGAGGATGAAGAGGCCGCTGATGTAGCTGCGGCCGACCGGCGCGAGCACCGCGCCGAGGACGAGCGAGATGACGGTAAACGAAAGGAAGACGCTCTGGGGACGGAAGCCGAGCAGGCCGGCGATGGGGACGAACGCGTAGGCGACGACGGCGATGCGAGCGCCCAGCAGGACCGCGTTAGCGGTCGACGGCCGGAGCACGCGCTCTTCGAGTCGGGGTCGGAGCCGCTCGGAGAGCAGCCGCGAGCCGAACCACGCGGCGATCACCGCGAGAATCGCGAGCAGCCAGGAAACGTCCACGAGATCGGCGATACCTTCGAGAATCGCGACACCGACGGGGTCGGAAAGCGACAGTAGTAGCGACGACACTACCGCTTCTACCGTCGGCGGCTGAAAAAGGACGAGCGTGGCAGCAGCCGGGTCCCTCTAGGTGGCTGCTCTCGACCTGACGCGACGTTCCCCTCACATGAAGCCGCGATCGACTTCGTCGGTCTCGATCAGGTCCTCGAGTTCCGCGCCGAGTAACTCGTCGGCCTCCTCGAACCGGTCGCCGAGCTCCTCGAGCCGATCGGGCCGGTCGTACTGGTCGTACTCCATTGGTCCGAACGCGGGGCTCTCGATGGCCTCCATCACGTCGTCGAAGAGGTCCTGCGGGCGGGTCGGGGCGTCCGCGTGGGTCTGGAGGACGGTCTCGAGGCGCTTCGAGACCGTCTCGACCTGCTCTTCGTCCTCCGGCGGCGATCGAACGGCGAAGCGGCCGCCCGCGTCCTCTCTGGGGAGGAACGAGCCGATCTCGTCGTCCAGGTTGCGCGCGACCTGCGTGCCGACCCCGCGGACCTCGAACGGGTTCTTCGCGTACGTCTTCAGAAAGAAGACGCCGGCGCGTGGATGCGCGAGGTACATGTCCTCGCCGACGCCGCCGGCTCGGTCGCCGGCGACCGCGCGCCAGCCTTCGGGATCGACGGGTCGCTCCGTGACGTCCTCGAGTACGTCCTGCCACTCGCGAATCCGCATACGAGACCGTTGTGACGCGGACGGAATGAACGTATCGGTCGTGACGAACGACGGGGGCTAACCGACGCGTCGCCGTCGAAACTGGGCCAAATCGAACCAAAAGGAATAGGATGGTTCCCCCGACAGAGTGGGTAACCGACGTTTGACCATGTCCGTCAGCCGACCACTCTCGTTCGTCGAACTGTTTCGGGCCACGCCAGCCACGAGTGCGCTTCTCGCGCTGGGTCCACTTGGGCTGGCAGTCGGACAGCTCGCGAACGGCTACGTCAACGGCGTCTCCCCCGCCGTCTCGGTCGGATTCGCCGCCGTCATGGTCGCGTTCGCCGTCGTCGCGATGCGCCACCACGCCGCCGAGTATCGGTTGTGGCGGCTCGAGTCCGAAACGAACGGCGACCGCGAATCTGCGGTCGACTCGACGCGGTGATCCGTATGCGGTCCGTTTTCCATCGGTTTCAGACGCGCGAGGACTCGGTCGCGACGCGTCGCGCGTCCCGAGCGTCGTACGCGTTGTAACCGGCCAGCGCCGCGATGAGCAGCCCGGAGCCGAGCGTGCTCCAGAACGGACTCGTCGTCAGCCCCAGTCCCGCCTGCATCTCGAGGAGCGCAGGCGAAACGATCAACCAGATGCCCAGCAGGGCGACCAGCCCCGAGACGCCGACGCTGAGCGGGATGTCGTTGACGACGCGGTAGTAGTTGTAGCCGGCCGCGAGGACGACGACGCTGCCGACGAGGACGTTGTTCCAGAACGCCGCCTGTGAGACGTCGTAGAGGGCGACGACAGAGAGGACGACCCACGCGCCGATGACGGCGACGATCGCGCTGATAACCGAGACCTTGCGCCGCCGTTCCTCGTTCGCGATCTGTGTGGCGTCGTCGCGCGGGTCGCGGCCGGGATCATCCCGATCGCCGACGCCGGTTCCGGAGTCGACGTCGTCGGCCGGCGCCTCCCCGCGATCCTCGCGCCCGGTTCCGCCGTGGGTTCCGCTTGCGGTTTCCGGATCGCGGTCGTTGCTGTTCGAGTCGTTCATGGGTGCACCCGACTTCCCCGTCGCTGTCAAAAAACGCCGACGACCGTTCCGTCGCGCGATGGAGATACTCGTCGGTAATCGGTCGTTACGATAGATTGAACTGCTGACCTATTCAGTTCGCTGATGATCGGTGTCGCTCCGTTTCGAATGGCAATCTCGCACGCGACCGATAGCGTTTTTGACGGCTCGCTCCTGACGAACACTCGTGCACGTACGCGGAACCGTCGCGGGCGACGTCGAAGTGAAGTCGGTATCGACGAGCTACGGCGAGAGCGACCTCGCCGAAGTGCCGCTGCGACTCGAGCGCGACGGCGACGAATCGACGCGACAGGAACCTGTGTCTCGAGACACCGCGGGCCAACCCGACATCGTGGACGGCCACGAGACGACGACGGTGACGCTCTGGAACAAGTGGACGGAGTCGGCGGAGTACTTAGAGCCCGGGCTGGAACTACTCGTCACGAACGCCGAGGAAAAGGAGTACCGGGGCGAGACCCAGTACTCGACGACGGGCGACTCCTACGTCGTCGTCGAGCCGACCTTTCTGGTGAACGTGACGTCGATCCGCAACTGGGTCGAATGTCCCCGGCTCTACTTCCTGAACAAGCTCTCCGGGGTGCCGCTGAACTACCCTGTCGTGAAGGGGACGCTGGTCCACGAGGTCTTCGGCGACCTCCTCCGCGGACGAGAGTTGGAGGAGTCGATCGACGCCCGCGTGGACGAACGCGGTCTCGAACTCGGCTTGCTCGGCGAGACGGCCGAATCCGTCACCGAAGACGTCCGGGAGAACGCGAAAGCGATCGAGGGCTGGCTCGAGCAGGGCCGCCTGACCGAGGAGGATAGCTGGCGCTCCGAACAGTTGCTCATCAGCGAGACGTTCGGTATCCGCGGGCGGGCTGACGCCATCCGGCGGGGCGCGCCGGTCGAACTCAAGACGGGAAAGAATCTGAAGAAGGTGCCACGCTTCAAGGACAAGGTGCAGGCCGCCTGCTACGCGCTCTTGCTCGAGGAACACGGCGGCGACGTTGACACCGGCACCCTGCTCTACACGAAAAACTCGGCGCTCGACAGGAACGAGGAGACCGGCGACCTCACCCCCGCGAAGGACTTCTCGATGGGCGACGGCCTGCTGAAGTTCGTCGTTCGGCTGCGAAACGAACTCGCGGCCATGGAGATCAAAGGCGAGATTCCAACGGGCTACGAGGGCTCGGCGAAGTGCGAGTACTGCTTCGAGCAGGACACCTGCATGGTCGTCTCGGGACGACTCGACCAGGAGTCGAAGGCCGGCCAGATCGGACAGGCCCTCCCCGAGGAGGAACGCGAGTACTTCGACCGGTTCTACCGCGCCATCGAGGAGGAACGCCGGGAAGTCCACCGCGAGTACGCCAAACTCTGGGAGCAAGACGCCCAAGAGCGGGCCGACGACGACCGCGCGCTGATCGACCTCGAGTTCGTGGAGAAACGGCCGCTCGAGGGCGGCCGCTGGGAACTGCGCGCGCGTCGAACGAGCGGCGCGAACTCGAAGATTCGAGAGGGTGACTTCGTGCTGGCGAGCGACGGTCATCCGGTCCGCGGGAGTTCGGAGCTCGCGATCATCGAGCGGCTCGACGAGGAGGTCGTACTGACGGCCGACGAGCCCGTCGAAGTGACGCGGCTGGACGTCTATCCCTCCGAACTGACGACCGATCGGCTGCTCGCCGCGATGCACGACGCGCTCTTGAAGGGCGACGAGCGTCGAAAAGACATTCTGTTCGGCCGAGCCGATCCGGAGTTTGACACCGTCTCCGAGACCTTCATCGACAACAACGCGGCCCAGAACGAGGCCGTCACGAAAGCCGTCAGCGCGCAGGACTGCGCGCTGATCCACGGCCCGCCCGGCACCGGAAAGACCTACACCATCGCTCGCGCCATCCGCGCGATGGTCGAACGCGGCGAGCGCGTGCTTCTCTCCGCGTTTACGAATCGTGCAGTGGACAACGCTCTCGAGGCCCTGCTCGAGCAGTTAGACGACGTGATCGACGAGGACCGCGTCGTCCGCGTCGGCTCCGAGAGCGGCGTGCGCGAGGACATGCAGTCCTACCGCCTCGAGCGCTCGGGCGACCCCGAGGACCGACTCGCCGAACTGCAGAACGCGCAGGTCGTCGCCGCGACGACGGCGACCTGCGGCTCGCGGGTCATGAAAGAGCAAGCGTTCGACGCCGCGTTAGTCGACGAGGCCGCCCAGCTGACGGAGCCGGGGACCTGTGCAGCGATCAACCTCGCCGAGCGGTTCGTCCTCGTCGGAGACCACGAACAGCTGCCGCCGGTCGTCCGCGCAGAGAACGACCTCACCGAGTCGCTGTTCGAACGCCTCGTCGACCTCCACCCCGATGCGGGCGTCATGCTCGACCGCCAGTACCGGATGAACCAACGCATTCAGGCCTTCGCCTCCCGGGAGTTCTACGACGGCGAGCTTCGACCCGCCGAGCCCGAGATCGCGGCGCGGACGCTCGACGATCTCGAAGGCGTCTCCCGCGCTGAGTTGCCCGACGAACTCCGGGACCCGGTCGCGTTCGTCGACGTCGAGGGTGACGGCAGTCAGTACACCGACGGCGAGGAGGCCGCGCGGATCGCCGACCTCGTCGAAACATACGAGGCGGCAGGGATCAACCGAACCGACATCGGCGTCATCGCCCCCTTCCGCGCTCAGGTCTCCGAAATCACGAGCCACGTTCCCGACGATGTCTCGGTCGACACTGTCGACCGTTTTCAGGGCTCGAGTCAGGAGATCATCATCGTCTCCTTTACCGCGACGGGGTCGCTCGAGGGACCGATCTTCGAGGACTACCGGCGAATCAACGTCGCCTTGACCCGACCGAAACGCGCGCTTGTACTCGTCGGCGACTCCGGAGCCTTAGCGACGGATCCGGTCTACGAACGGATGCTCGAGTGGGCGAACGGATAGCGAACGGCGTTGGCGAAGTACGCTTCGCGCCCGATATGATGGCGGTAGATTATTTACCGTTCCCGGACAGAATTGACCGTCATGCGACTCGAGGACGAGAGCGCGGTCTTTCGCGACACGGTTTCGGCCGATTACGCCGACATCGTCGTCGCCGTTACCCAACTCGGCAGTCCGACGACACTCATGGTGCTCCTCGCGATCCTGTTCTGGTGTGGCAGCCGCCGCCGGAGCGCGCTCGTGATCAGCTACGGCGTCGCCGGACTGGGATTTGTTCTGGCCCTCGAGACGCTGCTCGGACTCCCGCGACCACCGGAGTCGGTCTATCTGACGTCGATCGACGTCGAGGGCTACGGCTTCCCCAGCGGCCACGCCTTTGCGTCGGTCGTCGTCTACGGCGGTCTCGTCTCGGTGTACGATCGACTTCGAGATCCGGTCGCACTCCTGGGTGCCGGAACGCTCGTCGCGGCCGTCTCGCTCTCGAGGGTCGTCCTCGGCGTCCACTACCTCGGTGACGTAATCGTCGGCGCGATACTCGGCGTCGTCTTCGTCGCCGCGATGAACCGAGTCAGCCGCGGCATGCCGACGGTCGGCTTCACGGTCGCGGCTGCCCTCGCGGTTCCCGCCGTCTACGTCACCAACGCGGCCGCGTACGCGGTCCTCGCGCTCGGCGCAGCCATCGGCGGCCTGCTTACTGCAGGTTGGATCGATCGATTGCCGCAGCTTCGGTCCCGACTCGAGGGTCTCGTTCTCGTCATCGTGGGCGGAAGCGTCCTCGTCGCCCTCCGGATCGTCGAAACGGTCGTCGACCTCACACCCCTCCTCGTCGCCCTCTACGCGGCCCTCGTGGCGTGGATCGTGTTCGCCCCCGCGCTTGTCGACCGAGTCGGAGGAACGGTTTTCGGGTCACCAGAGACGGATTCGTGAGGCTGAGTCGGGTCGACGCCGCAGACGACGTTTCGGACGCGCTCGAGGCGGGCGGCGAGGTGCTCGTGGTGCCGGACGCAATACACACGCTGCTCGTCGATCGGTGACCGGGCATCGGATCGACGGGGGACCGGTACCCCCGGAGTAACCGCGACCCCATTGGCTTCGCTCGTTCGCCCCCGCCATCACAACGATCAGTCTTCGCTATCGGCCGCCGCCCAGAGGGGATAGAGGTCGTCCTCGACCGGTTCGGTGATCGACTCCCCGTCGAGGACGAGTTCGAATTCCCCCTCGCGAACCGTTCCGATCTCGGCCCCCTCGAGCCCCGCGTCCGCGAGCGACTCCAGACAGTCGTCGACCGCGTCACTCGGCACGGTCGCCAGCAGCGCCCCGGAGCCGAAGATCCGGAGCGGATCGACGTCGGCCGCCTCGCACAGCCGTCTCGTCTCGTCGCGAATCGGGACGGCCTCGCGATCGATCTCGAGTCGCACGCCCGAGGCGCGGGCGATCTCGAGTGCGCCGGCCGCGACGCCGCCCTCCGTCGGATCGTGCATCGCCGTCGCGCGATCCCGGATCGCGCGAGCGTCGGGGGCGACGCTGATCTCGTCGACGAACGACTCGGCGCGCTCGCGGGCCCCCTCGTCGACTCCGAGTTCGTCGCCGAAATCGGCTGCGAGGATGGCCGTTCCTTCGATGCCCGCGGCCTTCGTCAGGAGAACGCTATCGCCGGGTTCGGCCCCGCCCGTCGGGACGAAGGCCTCGGCCGTCCCCATCGCCGTCAGCGAGAGGATCGGGCGCTCGAGTTGGTCGACGTACTCCGAGTGGCCGCCGACGATCGACGCGCCGATATCGCGCGCGGCGGCGTCGAGGTCGCGCGTGATCGCCTCGAGATCGCTCTCCTCGTCGGGAAGCATGATCACGGCGGTCAGCCAGCGCGGATCGGCACCGGAGGCCGCGACGTCGTTGCAGGCGACGGGGACGGCTAACGTGCCGACCCCCTCCGCCGCGAGCGAGATCGGGTCGGAGCTGACGACGAGCGTCTCGTCTCCCTCGGAGAGTGCGATCGCGGCGGCGTCCTCGCCGTCCGCCGGTCCCTGCAGGACCGTCTCGTCGTCGGCCGCCGTTCCCGTGCGGCCGAAGACGTGTGCGAGCAGGTCGTCCGGACTCACCTTACCGGGCATACCACGAACTGGGAGGATCTGCGGTTTGTAGCTGTCGGGCCGTCGGTGTCAGTTTGATTATCTCGATGGCGATGCGTCTCGTTCTCGGTTCAACGCAGGCGAGGCGGTATCGCTCAGTCCTGATCACCCGGCGTGCGGTGGCGCGTGCTGTCGGCTGGCCGAACGATAGTGAGGCCTGCCGACGGAATCACGCGAGGGATGAGGGACTGAACGCAGTGAGGGAGTGAATCGGCTGGGGAGGGCGTGGCAATTCCTCGTAGCCACGAGAGCAGCGCTTCCTTGTTTCATTCACTCCTCGAGCGAATACCGCGTTCACCAATTATCAGGGTCCGAAGGCCGCGATATCGGCACCCACCGTCGCCAACGCGTCGGCGGGGTTCAGGTCGCTGTCGGCCAGATGCGTGTACTGATGGTCCGGAATGCTCGAGAGTGCCGTCGTAACGGCCTCGCTGTACCTCTCGACGCCGGCTCCGTCGGGTCGTCGCCACCCCAGACGTCTCGGATGACCGTCATCGAATCGATGCGGACCTCTACCCTGCGTGGCTCGTACCGAGCCAACAGCTCGGCGAGCCCGAGTTGGAGGGCGACGTACTCGGCGGTATTGTTCCCCGTCCGGGAGCCGACCGGTCGGCCGAGACGGGCGAGCTGGTCCCCCGCAGCGTCCGCGATGACAGCGCCCGCCCCTGCAGGGCCGGGGTTGCCGCGTGAACTACCGTCCACGTAGAGGACGAACGCGTCGCTCGTCGGTTCGGGGACGGGTGGCCGACTGAGTCCCGACTCCAGGAGGCTCTCGAGTGCGCGACGCAGTTCGTCCGGGGTGGTTTCGGGATCGAAGAGGCCGCCGTAGCCGGGGACGGCGTCGTCGACGGCGTCGGTGGCAGCCGCGACCTCGTAGCCGACGCCCGCGAGCACCTCGTCGACGAGCGTGGCCAGCGGCGAGCGGTGTTCGGCCGGAAGCGCGTCGTCAGTCACGCATTTGTCCCCTCGAGCTTTGGTTCCAGGAACGCAAACTCTCGTTCCCGGGTGATCTCGTTGACTTGTCGCACCACTCCATATCGGACCTCGGCCCTCGAGCGGGATAATCCCTTCAGGTGGCCCGGTGGGTGGCCGTTTTGGATAAGCTGGCTCCTCGAGATGTTCGAGGGGAACAAGTCGTGTCGAAGGCCGACACATATCCCACCTGTGGTACGGGAAGCCGTGCCCTTTAACTCGCGGAGGATGTCACCAGAGACTGCCCGCGACGGGTAGCCGATACCTTAAAGTGATTAATTTACGGAAATTAACTAATGAATCCTCTACATACGGCTCGAGAATTCGAGGGAGTTCCGAATATCGAGTGACGAATCCTGTGCGGACTGTGGACCGGACACGACCCATTACCAGCAACAGAGTGCCGACTCGACGCTGACGCAACGTCGAAACCACTCGCCGAAACGTGGCTGGCGGGAACGGATCGGAGATATGGCGACTCTGGGGGCTATTGCCCTCGGTCCGCCGTTGCTCGCACTCGCGTACGTGTTCACGGACCTCTCGGACATCATGGAGTCGAATGCTGCCGCCAATCTCCCGTCAGTGCTAGAGCCGATCGCCGGGTTGGTCGCCCTGCTTGACACGATCTTGGCGTGGATCATGACCGCGGCTATCGTGTGCTACGTGGCTTTTGTTGCTGTGTTCGCATATCACAAACTCCGCTGATTCTCCTCCCGAATCCGATCGAGGGCCGACTGACAGCCCGGATGCCCTTTGCTTACAGATCACAGTCGAGACGGCGACACAACGTTTTGGTGGGGCATTGCAGTGAGTTTCCGGGCCTGGCGACGATGGTGCCACTGAAACGAGTCACACACCGATCGCAACGCCGTACTGCAATCGGATATGCGTGACATTCTACGGGGCAAACGTTCCGGACGGAGTTGCGTATTTTGATTCTGTCGAAAAGCGGGTCGAATAACTGCTCGAATTGACCCGTTTCTAGTCTGCTCGAACTGTCTTCCGTCCGAACTGCCCACCAACGAAGGCAGTCGTGCGATCCAACTCCGCCGTTAGGACGCGTCGGGTGCGACGGCCTCCATCGTCTGCTTGACTGTGTCTTCGTCAGCCCCACGCGGGAAACTGATCGCGATGGAATCGAGCCCCTCGACGGCCTCGTAGGCCTCGAGTTGCTCGCGCGTCTCTTCGGGCGTCCCGAAGGCACAGAGATCGTCGAGGATGCTCTCGTCGACCAGTTCGAGCGCGCGCTCTCGGTCGCCGTCCTGCCACGCGTCGTGGATCTCGGGAGCCTCCTCGTAGCCCTGGCGCTCTAAGGCGTCGCGGTAGAACGTGCCCATCCCGCCGATGTAGAAGCCGATGTGCTGGCGCGTGAGTTTGCGTGCACGCTCAGCGTCCTCGAGCGCACAGCAGGTCACGCCGGTGGTGACGTGGACGTCGTCGGGGTCTCGGTCGCCGAGTTCCGCGCCGCGTTCGATGTCCTCGAGGCGGTCGTCCATCCCCTCGGGAGTGAGCATGATGCCGTGCCAGCCGTCGGCGAATCGACCGGCGAGTTCGACGGCTTTCGGCCCCATCCCGGTCACCTCGATCGGCGGGGACGGCTTCGGGGCCTCACAGCGCAGTCGGAAGCCCGAGAGCTGGAAGTCGTCGCCGTCGTAGTTGACCGGCTCTCCGGAGAGCACTTCGCGAACGATCTCGACGGTTTCGCGGGTTCGCCGGAGCGGGTTGCCGTACTCCATCCCGTGCCAGTTCTCGATCACGACGGGGCCGCTGGGGCCGAGGCCGAGGCGGAACCGGCCGTCGGAAACCTCCTGCATCGTCGCCGCCGTCTGGCCCAGCAGGGCCGGCGAGCGCGAATAGGTGTTGAGGATGCTCGAGCCGATATCGATCGACTCGGTCCGTTCGGCCATCGCGGTCAGGACGACCACGCCGTCGCGGCCCCACGTCTCGGGGAGCCAGGCGCAGTCGTAGCCGCCCTCCTCCGCCAATGTGGTGTAGTCGACGATCGAGTCGACAGTCGGTTGGGCCGCGACCGGAAGGTGAACGTCTCTGTCTGTCATCGTCTTTCATAGACGAAACGCGGCCTTTTGGGTGTATGGGAACCGGTGGCGACGGAACGAGCGTTGTTTCGGGCTCGAGACTCCGCAAATAGCTCAGACCTCGTGATCTTCGCTGATCTGCGGGACGCCCTGAACGGTGATCGTCTCACCGACGACGTAGGACGAGGCGGGGCTGGCGAGGAACTGCGTCACGTCGGCGATCTCCTCGACGGTGCCGATCCGCCGGGCGACTTCTTCGCGATCGATATTGTCCGCTGAGACGCCCATCTGGCTCTCGACGCCGGGCGTGGCGACGAAGCCGGGCGCGATGCAGTTGACGCGGACCCCCTCGTCGGCCCACTCGTAGGAGACCGTCGTGGTGAGGTTGATGACACCCGCCTTGGAGGCCCCGTACGGGCTCATCAGCGGCGAGCCGCGCTGGCCGGCGACGCTCGCGAAGTTGACGACGGAGCCACCGCCGTCCTTGAGGTGGTCAGCGGCCGCGTGCGTACAGTTGTACGTTCCGTGGAGGTTGATGTCGACGATGGTTTTCCAGCCGTTCTCCGAGACATCGTCGAAGTCGGCCATGAACGACGCGCCGGCGTTGTTGACCAGCACGTCTAGCCCGCCGAACTCCTCGACGGTGGCCTCGATGAGCGCCTCGACGGCCTCGCGGTCGGTCACGTCGCACTCGATCGCCAGCGCCTCGCCGGGGCTGTCGCTCGCGTTGATCTCCTCCGCGACGGGGTCGACGTTCTCCTGTTCGCGCGAACAGACGACGACATCGACGCCGTCGGCGGCGAAGCGTTCGGCGATTCCGCGGCCGATGCCGCTCGAGGAGCCAGTGATAATGGCGACATCGCCGTCGACGCTAAACTGCTCGGTGCTCATACGCGGTCACCCGCGAACTGGTGATAGGTTACCATTGTTAGATCCATTCGAGCATATGAAGACACTGTTAATAAAGATGACCGTCGATACCGAAGAGCGTAGGATTAAGTGAGTGGCAATCGGTGGCACAGACACACGGACAGCGATGGGCTCGCACCGACTATCGGCACTGACTGCCCGTCGCCGGAGTATCTATGACAGACGACACCCCAAAAGACACCCCACAGTACGGACCGAAGCGACAACAGGACGTGTATCGCAAGGGTATGCTCGAGGGCCAACCCCCCGAGTTCCCGGTCGCCTACGAGGAGTTGGTCGAATGCGCCCACGAGGAACTGAGCGACGAGGCGTTCGCCTACGTCGCCGGCGGGGCCGGCTCGGAATCGACAGTGCGAGCCAACGACCGAGCCTTCGACGACTGGCAGATCGTTCCCCGGATGATGCGGGACGTCTCGAGTCGCGACCTCTCGATCGAACTCTTCGACCGCGAGTATCCGGCCCCGATCATGCTCGCGCCGATCGGTGTTCAGGGCATTCTCCACGGCGAGGCCGAACTCGCCGTCGCCCGCGCGGCCAGCGAGTTCGGGATCCCGATGGTCCTCAGTTCGGTCTCCTCCTACACCTTCGAGGAGGTCGCCGACGAACTCGGCGACAGTCCGGGCTGGTTCCAGCTCTACTGGAGCTCCGACCGAGATGTCGCTGCGAGTTTCCTCGAGCGCGCCGAAGGCGCCGGCTACGAGGCCGTCGTCGTCACTCTCGACACGCCGAAGATGGGCTGGCGCGAGCGCGACATCGAACTCGGTTACCTCCCCTTCCTGCAGGGCCAGGGCCTCAAAAACTACTTCGAGGATCCGGCCTTCTGCGAGCGACTCGAGGGCGACGATCCGTGGGCCGACCCCGAGGCGTCGATCGAATCCTGGAGCGAGTGTTTCGGCGACGCCTCGCTCACCTGGAACGACCTCGAGTGGCTGGACGAGCAGACCGACCTGCCGGTCCTCGTCAAGGGCATCCTTCATCCCGAGGACGCCCGTGAGGCCGTCGAACGCGGCGTCGACGGGCTGATCGTCTCGAATCACGGCGGACGGCAGGTCGATGGCGCGATTCCCGCGCTCGAGGCGCTGCCGGACGTGGTCGACGCCGTCGACGACGCGACCGACGAAGACGAAGACGTCCCCGTCCTCTTCGACAGCGGGATTCGCCGCGGAAGCGACGTCTTCCGCGCCGTCGCACTCGGTGCCGACGCGGTGTTGCTGGGCCGGCCGTACGCTCTGGGACTGGGCATCGGCGGCGAGGACGGTGTTCGGGCGGTTCTCGAGAACCTGCTGGCCGACGTCGATCTGACGGTCGGGCTCTCGGGCTGTGCAAGCATCGACGAGGTCGATCGGTCGAAGGTACGGAGGGCAGAACGGTGAGTAGCGACGGCCGAGACGGGGGCAGTGAAACTGATGGATGTTCTACGGCGTGGGACGCCGTCTTCTGGGACATCGGCGGCGTCATCCTCGAACTCGAGTCCGTCCAGGCCGCCCACGCCGCGTTCGTCGAGGAGTTGGTCGAAGAACACGACCTCGAGCTATCGGTCGAGGAGGCCATCGACGCGTGGCGGACGGCCGTCGGAGACCACTTCCGCGAGCGCGAGGGCACCGAGTTCCAGTCGGCCCGCGAGGCCTACGCGGTGGGTGTCGAGGCGCTCGTCGGCGAGGACCTCCCCCGCGAGCGGTGGGAGCCCGATTTCGAGCGACATGTGGAGTCGTCGATCGAACCGATTCCGGGCGCGGTCGAGACGATTCGCGAACTCGCTCGGCGCGACATCCACGTCGGAGTGGTGAGCGACGTGGACGACGACGCGGGCAAGGAGATGCTCGAGGCTTTCGGCGTTCGCGAGGCGTTCGACTCGATCACCACCTCCGAGGAGGTGGGTCGAACGAAACCCGATCCCGCGATGTTCGAGACCGCACTCGAGAAGGCCGACGCCGACCCCGAGCGATCGCTGATGATCGGCGACCGCTACGACCACGACGTGAAGGGGGCCGACGAGATGGAGATCAACGGGGTCGCGTTCGGTGCCGAGGACGGTCCAGCCGCCGCCTATCGAATCGAGTCGCTCGAGGAGGTGCTCGAGATCGTCGAACGCGAACAGTCGGACGGCTGAGGAGCGGACTCGGCACAGCATTCGATTCGAGACGACGTCGACCGATACCCAAACCCTTTTTTGGATATTTTGCGACGGAAGAGATAGTATGGGGGCCAACGCCGACGGCGAGCCCGTCGACACCGAGGAGGCGATCATGCGGGCCACGTATCGTGCGCTGTGCAAACACGGCTATGCGAACCTGACGATGCAGGCGATCGCCGACGAGTTCGACAAGACGAAAGGCGTCCTCCACTACCACTACGACACCAAGGAAGCCCTGCTCGTCGCGTTTCTCGAGTATCTGCTCTCGGCGTTCGAGCAGAACATCGCCGTCGAGGGCCGCGGCGACCCTGACGAGCGCCTCGAGGCGCTGATCGACACGCTGCTGTTCGGCCCGCCCGAGCGAGGGACGTTCGACCACTGGGAACTGACGACCGCGATGCTCGAGGTTCGCACGGAGGCCCCGCACAACGACGAGTTCTGCCGACAGTTGAGCCGCAACTACGAGACGGTCGAGGCGACCGTGATCGCGATCGTCGAAGAGGGGATCGAACAGGGCGTCTTCCGCGACGTTGATCCGGAGCAGGTCGCGACGCTGCTGCTGGCCAGCATCAACGGCGGGCGGATCTATCAGGTGACTCTCGAGCGCGACGACATCGCGGAGATCACTCGAGCGAGCCTCGACGCGATCCTTCGCGAGTGGCTCTATCGGTCCGGTTCGACGGGCGACACTCATTGAGGAGCGGTAGGGTGGTTCGGCGTGCCGGACGCCGATCCCCGGTTCAGTACGTTCCGTCGAGTCGGGTTGCATCAATTCGTCAGCGCTACTCGGACGCACGCGGTTCTCGGTTCTCACCGATCCACGTCTCCGTGACGTCTTCGAGGGATTCGCCGATCTTCTGGCCCCGGTAGCCGAAGATATCTTCGGCTCCCTCGTCGGACATGATTATCGGCCAAAACGGCTCGTCCGCGGTCAGCGCTGCTCCGTCGACGGTCGCATAGACGATTCCCTCCGGAACCCGTTCGAAATTCTCGACGTGTAACTCGTATGACTCCCCGTCGGGCTTCGGAACGGGCTCGCCCATGTGGAAGAAGTCGGGATCGGCCTCCGGTGGATCTCCGGGAAGTGCGTCCACCCGCTGGAGGAACGCGCGGGCCTGGAACTCGGCCGAATCGGCTACGTCCTCGGAATTCTCTGCGGCGAGTTCGATCTCAACCGTGAAGCCACACGTCGTGATCGTGTGCTCGTTGACTCCCCAGTGATCGACGACGTACGGAACGGGGAGTTCCGAGGCGAGTTCGAACTCGCGTTCCTGACCGCTGTGTATCAGTGCGAACGGCGTAGGTTCGGCCTCGGTGCCGTGCAGCGAGAGCGTCGTCCGGCCGTCGACGAACTCGCAGAGTCTGGCGGCGATCCGTTGCTCACGGTCGCCGTCCGAATCGCCGGGGAACACGCGGTTGAGATCCGAGTCGAGGTAGCGTTCGCCGGCCTCGATGGCGGCCGGATTAGCGAGGACGAACGCGACGCCACGCTGCAGGTTGAGGTCGGCCTCGCGCAGGCGGCGCACTGCGCGGATTCCGCTCATCTCGTCGCCGTGGACGCCGGCGACGACCACGACCTCGGGCTCCCCCGGACCCCGGATAGTCACGTCGAGCGGACCGAACTCCTCGTCTGTGGTGTTCATACTGGTGTCAGCCACAGTAGTTGGCATTCGGCAAAGACGGCGATGCTTGCGGCTGTCGGGAAGACCCACGGCGAGTTCGCGCGGTGTTCGAGCGCGTAAAGATGGCGATGCCCGCCACGTCCACTGACCACTCGAGACGATCAATCGGCGTGCTCGGACGTTCCGCTAGACGCGCGCGCCGACTCCTCGAGCGCCTGTAGGCTCGGGAGGAACCGGCCCGTTTCCCGATAGACACCGCCGAGCAAGATCGCGCCGGCGATGATGGGGAGTATCGCACAGGCGACGTAAATCGGCCAGAAGCCGAACAGTTCGACGAGCGGGAGGGAGATGATCGGGCCGAGTCCGCCGCCGATGTCGCCGAGGACGTTGTTCGTCCCGACCGCACGCCCCATCCGCTCGTCTGGGGTGAGGTCGGCGAGCAACGCCATCAGCGGGCCGCTCGTCCCGCCCTGACCGGCGCCGATCAACAGGCAGGCGACCGCGAGGCTGGCGACCGAACCGGCCATCGCGAGCATGACGAAGCCGACAAAGGACGTTCCGAGGAACACCAGCAGCGTCGGGATCCGCGACCCCGTTCGGTCACTGACGTAGCCGCCGAGGAACATGAAGATGCCGGCGGCGACGACCGTGACGGCCATGAAGATCCCCGACGAGGCCTGCGCGTCGAAGCCGAAGACGCCGAGATCGTTGTGGTCGAGAAAGAGGACGAGCGTCGCGAACAGCGCACCGATGTAGGCGAACAGCACCGCGAAGTTCACCAGCCCGACCGTGAGGGCGGGGACGCTCGTGTCGACGTCCCACACCGAGACCGACCGGTGTTCGTCGCCCTCGATATGGGTCTCCGGGATCGTCGCGTAGGCGATCACGCTCGCGAGGACGGCGAACAGGGTCGCGACGACGAACGCCGAGACCGTTCCCGAGAGCTCGCTAATGAGCCCGCCGATGACGACGCCACAGGGGAATCCGAAAAGGACGCCGCCGCGGATGAGCCCCATGTTCGCGCCCCGCGAACTCCCGTCGCTGACGTCGGACGCGATCGTGTACGCGGTCGCGAAGACGGCTGCACTTCCGACCCCCCAGATGATCCTCGAGCCGAGGAACCACGCCGCGGGAATATCCGGGAGGAACCACAACTCGGGCCGTGCCGAGATCATGGCGACGACGTAGCCGAACGTCGCGACTGACTGGACGATCATCCCGGCGACGAACGGTTTGCGCGTGCCGACACGGTCGACGAGCACGCCGGCCGGCGCGTTCGCGAACAGTCGCGAGAAGCGGTTCGCGCTGAGGATGATGCCGACGAGAAACGGCGAGATGCCGAGGACGATGCCGAGGTTCGGCAGGATCGGGAAGATCACGCCGCCGCCAAAGCCGACGAAGAACGTACTCAGGATGACCGCGCCGATCACGATGGAACGGCTCGTCTCCGCGCCGCTCACGGCGTCTCGCAGTCGTCGAACGGGATTCTTCGAGCCCACGACGCTACGACCCGCGCCCGTCGGTTTCGTTCGATCGGTTGGCGAGACCTCGACGATCGGTCGGTCTCGAGTTGCTGGGACCGTCGCTGCGTTTCTTCGTCACTTGACTAACCAGTTAGTCAGTTCCGCTCAAAAGGGTTTGGGATAACGATGGCCGTGTGCAGCGTACGCAGTGACCACCCGTTCGATCGACCCGTCGAAGCGACCAGGGTTTTGACCACGGGCCGTCCCTGAAGCCGAAGTGTGCGCGCCTGCCCGACGTGTCGCGGTCCACTCGGGGACGGCGAAGCATCAGTGCGATAGATCCAACTCGTACGAGAAAAGTGGCATCGCCCAACACCCCAACGATGTTAGACTCAATTACACCCGAAACTACTTTCGTTAAGCAGAGAAGTAATGGTACCGTACACCATCAGTACGAACCAGCGTTCGAGAGACGACACTGCAGTCGTCCGATCGGACGGAGTTCACCAGCCACTATGAGCGAGAACTACTACGAACGTCTCGTCGACGAGGACGCACTCGCCGCGTACCTCGAGAAGCACCTCGGAGAGGCGGACGACTACGACGTCGAGCGGCATCAGGAAGGGCATTCGAACGAAACGCTGTTCGTCACGTGGGGTGACCGCGAACTGGTCATCCGCCGGCCGCCGCCGGGTGAGACTGCCGACACGGCCCACGACGTCATCCGGGAGTACAGCGTAATGAATGCGGTCGCCGACACCGATGTCCCGGTACCCACCCCGGTACTCGCCTGCGAGGACCACGACATCATCGGCAGCGACTTCTACGTCATGGATCGACTCGAGGGCGACGTGCTCCGGGAGGACGAACCGGAGCGGTTCGCCGAACCCGAGCAGCGCGAACGGATCGGCGAGGAACTCGTCGACACGCTCGCGAAGATCCACCGACTCGATTACGAGGAGATCGGTCTCGGCGAGTTCGGCCGGCCAGCCGGCTACACCCAGCGCCAGGTCGACCGCTGGAGCAAACAGCTGTCGTGGGCGTTCGAGGTCACCGAAGACGAACGGGAGGTACCCGTCCTCTACGAGGTCGGCGACTGGCTCAGGGACAACGTCCCCGAGGACCACCCACACACGCTCGTCCACGGCGACTACAAACTCGACAACGTCATGTTCGCGCCGGGCGGGGGACGCAACGCGTCCCCGAACGGGCGAGCGGGCGATGCCCGCGAGCAGCTGCCCGAACTGATCGCCGTCTTCGACTGGGAGATGTCCACCCTCGGCGACCCGCGCGCCGATCTGGGCTGGATGCTCTCCTACTGGCGCGACGCGAAGGATCCCGAGCCGTCGATCCCCGAACTCACCACCCGATTCATGGAGCGGAAGGGGTACTCCAGCCGACCCGAACTCGTTTCCCGCTGGGAGGACCTCACCGGGCTCGAGTTCGAACACGAGCGGTTCTACCGCACGCTCGCCGTCTACAAGCTGGCCGGTCTCGGCGAGATGTTCTTCCGACGGTATCTCGAGGGCAACAGCGACAACCCGATGTACCCAAAGATGGAAGAACGGGTTCCGGCGCTGGCCGATCGCGCGAAGCGGATCATCGACGGCGACGAGCCGCTCTAACGGGCTTTCGAGCGAAGACCTGGCTTTCTTTTTACGGCCGACTCTGCTCGAGCGGTCGCAGCGAAGGCTGTTGGCGCGCTGAACCGCGACCCCGTCGCGGTTCGAATTGCGAGGGACGAGCGAGTGAAACGAGCGTAGCGCGGAACCAACGGTTCGGCGGACCATTCGAACGGGCAGTGCGCGGCGCTATGCGTCGCGGCTGTCGGGACGAGCGCGGAACCTTCAGTTCCGCGAGCAGTCGAACGGGTGCGTGGCACCCGTGAGACGACGGCAGAGCCGTCCCGCAGCGCCCGTGAGAAGATATCGGTTGGGGAGGGCGTGGCAGTCCCTAGCGGCCAGGTTGGCTCTGTTGAAATCCCCTTCTTTAGACGCCTGATTCCACGAAACTACTGCTCGCTACACATGCATACTGACCAATGATTCCCTGCCGGGTACGTTAGCGCGTCTTGTTACTGGGGATACAAGCTAAAAATCCTATCAGAAAAACTCATTGGAGTGTTGCGGTAGTAGTGATACAATGATGGAAACCCTTGCAATGGCCGTTTACACTATCATGGGCCTCCTGATAATTGGGGTTCCTACGTGGTATATTTGGAAGTGGAACATCCAGCAACACCGAGAAAAAGATAAGACATGACTCCACGTTTTCTGTAGTGAGGAGAACTCAGGGACTTCCACGTCCTCCCCAGACGACTCGCTCGCATACGGGTCGTCTTTCCCCGTCCACTCCTCACCTCACGTGATATCGCCGGCTGCCCTCACTTTCGTTCGGCAGCCGACAGCGCGTGCCACCGCAGAGCGACTTTCAGCACTCGACATGTACAGGATGTCAATACCATTCCGTCCATCCTACCAGAGTCCGCTCATTCTGATTAGCATCCGTTACAATATTGGGGAATAGACTCGAGTCACCGTTACCGAAGTTCACCCCAACATCGAAACACCATACGCACGGAACAACCGGAAACAACGTGCTTAACATTGCTAATTCGCTGTCGGTGGTATTAAGACGATTCCGGTAGATCACACGACCATGTCACTGGACAGCATCGACCGCGTCGCCGTGCTGGGCGCGGGCAACATGGGACACGGGATCACCGAAGTGACCGCGATGGCCGGCTACGATGTCACGATGCGCGACATCAAAGACGAGTTCGTCGAGGACGGCTACGAATCGATCGCCTGGAGCCTCGAGAAACTCGAGGAGAAGGACCTGATCGACGAATCCGCCGACGAGGTTCTCGGCCGGATCGAGACGACGACCGACCTCGAGGAGGCCGTCGCCGACGCCGACCTCGTCATCGAGGCCGCGCCCGAGAACCTCGACCTGAAACACGACATCTTCAGCGATCTCGAGGAGTACTGCGACGAGGAGACGCTGCTCGCGACGAACACCTCGAGCCTGCCGATTTCGGACATCGCTGAGGTCGTCGACACGTCCGAGCGCGTGCTCGGCCTGCACTTCTTCAACCCGCCGGTCAAGATGGACCTCGTCGAGGTCATCTACGGCGAAGACACCAGCGACGAGGCGGCCGAAGCCGGCTACGAGTGGGTCGAGTCGATCGACAAGACGCCGATCTACGTCCGCAAGGACGTCCGCGGCTTCGTCGTCAACACCATCGTCGGCCCCTTCGGCGGCGAACCCGCGTTCATGGTCTCGGAGGGCGAGGCGACGATTCGGGAGGCCGACGCCACCATGGCCCACGAGCGCGGCTACCCGATGGGGCCGTTCGAACTCGGCGACCTGACTGGCATCGACGTCGGCTATCACGTCCGCAAGGAGGGTGGCAGCCCGATCCCGCCGATCACGGAGGAGAAGGTCGAAGCCGAGGAACTCGGCCAGAAGACCGGCAAGGGCTTTTACGACTACGAGGACGGCGACGGCGCAGACTACCAGCCCGACGACGAGGGCGACTTCGACTGGCTGCGCGTCGAGGCTCGCATGATCAACCGCGCGGCCTTCCTCGTCGGCGAGGGCGTCGCCAAACCCGAAGAAGTTGACACCGGCGTCCAACTCGGTCTGGGCTTCCCCGAAGGGATCTGTCGCCGGGCCGATAAGATCGGTCTCGACAAGGTTCTCGAGAAGCTCGAGACCCTGTACGAGGAGACCGGCTCCGACCGCTTCGAGCCACACCCGTACCTCGAGGAACTCGTCGAGGAGGGCAAGACCGGCGAGGAGGCCGGCGAAGGCTTCTACGAGTACGACGGCGACGACGGCGGACTCGACTCCTATCACGACCTCAACGCGGAACTCGAGGACGGCGTGTTGCGAGTCGAACTCGACCGGCCGTCTCGCATGAACGCCCTCTCGGGCGACCTGCTCAAGGAAATCGACGACCTGTTCTCGTCGGTCGACACCGACGAGGTTCGGTGTGCGGTAATCGAGGGGGCGGGCGACCGCGCGTTCAGCGCCGGGGCGGATATCTCCGGCTTTAGCGGCGTCGAACCGACCGACCTGATGGACGTCACGCCGGCCTTCGAGACGGTCAACGACTTCCCGCGGCCCGTCGTCGCGAAAGTCGACGGCTACTGTCTCGGTGCCGGACTCGAACTCGCACTGGCCTGCGATCTGCGACTCGCAACCGAGCGCTCGGAGTTCGGTGCTCCAGAGATCAATCTCGGCCTGATCCCCGGCGGCGGCGGTACGCAACGACTCCTCCGCGTTCTCGGCGAAACTCGCGCGAAAGAGATGGTCTTCCGCGGCGAACACATCGACGCCGACCGCGCCGAAGACTGGGGCCTGATCAACCGATCCGTCGATCGCGAGGCGTTCGAGGACACCGTCGACGAGTTCGTCGACGACCTCCGTAACGGCCCGCCGATCGGCCTCGAAGTTGCCAAGAAGGTCATGAACGAGGGCGAAGACGCGAGCCTCGAGGCCGCCCTGACCATGGAGAGCCAGGGCTTCGGGCTCTTGACCAGCACGGACGACGTACTCGAGGGGACCATGGCATTCGCCGAGGATCGCGAGCCCGAGTTCGAAGGCGAGTAGATGTCGCCGGAACCTGAACCGGAGCCGAAACCGGATCCATCGACCGACTGGCCCGAGTGGGCGTCGTTCGTCGAGCGCCACGGCTATCTGTCGTGGCTCGACATCAGTGTCGACCAACTCGAGGACGGGACGGCCGTCCTGACCATCGACCACGACGAAGAGTTCGAGAATCCGGTCGGAAACGACGGCTACGATCCGGTCCACGGCGGCATCGTCGCGACCCTGATCGATACCGCCAGCGCGTTTGCACTGCGGACGACCTTCGAGGTGCCGAGTCAGGCGCGCCTGACGACGACCGACCTCAACGTCTCGTATCTCCGCCCGGCGACGGGTAATCTCCGCGCCGAAGCGTCCGTAGTACGAGCCGGCGGGACGACCGGTGTCACGGAGGTCTCCGTCACCGGTTCCGACGGCGAGGCAGCCGTCGGTCGGACCACGTATCGGCTGTTTCGGGACACGGACGTGGGCGAGAACGAGACGTAATCGACTCGGGTTCGGGTCTCGGGCGTACCGTTTCGGAGACGGTGCTCGAGCGCGACGGTCGAATCCTACTCGTACTGTTCCTCCCGCAGATCCTCGTAGATTCGCGGGTCCGTCCGGAATTTCAGCACGTTGTGGACCGACGAGTTTCGGATATTCGCGATCACGTCGCCGTGTTCCTTGTAGCAGTTGTGGATCCACTTCGAAATCTCTTCGGAGCTGCGGAACATCATGACGGTCTTCCACTGATACTCCCCGTCGGAGAGGAAGAAAAACAGGGTGTGCTTGTCTTCTTTGATGTGCGTCATCGCGTCTCGCCAGCTGTCGGCGAAGTGTTCGGTGTTGAACTTGAACTCGAACAGCGCGAAGGTATAATACTCTTCGTTGGGGATAATCGCCTCACGAAAGACGCCTTCGTCGCGCATTCGGCGGATCGATTCGCTAACGGTAACGTGTGAGACGTCGATATCGTACTCGGACTTGAGCACGCTCGTCAGCTCCCGCGAGGAGAGCTGTGGATCGTCCGAGAGCTCACACAAAATGGCGATATCGCGGTCTTTGAAGTCCCAGTTCGGCGATTCGTCGTCGGTCATGCTATCGTCTCCATCTGTAATCTATGAGTTTGCGTTCGTTCAGTCCGGACCGTCGGAGAACCGATCGCTGCGGGCGGCCGGTCCCGGTCGTGGTTCTACCCGTGTCACATCCCAGATTGGATTTCCATTGTAAAGTTGTTTTGGATGGATTTCGAGGTGTAGGTCGGACCCTTCGCCACCACACTCTCGCAGAATAGTTGTGAGAAATATATGTTCAGATTCTGTATGGTTCCTCATACTTTGAGAAAACTGGTATTTCTCCATTTCTCGATTTTTCTTACATCTCGTACTCGCCCCATCCGGAACCATACAACATAGCGGTATGGTTTCGATATATGTGATCTAAACGGGACGTGACGGAATCACTCTGAGATCCCCCACTATAGTTTTGTAGACACAGATGTCAAGATGGCGGAGTGCTATCTACAACTTGTTCGGTTATTCTCACTGATTCTAAACAATTCGAAGTTGCATGTGGCTTTTCAAAACCGCCCCTCGAGGATTATCGCCAAAGCTCCCAGATAACGAAGTATTATTTTCTTTTGATAGCCGTAGATAGCACTGTCATCAAATGAGTTTCCGGGAGTCGGTTCGTGCTGAATGTCTGCCAGGAGATGCTACCCGGGAAGCGAGACGGTATCCGCGTTGCTTACCCGACGAAACTGCCTCGAGTGCCCACCCGTCCAACCGAACCGATCGCGAAATCGTCGGCTGCGAACAGTCGTCACGGAAGTACGAGGCGAAAGTCTGCCCGGAAAGGGCGAGGAGGCTGTCACAGTCGGGCAGACCATACCGATGGCTCTCCCGGATCGTGACCGCACGGTCTCGTCGGCCACGCGACGTGTGTTACTCCTTTCGTTTGATGAGGAACTTCATATCGCCCTGGAAGACGACGGTATCATCCTGATTCGTCATTTCGGTGTCGAGGACGACGATTCCCGCATCGTCGTGGTCGACGTCTTTCGTCTCGCTGACCTCCATCTCGAGCGAGATCGTATCCCCAATATACACCGGATTCGGGAGATCCATGTAGTTCATGCCGAGGAACGCGTACGCCGTGCGCTCGACGATACCGGACCGGTAGACGAAGCCGGTCGCGTGGACGAACGTCATCGGTCCGTGGGCGATTCGGCCGTCGAAGGGACCCTCTTCCGCGTACTCCTTGTTGGTGTGCAGTTCGGTCCAGTCGCCGGCTAGCGCCGAGTGCATAACGAAGTCGGACTCGGTGACGGTTCGGCCGACGCTCTTGAACTCCTGTCCCGCTTCGAAGTCTTCGAAGTGGTGTGGCTCGTAGCTGTATGCCATATGTGGTCATCCCAATCACGGTACAAATAGTTTACTTCGGCGAAGGAAATCGGAGATCCGGCGCAGGATTGATGACGCGTCTCCGTTCGAACCGGCAGCGGACACCACTCTCCGACCGTCGTCGCGACTACCGGTGGTCGTAGACGCGTTTTACCTTCCCGACTTCTGTCCGTTCAATGCTATCCGGATCGACGATATCCAACTCGTCCGGCGTAAACGAGAGGACGTTCGACAGGCGAGTGAGGATTCGATCGCGGAGGTCTTCGACGTCGCCATCGAACTCGGGTTCGAGTTCGATCGTGAGCTCGAGGGTGTCCAGGTTGTTCTCGCGATCGAGGTCGATCCGGTAGTAGGGGGCGACCGCATCGAACTCGAGGACCACGTCCTCGATCTCGCTGGGGTAGAAGTTGACGCCGCGGACGATCAGCAGGTCGTCGGCGCGGCCGGTGACGTTGTCCATCCGCACCATCGTTCGCCCGCACTCACACTCGTCGTAGGTCAGCGTCGTGAGGTCGCCGGTGCGGTATCGGAGCGCTGGCAGCGCCTCTTTCGTGAGCGTGGTCAACACGAGTTCGCCTTCCTCGCCCTCCGGGAGCGGCTCGCCCGTCTGGGGGTCGACCACTTCGGGATAGAAGTGGTCCTCCCAAATGTGCAGGCCGTCCTGGGCTTCGTGGCACTCGTTGGAGACCCCGGGGCCGATGATCTCCGAGAGTCCGTAGATGTCGATTCCGGTCACATCGAGTCGCTCCTCGATCTCCTCGCGCATCGGATCGGTACAGGGTTCCGCACCGAAGATCACCGTCGACACCGGGAGTTCTTTGATGTCGATTCCCATCTCCGCGGCCGTCTCCGCGAGGTACAGCGAGTACGACGGCGTACAGGTGAGGACATCGCTCTCTAAGTCCTGCAACAACTCCACCTGCCGTTGGGTCTGCCCGCCGCCGATCGGAATCACCGTCGCACCGAGCTCTTCGATCCCGTAGTGGAGCCCGAGACCGCCTGTGAACAGGCCGTAGCCGTAGCCGTTCTGGACGGTATCCCCCGGTTCGACTCCAGACGCGGCGAGACAGCGGGCGACGACTTCGCTCCATACGTCCAGGTCGCCCTCGGTGTAGGAAACGATCTTTGGTTTCCCGGTTGTTCCCGAAGAGGCGTGGATTCGCCGGAGTTCGTCGTCGTCGACGGCGAACAGGCCATCGGGGTACTCGGCACGGAAATCCTCTTTCGTGGTAAACGGTAGCTTATTAATATCGTCAACCGTCTGCACGTCCTCTGGTTCGATACCCGCCGCGTCGAGTTCCTCGCGGTAGTAGTCGACGTTCTCGTAAGCGTGGCGCACCGTTTCACGGAGTCGTTGGTTCTGCAGCTCCCGAATCTCCGTTCGAGGGGCTGTCTCTATCTGCTTATAACTCATCCTCACTCGACAATCCGGAGCGCCTCGATAAAAATCATGGGGTATGCACACACGACCCTGATTGACAGGTGGTGTGATAGAACGCGGCCGATCGAGCGCTCGCTGTCGGTTCCGTGAGGATGCACGAACATCGGTATCTCGCCGTCTGAACCCAACCGAAGCGGTATCGGTCGGAGAATTTCGCTTTACACCGACGCGTATCAGGGGTCGCCGCGCTTATCGATAAACCGGGGGCAACGGGGTGGACAACCCTCGATTTCCGTACAGTTCGCCGGATCCCACGCGGAGCAGGTGTCGGTCGCCATGAGCGATCACACCCGACGGCGGTGTCGAAACCACATCACGACTGATCCGTGTATTTGCGGCATTTATAAACGGCCGAAGCGCAGGTGGCTCGAGAACGAAACGGCCGCGGTCGTCGGTGCTCGAGGTGCCCAGTCGATGTCTTACTCGTCCGGGCTGACGGTGACAACGGGCCTATCGGTTCCGAGGATAACCGATTGGGTGACGCTTCCGAAGACGACTTTTCCCGTCGGCGACCGTTTGCGCCCGGAGAGACAGAGCATGTCGACGTCCAGTTCGTCGGCTGCCGCGATCAACTCCGGTGCCGGTTCGCCGCTCGCTTCGTAGTACTCGTAGTCGATACCGTGTTCGTCGAACGCCGCGGCCGCGTGGCGAACGCCGTCGAGTTGTGGTGTCGAGCGCCCTTCGGGGTTGTCCTGGAACACGTGCACGAGTATTGCCGTAACCTCGTCGCTCGCCCCTGGAAGCGATTCGATCATCGACGCCTGTGCCATCGCCCGGTCTTCGTCGGTTTCGACCCCGACCAGTATCCGATACATAGAACGGTAATTGTGTGCATCTCACATAATGTTCCGGTCTCGTTCCCATACACTGGACCGGTCCAGCGGTATCGGTGCCGCACATCGGCGGGCGTGAGTGTACGCGAAAGCGAACGTCAACGTTCGCGGACTGCCGAGGGTACACTCGTGCGAGCCATCTAACCGATCGTTGTGAAAAACAGGCCGCCGCTCGCGAACCGGACCTGCCCGCCAAACGCACGCGAGCACGGTCAGCTGTCATGTTTGAGTGGCTGACGGTATCGTGGCGAACCGATAGACCGAACATCTGTATCTCGATAGGAGAACCGCATATTGCCGACATTTGCTTATAAAACCGCCATAAAATGGGGTCGATTTTTATGGTCGGGTGTAATCTACAGAAGGTATGACTCGAGGTGGCAGGTCACAGGGGCGTAGACGTGATGTTCTCAAGGCAATTACCGCCGGTAGCGTTGCCGGAATAACCGGGTTAGCCGGCTGTGTCGGCGATCCGGACGAGATGGAAAATGGGGACGACGAAGATTTCGATACGGTGCAATTCGGGGTCCTCGAGCCGTTCACGGGGGAGTTCAGCGACCTCGCCGAAGAACGACACCAGGGAACCGAACTCGCAATTGAACAGATCAACGAAAGCGACGAGTACGACTTTACGATCGAGTACGACGACTACGATACGCAACTCGATCCGGCAACGGCGAGCCAGCGGGCCGAACAGGCGGTCCAATCCGACGGCGCACAGTTCATCACGGGATGTATTTCGAGTTCGGCCGCGCTCGCGATCAACGACTTCGCACTCGAGAACGAGGTCGTCTACACGCCGGGGGCGGCGGACACCTCGATTACGGGGGCAAACTGTAACGAGTATGTGTTCCGATTCGAGACGAGCACGGCACAGATCGCGGAAGTGATGGCTCAGTGGACCGCCGACGAGTTAGGCGATCAGATCGTCTACCACATCGCCGACTACGCGTACGGGGAGTCGGTGTTAAACGAGGTCGAAACGCGGATGGAGTCGATCAGCGACGATTACGAGCAGGTCGGTATCACGCGGTCCGATCCGGGATCGACGGATTTCGAGGCGTTCATCAGCCAGATCGCGGACGTTAGCGACGAGGCCGACGCGCTGGTCGTCGGGATGACGGGGGCTGACCTCGGGATCTTCCTCTCGCAGGCAGGTGCACGCGGACTACAGGACGAGATTCCGATCGTGACGACGACCGGTTCGTTCCGGGCCGTTCGAGCAGGGGCTGGAGACGGGGCGTACAACACCTACAGCGGCGTTCGGTACCTTCCAGAGATCGAAACCGGCGACAACCAGGAGTTCGTCGAGGCCTACGAAGCCGAGTACGAGGACCCGCCGGACAACTTCTCGCGCGTCGGCTACGAGTCGATCCGGATGGTTGCGAACGGCATTCGCGAGGCTGGATCGCGGAATCCGTCGACGGTCGCCGAGACGCTCTCGGGCATGGAACACGACACGATCTTCGGTCCGAACGAGTTCCGGGAGTGTGACCAACAGGCGATGAACCCGGTCTGGATGGGCGAGTGTGTCGAACCGGATTCGGGAGAGCTCGCCGACGTCGAACTCCTCGAGGAACTATCCGGGGAAGAAGCTGCACCCGACTGTGAGGATACCGGCTGTGAGCTGTAATACGGATATCGATAATCAGTCTCGATAACCAATGATTACTGCATTCTTACAACCGCTCGTCGACGGGTTGACGATCGGCGTGGTCTACGTGCTGTTAGCCGCTGGCCTTTCCGTGATCTTCGGCGTCATGCACGTCATCAATTTCGCCCACGGAGAACTGTTCGCGCTGGGGGCGTACTTCGCACTGGCACTGGTCGTTCCGTTCGGCGGGACGGCGTTTTTCGCCGCCCTGTTCATCGCGCCGCTGCTCGTCGGTATCATCGGTGTCGCAATCGAACGATACACGGTGCGACCCTTGTACGGCCGAAACCCGTTGTATCACATCCTGCTCACGTTCGGTTTGGTGCTCGTAATAAATGACCTGATATACCTGGTCTGGGGGCCAGGGAGCGTCAGCCTCCCGGTGCCAGAGCTCCTCACGGGAACGATCAACGTGATCGGGATCAACGCCAGCGTGTACAACATGTTCATCATCGTCTTCGGCGGCGCGATGGCGTTTGCCGTCTGGGCGATGCTCGAGTACACGAAGTACGGACTGATAATCCGCGCCGGCTCGCAGGACCGACAGATGGTCCGCAACCTCGGCATCGACATCGACCGGTACTACTCGCTCGTGTTCGGTATGGGTGCGGCGCTCGCCGCCGTCGCCGGGATCATCCTCGGCGGCTATCAGAGCGTCAGCCCCGAAATGGGGATGTCGGTCATCATCCCGGCATTCGTCATCGTCGTCCTCGGCGGCCTCGGCAGCTTCAAAGGAGCCGTCGTCGGTGGACTGCTCGTGGGTATCATCCAGACGCTCCTGCGGCACTACGCCCCGATCTTCGAGGGGACGGTGATCTTCCTGCTGATGATCGCCGTCCTTCTCCTCCGGCCACGCGGACTGTTCGGCGTCGAAACGGAAGAGGAAGGCGGCGAGCTACTGACCGGGTCGGGCGGGTTCCTCGAGCCCCAGACGCGAAAGCGACTGGGGATCGCCATGATCGCCTTGCTGGCACTGGTGCCACTTGGCGTGGGGACGCTGTACTCGGCGTACGCCGTCACGTTCATGGTCGAAATCATCATCTGGGGACTGTTCGCACTCAGTCTGGACTTCGTGATGGGCTATACGGGACTGGTGTCACTCGGTCACGCGCTGTTCTACGGCCTCGGTGCGTACGCCGTCGCGATCACGCTGTTGCACGTCAGCCAGTCCGCGTTCGTCGCGATCGCCCTCGCGATCGTCATCTCCGCCGCCATCGCGTGGTTCGTCGGCTTCCTGTCGATCCGGGTCGGCGGCGTCTACTTCGCGATGATCACGCTCGCGTTCGCGGAGTTGTTCTACAACATGCTGTATCGGCTCGATATCACCGGCGGCTCCGAGGGGCTGTTCGGCATCTCGACGTACTACGGGATCGCCGGAATGGGTCTCAGTCTCAGTGACATCGGGTTCTACGTCGGCCCGGTTGCACTGACCGGCCAGTCGCTGTTCTACTACATTGCGCTGGGCGCGCTGATCGCCTCGTTCCTGCTCACTCGCCGGATGCTCAACTCTCCGTTCGGCTCCGTGCTCAAGTCGATTCGGGAGAACGAACAGCGATCCACGTTCATCGGCTACGAGACGACCATCTACAAGCGACGCGCGTTCGTGATCAGCGGGGCGCTGGCCGGCCTGGCCGGCGGCCTCTTCACCCTCAATGCGGGGTACGCGACGCCGTCGTTCGCCTACTGGCTCCACTCGGGTGAGGTAATCGTGATGGTCATCCTCGGCGGTATGGGAACGTTGTACGGACCGATCATCGGTGCGGGCGTGTTCTTCGGCCTCGAGGAACTCCTCACCGGCTTTACTGGCCGCTGGCGGCTGGTCCTCGGGACGATCTTCGTCCTGTTCGTGATCTTCCTCCCGCGCGGGCTGGTCTCGCTGCCGGCCCAACTTGCCCCGTACGTGTCGGGTGGCTCTGGACCCGGTCCGAAGCCGGCGTCAGACGAATCGAGCGTTAAGGGTGACGACTAATGGCTATGGAAACGACCGAAACGAATCAACGAACCGCTGGAGAGACGATTCTCGAGACGGAAGAGTTGGTCAAGAAATTCGGACAGTTCACGGCGACAGACCACATTAACCTGACAGTCGAACGCGGCGAGTTCCGGAGCATTATCGGCCCGAACGGCGCCGGGAAGACGACGCTGTTCAACCTCATCACCGGCGCACTTCCCGCCACCGAGGGCGCAGTGTACTTCGACGGCGAGGAGATTACGTCCCTCTCGCCGTCGGAGCGCGTTCGCCGCGGCATCGGACGCTCGTTCCAGATCTCGAATATCTTCGGCGGGCTCACCGTTCGCGAGAACGTCAGGTTGGCGTCCCAATCGCTCGACCGCGACCAGTACAACTTCCTCCAGTCGCTGTTCAAACCGACCGAACGGTACGACAGCATGAACGACCGGACCGATCGCATCCTCGATCGGATCGGACTTCGAGACGTCGCCGACGAAACGGCGGACGCACTCCCCTACGGCGACAAGCGACGCCTCGAGATCGGTGTCGTCCTCGCGACCGAACCCGATCTCGTGTTGTTCGACGAACCGACGGCGGGCATGAGCGTCGAGGAAACCCAGGAGACGATCGATCTGATCGAAGAGGTGCTGGTCGATCAGACGCTGTTGCTCATCGAACACGACATCGAACTCGTTATGGAACTCTCAGACCACATCACGGTGTTGAATCGTGGAGAAATTCTTGCAGAGGGGACGCCCGATGAAATCGCCACGAATTCGGACGTCCAGGACGCCTATCTCGGGGGGATGATGGAATGAGCGCCGGCCCGTTGCTCTCCGTCCACGAGGTGACGTCGGGATACGGCGAGACGCAAGTGCTTCGCGACCTCTCCCTGACGGTCGGCGAGGGAGAGATCGTTTCGCTCGTCGGCCGCAACGGCGCCGGCAAGACGACGACGCTCCGGTCGATCATGGGTATTCTCACCCCGACGAGCGGGCGCATCACTTACCGTGACGAGGACATTTCGGGACTCGATGCCACGGAGACGGCCAAGAAGGGACTCGCGCTCGTCCCGGAGGAGCGCCAGATCTTCCCGGAGCTAACCGTCCGGGAAAACCTCGAACTCGCCGACTACGGCGGCGCACCGGACATCGACTCGCTCTCGGTCGGCGAAGCGCTCGAGATGTTCGAGAATTTGCAAGCGCGGGCGAGTAACGCCGGTTCGTCGCTATCGGGCGGCGAACAGCAGATGCTCGCGATCGGTCGCGCCCTCGTCGGCGGCGCGGATCTCGTCTTGCTCGACGAGCCGACGGAAGGGCTCGCTCCCTACATCGTCCAGGACGTAATGGACATCATTACCGAGCTCAACGAACGGGGGATCACCGTCTTGCTGGTCGAGCAGAACGTCCACGTCTGCCTCGAACTCGCCGACCGAAACTACGTCATCAACCAGGGCGAGGTCGTCTACGAGGGGACGTCGGAAGCGCTCCGAGACGACGAGGAAATTCTCGACAAGTATCTCGGCGTCACGGCGTAAGAAGCGGTACGGCGGCCGTCTGTTTTTCGCGCTCGTGCGTCGGGAACGCTACGGCTTGTACACCCGTCCGCGGAAGGTCGCGATTCGCTCGTCGTCCTCGTCGGTGACGACGACCTCGTACTCGGCCGTGCGCCCGCCGTCGTGCGTTTTGTCGGCGGTAGCGCTCAGCACGGTCCCCACTTCGACCGCCTCGAGATACGAGATATTCGTCTCCAGGGCCACCGCCGTCTCTCCCTCGGAGTTCGAGGCCGCGGCGAAGGCCGCATCGGCGAGCGAGTAGATCGCGCCGCCGTGTGGCGTCCCGTGGAAGTTCGTCAGGTCCTCGGTGACTTCGAGTCGGGTACGCGCCGTTCCGGGCTCGAGGGAAACGAGGTCGATTCCGAGCGTCTCACAGTAGGCGTCGCTCTCGATGCGCTGGCGAACGGCGTCTGTATCTGCCATACGGTACCACACCTCTCTACGGGTAAAAGTATCTGTTGAAGCCGACACGCTAGCTGAAGAGTTGCTGGAACAGCGCCGCCTCGCCGCGACGGAGTCGCTCGAGAAACGCCGATTTGCTGATCCCGAGTTCGTCGGCGACCGCCTCCGAAGAGGTCTCCCGCGGAATCGAGAAGTAGCCCAGTTCGAGGGCCGCGCGGATACACTCCTCCTGGGCCGGCGTGAGATCCCACCGATGGCTGGGAGATTCCTTCGCTTCGGACTGAAGGGGATACACGCGCTCGAGTTTGACACCGACGGTTTCGCCGGCCGCCTCCATGACGCCTTTGAGGACATCGCGGCCGACGACTGCACCGAAGATCATCGCCGCGCCGTCGCGATATCGCAGCGTCTCGACGATGAGGCCGCCGTCGATCAGCCGGTGGACGACACACGGCTCTTTGGAGAGACAGCGATACCGGTAGCGACCGTCGGTCCTCGAGACGTGCAGGTACGAGATTCGGTCGTCATCGTCCAAGACGCGGGTGAGTTCCTCGCTCTTCGGTGACCCGAACTGGAGCAGATCGTAGCCGTCGCTGCGGTGTTGTGGCGGCTGGGCACCGATCTCGACGTCGACCGCTCGCGTCGCCTCCGAAAGCGGGCAATCATCGTTCCGAACGCGGAATTCGACCGCGAGACACTCGTCGATCATGTAGGACGTATGCGTTCCGTTACCAGCCACCAACATATAAAACCTCGTTATATGGCGGTCAATTTCTAAGGGTGTATACAGCGTTCATTCGGATGAAACGATGGACCTGAACACAGTCAAAGACCGGGCGGGGCCGCGGGAGTTTAGCCCCGCCGACGACATGCCCGAGGAGTACCGGAAGGCGGCGACTCGGATGATCGAGTTCCACGCGAACAGCGAGATCATGGGCGCGTACCTGGAGCGTCCGTTCATCCGGGAAGCGCCAAGTATCGACCGTAAGCTGGCGTTCTCCGCCAAGGTCCAAGACGAGATCGGTCACGGGCAGTTGCTCTACCGGGCCGCGGAGTCACTCGGCGTCAAGAGCCGCGAGGAAATGTTAGACGACCTCGCCAACGGCGACGGGAAGTTCCTCAACTGCTTTCACTATCCGATGGAGAAGTGGCCGGAAACGGCGATGATCGCCTTCTTCGTCGACGGTGCGGCGATGCGCCGACAGGCGACGCTCCGACGGACCAGCTGGGAGCCCTACGCCCACGCGATGGACAAGGTGTGCTTCGAGGAAGGGTTCCACGTCAAACATGGCGAGAGCATTCTCGCCGAACTGATGAGCGGCTCGAAGAACGAACAGGAGATGACCCAGGAGGCCTTCGAAACGTGGTGGCCCCGTATTATCCAGTTCTTCGGCCCGACCGACGAGAAGAGCACACACCACGGCTTCGCGTCCGAAGTCGGGCTGAAACAGAAGTCCAACGACGAACTCCGGACCGCCTTCCTCAACCAGTACATCCCGAAAGCCGAGAAGTACGGGCTCGAGATTCCCGACGAGCCGCGCATCCGCGAGAACGACGACGGCGACTACGAGGTCGTCGAGGGCGACCTGGACTGGGACGAGTTCTTCACGATCGCAAAGAACGAGTACGAACCCGGCCTCGGCCAGATCAACGGCCGCAAGGCCGCACAGGAGGCCGTCGAGTGGGTTCGTGAAACGATCGAGGGCGGTCCCGTCCCCTCGGGCAATCAGCCGCCACAGGCAGCCGACTAACAATGATCTGGGAAGTATTCCGACAGGAGAAAGAAGGCGAGTATCACACCCACTGTGGAAACGTCCACGCCCCGGACCGCGAGATGGCAAAGCAGTTCGCCGCGATCCAACACGGTCGGCGCAAGCCGACCAACAACATGTGGGTCGTCCCGAAAGAAGAAGTCGGCGAGGTCGACGGTGAGAAGTACTCGTTCGGCGGCACGACCGACAAAAGCTACCGATGGGCGACGGGGTACAACGTCACTGCCGACGACGCAAGCGAGGTCGTCGAATCTTCGGACGAACAGGAAGACGCCGAAAGGCGGCGGAGCGAGGTGGTATAAATGCCCGCATTCGACTCCCCCGCATCCCTCGACGACGAGCAGGCCGACGCCCTCGAGGCCCTTCTGTTCGAACTGGCCGACGACGAGTACGTACAGGCCGAACGCTACACTGAGTGGCAGGTTCGCGCCCCAACCCTCGAGTCGGATCTCGCGCTCGCAAACAACGCACAGGACGAACTGGGTCACGCCCGGCTCTGGTACGACGTTCTGGAGGACCTCGGCCACGAGGAACACGAACTGATTTACGAGCGCGACCCCGACGAATGGCGTCACAGCACGCTCACGGAACGCCCGTTCACCGACGGTGACTGGGCCGACGTCATCCTGCGACACTACCTCTACGATGTCGCCGAAGAGCTGCGTCTCGAGGCCCTCGAGGAGTCCTCGTACGCGAAGATTGCCGACCGGGTCGGCAAGATCCAAAACGAGGAGGAGTATCACCGCGAACACGCCGAGAACTGGATGGAGCGGCTCGCTGACGGCGACGAGAGCAGCGAGCGCCTGCAAGCGGCCGTCGACCGGCTGTTCCCGCATGCGCTGACGTTGTTCGAATCCGGCAGTGCGGATCTCGAGGAAACGATCGTCGAGGCCGGCTTTCGTGACGCCTCGCTCGCGGAGCTTCGCGAGGAGTGGCTCTCGATCGTGGTCCCTTACCTCGACGAACTGGGGCTGGAAACGCCGGTCTCGGAGGTCATCCAATACGACGACTACGACCTCGAGGTCACGGCCGACACCCTCCCCGAGGTTCGCGGTCGCGACGGCACGCACACCGACGCGTGGGACGACCTCCACGCGGAGTTCACCAACACCTACCGCGAACTCGGACGGAGCGAAGCGACGAAGATCATGGCAAAACCAGAATAATGAACAGCGATACTCCGGAACCGGAACCGAACCCGAACGCCGACGCCACGCCCTGTGCGTACACCGACTACCGCGAGGGCGAGGGAAGCGACGATCTTCCCGCGACCGGCGCGGACGCGACCGGCCTCGCGGCCGACGTGTGGGATGCCCTCTACGGGATCGAAGACCCCGAGATGCCGATCAGTATCGTCGATCTCGGTTTGATCTACGGCGTCGACGTCGACGACGGCGTCGTAACCGTCGACATGACGCTCACCTACTCGGGGTGTCCCGCTCGAGACATGCTCACGGGGGAGGTCGAAGACGCGGTCGCCGCCGTCGACGGCGTCGACGACGCCGAGTTACGACTCGTCTGGAGTCCGGAGTGGACCGTCGAGATGGTGACCGAACAGGGCAAAGACGACCTGCGGGAGTTCGGGCTCAGCATATGAGACGGAATCTCGATCCGAGCGTCACGACCAGCGGGGAGACAACGGGTGCCGAGTGTCCCTACTGCGAGTCGACCGACACCGTCCGCGAGCACCCGAAGGGCCCGTCGCTCTGTCGGTCGATGCACTACTGCAATAGCTGCGAGCAGCCGTTCGAAAAGTTCGAGTAAACCGCTCGCGGTATCGGTACGGTCACTCTCCAGTTCGCTCGGCGAGCAACCTCAGGTCCATCGCTCGCTCGAGCGATCGAGAGCGTCGTCCGCACCGTTTGTTCCGAACCACTCGACTCCGTAGCGCGCCGTCGATTACCGAGAATGGCGGTCGAGCCGTCGAAAAACCAAGATCTTTGGTAGTTGATACCGTGACTCGAGTACGGGAACATGGCAGACACTACCCAGTACAGGTCTCACGACGAACTACGGGAGTTGCAGTCGGACCGGCTTCGTGACACCGTCGAGTACGCCTTCGAGAACGTGCCGTTCTATCGGCAGACCCTCGACGAGGCCGGGATCGCTCCCACAGATATCGACTCGATCGAAGACATCCAGTCCCTGCCGTTTACGACGAAAGCCGACTTCCGCGAGACGTATCCCGACGGTCTGTTCGCCGTCGACGACGACGAACTCCGGCGGATCCACGCCTCATCGGGGACGACCGGCAAACCGAAAATCGTCTCCTACACCGACGGCGACCTCGAGCTGTGGCACGAGGTGATGGCCCGCTCGATGGCTGCGGCGGGGCTCGACTCAAGCGACACGGTACAGAACGCCTACGGCTACGGCCTGTTCACCGGCGGCCTCGGTTTTCACGGCGGCGCCGAAGAACTCGGTGCGACGGTGATTCCGGCCGGAAGCGGCAACACGCAACGGCAGGTCGAACTCGCACGCGACCTCGAGAGCGACGCGCTCGCGTGTACGCCGTCGTACGCGCTCTACTTTGCCGAGACGGCCGCGGAGATGGGCGTCGACCCGCGCGAACTGCCGCTTTCGACGGTGCTCTACGGAGCCGAGCCCTGCACCGAGCCGATGCGCGAGGAGATCGAGGACCGACTCGGCGTCAGGGGATACGAGAACTACGGTCTCTCCGAACTGATCGGCCCCGGTGTCGCCGTCGAGTGCGAGGCCCAGGCCGGTATGCACATCTGGGAGGACCACTTCTACCCCGAGGTGATCGATCCGCGGACCGGCGAGCCGGTTCCCGAGGGCGAGGAGGGCGAACTCGTGTTGACCACGCTCACGAAGGAGGCGCTGCCGGTGCTCCGATACCGCACCGGCGATCTCACGACGCTCACGCGGGAGCCGTGCGATTGCGGCCGATCGATGGCTCGCATGGACAGCGTCACCGGCCGCGCCGACGACCTGTTGATCGTCCGCGGCGTCAACCTCTATCCGAGTCAGATCGAGGACGTGATCCTCGAGTTCGACGCGGTCGCCCCCTACTACCGAATCGATCTCGATCGCGAGAACAACCTGGACACCCTCGAGTTGACCGTGGAACTCGCCGAGGCGTTCGACGGCGACCTCGACGGACTTCGCGACAAGGTTCTCGAACGGCTACAGAACGCCCTGTCGTTTACGCCCGACGAACTCGAGTTGGTCGAGTACGGAACGATCGAACGCACGGAAGTCGGGAAGGTAACACGCGTCTACGACCACCGCTGATCGCGCGGCCGAGTCGCAGCGACGGTCGTTCGCTTTCCCTGGTACTTTTATTACGACTCGTGGGAAACGAGTCATGCATGGACACCGAAGCGTTCTTCGAAGACATGCCCTTTGCATCCCTGCTCGGAATCGACGTAACCGAATGCGCCGACGGCCACGCCGAGGGTCGACTCGAGATGACCGAGGAACTCTCCTGGAACGAGGACCGGTTGATGGCCCACGGCGGCGTCACCTTCACGCTGGCGGATACCGTCGGCGGCGCGGCGCTGGTTTCGGAGGTCGACCAGCCCGTGCCGACGATCGACATGCGGATCGACTATCTCAACGCCGGAACCGGTGACCTCTACGCGGAGGCGGACGTCCTTCGCTGTGGCAGCGACGTGGGTGTGGTCGACGTGGACGTTTACGCTGAAGACGATGATACACTGATCGCCGACGCCCGCGGCGTCTACAAGACCGGATAGTCCCGACGCACGTTTTGTTCGACTCGAGTTAGTCGTCGGGAACCGAGGCCGATTAGTCGTCCCCTGACGACTTTTTCTTCGATCGATCACCGTTCCGAGAGGCGGCCGTTTTCCCAGCCGGTGTCAGAACCGTCCGGTCGACCGTCGCAGCGGCCACCTCGCTCTCGTCGAACAGCAGGTCCTTGTACTCGAAGTTCATGAACAACTCGAGTTGATCCTCGTAGTGGGGACCGGACTCGCCGTCCGGCGAGAGGTAGCCGGAGTTTCCCGGCGGGAGGACGTTCTCCGCCCGAATCTCTTCGCCCATTCGGACGAAGTGGTTCTCGGTTCCGCGGTTCATGAACGGCATTTCGCCGGCGTCGCCGACGCCGACGGGCATCCCGAACAGAACGACGTTCCCGAGGCCGTCGGTCTCGACGCCGGCGCGCCACTCGGAGACATCCGTTCCGTCGGCGGCTTCACCGCCTTCTCGAGACTCCGCCGGAGTCTCGCTATACTCCTCCTCGAGGTCGGCGACCGCGTCCCGAAACGCCTCGCGGAACACGCCGTCCCGGTCACCGTCGAAGTAGTCGACCGCGACGTCAAGCGCCGTCTCCTCCGGGTAGAGCGCCCGCATGAGCGTCCCGCGGCCGTATCGGAAGTTCAAAAACGTCGTCGCAAGTTCGAACCCCTCGCCGAACGTCGACGCGAACGTCCGCTCCATGAGCCGTGGGAAGAACGCGTCGAAGACGGTGTAGCCGACCGGATACCGCCCCATGTAGTTATCGCCGTCGGCCTGCCGATAGTCGTCCCACCGCTCGAGGTACGCCCTCGCCTTGCGCTCGGTCTTCGAGAGGTCGGCGTCCTCGAGCGCCTCGAGGAGGAACTCCTTGTACCGGATCGCCCGCAGGTCGACGAAGGAGGTATCGTAGACCATCTCCTTCAGATTCTCGTAGCTGACCGACCCGGTCGACTCGAGTTCGTGTTCGACGAGGTTGATGAATCGCTGGACGCGGTGGTCGACGCCCCACGAGTAGCTTCGGTCGCCGTTGTCCCAGTCGGGTGCGGGTTTGTTGTTCCACTGGGCTGAGTAGCCGACCGGCGGGTTGATGCTGTAGGGGACCTCGCCGTCGGCCGCCCGCAGGAAGTCGTCGTCGGTTAGTTCGTATTCGGTGCCGTCGGCGGGCAGTCGGGTATCCCACGGGACCGACTCGGCGTCCGGGTAGCGGCCGAGGTGGAAGAAGCCGATCCCGCCGTCGCCGGCCCACATGAAGTTCAACGCGTAGTCACACTGCTGGGCGGCGTCGCGGTACTCCTTGACGTCGTCGGCGAACTGCGCGTCGTAGAACGCTCGGAACGAGAGCATATCCCGGCCGTCGTAGGCCCGCGTTTGCGCGATAGCTTCGCCATCCTTGGGGTCGTAGTCGGTGACGACGCCGTGGCGCGTCCGCCGAACGGTGTGGGTTACGTCCGCTCCGTCGGCCACTTCGATGACCTGCTCGTCTTCCTCGATTTCGAACCACTCGTCGCGAAACGCGTACTCGTCGGGACCGTCGTCGGTCGTCCGGATCGACTCGACGAACGTCTGGATACTCTTGTCGATACCCGCCGTCGAGGTGAACGAGCCGTCGCCGTTGTGTCCGAACATGATGGCGGGGTAGCCGGTCACTGTGATACCGCTCACGTCGAAACCCGGACCGTGGAGCCCGACCTCGTACATAACCGACGGCGTGGAGAACTCCATCTGCGGGCCACCCATGAGGAGGTGATCGCCGCTCTCGGTGACGTCGCCGTGGACGACGAGCGCGTTCGAGCCGACGGTCGTCGGAATACCGAGCTCGTGAGCCCCGCCGACGAGCGTCTCGAGCCGGCGCTGCTGGCGGTCGAACGCCCCGTCCGGATCGCTCGAGAGGCGATACTCGCCGCCCGTTATGCGGTTGCTGGTCCCGCCGTTCTCACCGCCGTCGATCCGGTCCTCGTAGATTCCGGCGTCGGCCGTCGGCGGCGTGAAACCGGGATTCGGCACGTTCCCAGAGGTCGGCGCATCCGGGTCGTCACCCCACTGGAGGTCCTCGAACAGGTCCCACGCGGTCTCGTCGTCGTACTCCGCTTCGAGTCCCGCGAGCACCGCGGCGTTCAGCGTCTCGAGGTTCACCCCCGAGAAGAACGCCATCGTGGCAACGAAAACGCCAGCCACGTCCGCTGGATCCCAGTGATCGGGCTCGAAACCGTTCTCGACGAACCCGCTGTGGAACCCGTCCCTCTCGCTCTCGCCGGAACGCACGTCCTCGATGTGTCGGTTGATCCCGTCGGCGTACGCCCGCAGGACCGCGCGATGTTCCGGGTCCAGTTGCGTCTCGATCTGTTCCTCGAGGGGCACCGAGCTATCGTGGGCGATACGCGCCTCGCGGTCGAACTCGACCCACTCTTCGCCCAGCACTTCGGCGACGGTTCCGTGATAGAACCGGCGGTAGAGTTCGAGTTGATAGAGTCGGTCGCGAGCGGTCGCGTAGCCGTAGCCGTAGAAGACCGGTTCGGGACCGTCACCACCGCGCGCGTAGATGTGTGGGACGCCGTACTCGGTCCGCTTGATCGTCACGGCGACCGGCGGTTCGTCCGTCCGCTCGAACGGAAGCGTCTTACTATCGATGAATCGGTCCGCGGTAGCCACAGCCCCGGCGGCGAGGAGACTCCGCCTACTGAGTGATGGTACCATATGACGCGGCCAACGAGTGGAATAATGTGAATACTGGTATCGGAAGCGATTTCCGATGGTTTCGGGAGGAACAATCGAAACGCGAGGCGGAGGGGGCCCGTTCGAATAGGGGGAGCGACACCCAGAGACGACGCCTCTCGAACCCCTTGCCCAGTGGCGACGGCGGAGTCCTCGCAGGTTCGTCGCCGATCGACGGCAGTCGTTGTGAGTCTGTCTCACGGGACTATTAAGTAGTACCTTCATGATTGTATACGATATGGCAACCGCCAGTAGAAAAGAGGTTGGCGCTGTGACCGAGCTACCCCGTGGTCTTCGCATCTGCGTTAGCACGGTCTTCCTCTTTACAGGGAAACTGGCGGAGGGCGCACCGATGCGAAGTGATACACGCGCTCGCATCGGTCACACTCTCTGGTCCTGACTCGCGGGCGTCGTTCTCACCGATCCCGGGGTTACCCAGACCGACCGTGGTACCGCACGACGAGCAGCCACCGGTCAGCTACCACCACTACCAATGAGCACGCACGAAGACGTAGACTTGAGCGAACGTAACGACCTCGCGCGAACCGACGACGAACCGATCCGGATTCTCGACGCGGACGGGAACGTCTTGCCGAACGCAACGGTTCCCGACCTCTCGGCCGAGGAACTGCTCTCGATGTACGAAGACATCGCGCTCGCGCGCCGATTCGACGAGCGGGCGATCAGCCTCCAGCGACAGGGACGGATCGCGACTTACGCGCCGATGACGGGACAGGAAGGCGCACAGGTCGCGACGAGTTACGCCCTCGAGGACCGAGACTGGCTGTTCCCCACCTACCGGGAACACGCGGCCAAGTACGTCCACGGCATGTCCCTCGAGTCGCTGTTGAAGCCGCTTCGCGGCCACCGCGACGGCTACGCGATTCCGGAGGATGTCAACGTCCTCCCGGAGTACATCCCGATCGCGACGCAGTTGCCACAGGCCGTGGGGATGGCCTGGGGCCACCAGCTACAGGGTCGGGTCGAGGAGGCCGTACTGTGTCACTTCGGCGACGGCGCAACGTCGGAGGGCGACTTCCACGAGGGACTGAACTTCGCCGGCGTGTTCGACGTGCCCGCGGTGTTCGTCTGCAACAACAATCAGTGGGCAATCTCCGTCCCGCGGGATCGCCAGACGGCGAGCGCGACGCTAGCCCAGAAGGCACAGGCCTACGGAATCGAGGGCGTGCGCGTCGACGGACTCGACCCACTGGCCACCTACGAGGTCACGCGGGCGGCCCTCGAAAAGGCGAAAGAGCCGACCGACGGCGAGCGGCGGCCGACGCTCATCGAGGCGGTGCAGTACCGGTACGGCGCGCACACGACCGCCGACGATCCGTCGGTCTATCGCGAGGACGACGAGGCCGACTCCTGGCGAGAGCGGGATCCGCTCGAGCGCCTGCGAAACTACCTCTACTCGGAGGGGATCCTCGACGACGACCTCGACGACGAACTCACCGACCGCGTCGAGGCGACGATCGACGACGCGGTCGCCGCGGCCGAGTCGGCGGCAACCGACCCGGATCGACTCTTCGACCACGTCTACGACGAGCCGTCGGAGCGACTCCGCGAGCAGCGAGCGGAACTGAACGCGCTCCGCGAAAAGTACGGCGACGACGCGTTCTCCGAGGTGTTAGAATGAGTTCGGCTACGTCCGAGTCCACCGAATCGGACGAGTCCGACGGATCCGGCGAGTCCACCGAGTCCGGCGCGGATCGCCTCACCCTCGTCGAAGCGGTTCGCGACGGACTCTACACGGAGCTGTCGGCGGACGACCGAGTCGTCGTCCTGGGCGAGGACGTCGGCAAAAACGGCGGCGTCTTCCGCGCCACCGAGGGCCTCTACGAGGAGTTCGGTGGCGATCGGGTCGTCGACACGCCGCTGGCGGAGTCCGGGATCGTCGGAACGGGGATCGGACTGGCGCTGTCCGGCATGCGGCCGGTCGCGGAGATACAGTTCATGGGCTTTTCCTATCCCGCGTTCGACCAACTCGTCAGTCACGCCGCCCGGTTCCGGAGCCGGAGCCACGGTGCGTACTCCGTTCCGATGGTGGTTCGGATGCCCTACGGCGGCGGGATTCGAGCGCCGGAACACCACTCCGAGTCCAAGGAAGCGTTTTTCGCCCACGAGCCCGGACTGAAAGTCGTCGCCCCGAGCACGCCGGCCGATGCGAAGGGACTGCTCATCGCCGCGATCCGGGATCCCGATCCGGTCGTCTTCCTCGAGCCCAAGCTGATCTACCGCGCGTTTCGGGAGGCCGTTCCGACGGGATCCTACGAGGTCCCGCTGAGCGACGCCGCGATCAGACGAGAGGGCAGCGACGTCACGGTGTACGCGTGGGGCGCGATGACCAGACCGACCCTCATCGCCGCCGACAACGTCGCCGAGGAGTACGGCGTCGACGTCGAGGTCGTCGACCTACGGACGCTGTCGCCGCTGGACGTCGAGACGATCGTCGACTCGTTCCAAAAGACCGGCCGGGCCGTGATCGTCCACGAGGCCCCGAAGACCGCCGGGCTCGGTGCCGAAGTGGCGACGACTATCCAGGAGAACGCGGTGCTCTATCAAGAGGCACCGATCGAGCGCGTCGCCGGCTTCGACGCGCCGATGCCGCTGCACGCGCTGGAGGACTACTACCTTCCACAAGCCGTCCGCATTCAGGATCAGATACTCGAGACCGTCGAGTTCTGACGGCTCGAGTTGCAGTCCCGCCACCGGAAACGGCGAGTCCCCGCACGTCACCCGAAACGCCTCGAGTCCCCCTCCTCACCGAAGCTGCGGAGCGACCTCGCTTCCGAGCCGATGGACGCAGTCGATCATCTCGTCGGTGCCGACGCCCGGATGATACGTCCGGAAGATGAAGTGGATATCGTCGCCGAGCGCGTCGCGATAGCGCTCGAGTTCGTCGACAACCTGGTCTGGTGTGCCGAAAATGGCCTGTTCTTTGAGTTCCGCCTTGCGTTCGGCCTCGAGTTCGTCGACGGACTCGCCCGAGAAAATCTCCGCGTAGCGTCGCTGGATATAGAGGTAGCCGTCCCGCATCGTCTCCCAGGCGTCCTCGCGGGAATCACCCACCCAGCCGTGCTGGAGGACGTAGATCGTAAAGTCGTCGTCGCCGTCGGTGAGCCCTTCCTCCTCGCGGACGTGCCGGATATCTTCGACGCGCTTTCGGACGCCCTCGATCGAGAGCGACGAGGGAGCACACCAGCCGTCAGCCGTTCGTGCGGCGCGTCGGACGGCGGGTTTCGCGCCGCCGCCGAGCATGATTGGCACCGACTCGTCGGTTGGTTTCGGCGTGATCGAGACATCCGAGGGGACATCGTGAAACGACGACTCGTAGTTGAGGTCCCCCTCGTTCCAGCCGGCCTGGAGGAAGGAGACGAGATCCTCGAGGCGGTCGGCTCGTTCGTCCCGCGGAACGCCGAAGACGTCGAACTCGCGCGGATTCGAGCCGATCGCCAGCCCGAGCGTCAGTCGGCCGTCGGCAAGCAGGTCGACGCTCGCCGCGTCCTCCGCGAGCCGAATCGGTTCGTACAGCGGGCCGAGGGCGACGCAGCTGCCGATCTCGAGGTTGCTCGTTTCGGCAGCCATCGCCCCCAACGTCGGCATCGTCGCGGAGAGATAGCCGTCGTCGGCGAAGTGGTGTTCGGACACCCACGCGCTGTCGAGGCCCGCGGCCTCGATCTCACGGGTCAGCGTCAGTATCTCGTCGTACAGTTCGCTTGCCTCGCGATCGTCGTCGGGTCGCTGTTGGGCAGTGAACAGGCCTGTCCCGAGTTTCATATACTCGATATCACGCGCGTTCGGCTTAATTGTTGGTGACCCGGCTAGTCGTCGGGCTCGAGTTCGGTGTCGTGTTCTCCGGAGTGATCCGGAACACTACGAAAGCCCCTGGCACGTCCGGTCGATGGACTCGCTGCGCGCTCCCTTCGGTCGCGTGCTTCCATCGTCTGTCTTCCCGGACGTGCCAGGGGCTTTCGTGGTGGTCTCGAGCGATTCGTCGCCGAAATAGCTCACACCCCACTCACGAAAATCGACGGAAACACCCGTTCCAAGGCGGTCAGTGGTCGATAACCGTAATTTCCTCGACGGGCCACTGGCTGAGGATTTCGACGCCGTTCTCGCGGACGACGACCATCTCCTCGACGCGGACGCCCTGCCGGCCCGCGGGCTCCTGGGTCTCGACGGCCATCGTCATCCCCTCCTCGATCTCGATGGGGTGATCGGGCGAGAGACCGCGCCAGATCAGGGGCACCTCGTACAGCTGGAGCCCGAGGCCGTGGGCCCAGTGATTCGTCGTCATCTGCCAGTGTTCGTCGGCGTCGTAATAGTCGGCGTGTTCACCCTCCATATCCGGGAACCCCTGGGCGATTTCGTCAGTCGTCACGCCGGGCTCGATGCGCTCGAGGACATCGTAAAGATTGTCTCGAGCCGTCTCGTACGCTTCCCGCTGCTCGTCGGTCGGCTCGCCCATCGAGAACGTACGGTAATAACACGATCGGTAGCCGAGGTAGCCGATGTTGTAGAAGTCGGCGTAGACCAGATCCCCCGGCCGGATCGCCCGATCGGTGGTGTTGGCCTGGTGTTTGGGCCACGTGTTCGGCCCGGCGGTGAGGTAGCCGCCGCCGACGAACGCGCCGTGGCGCCACAGTTCGCGGACGGCTTCGCCCCAGACCTCCGTCTCGCGCATTCCCGGCTTCGCGGCGTCTTTGATCGTCTGGAAGCCCGCCTCGCAGATCGACGCGACCATCCGCAGACACTCGATTTCGTCGTCGGTCTTGATCTTGCGAGCGTCCTCCATGACCGCGTTGCAGGTCTCCACGTCGGTCTCGAGGCCCTGATCCTCGAGCGCGGCGAGCAGCCCCCGGTTACCGATGTCGACGCCGAGTGTCTCGTCGCCAACGCCGTAGTCGTCCATCGCCTCGGCGACGCCCTCGGCCATCGTCGAAAGCAGGAAGTCGCGGGCCGAGTCGCGGCCGGACGCCCGCGGAACGTTTCCGAGACCGGGACAGGCGTAGCGGATGTCGTGCAACCAGGGGCAGTTGAACCGCTGGTTGCTCGCGTGATCGGCGGTGTCCCAATGGACGATGTCGCCCGTTTCGGTCAGGAGGGTGTAATGGTCCGCGCCGCTGCCGCCGGTCATCGCCAGCCCCGTTACGTAGCGAATGTTGGGATCCGAAACGAGAAGCATCGCGCCGAGTTCCGTCTCCTGCAGGCGCTCGAGAGCTTTCTCCGTTCGTTCCTCACGAAGCCGCTGCGTGTCGATCCGCTGCTCCCAATCGACGGCCTGCGTGCCGCGCGTGCCTTCCATGAACTCTCGCTCGTAGAACGTCATACGGTGACGTATCATTGCGACCCACTAAATCGTACCGCTGGCGGCGACCGGCGACGGACACCGAACTATAAGCCGGATGGTGTGCTACTAATGCACATGCCAATCCCCGGCTACGATCCCGAAGACATCGACGAACAGCTCGAGTCGCGCCTGGACGATGAGGAGATCGAGAATCGATTGACCGAGTCGGAACTCGAGGCCTACCGCGACGGCGACGCGAACCTGATCGACTTCCTCGATGGGGACGAGATCGAAGGAATTCTCGATCGCTAGTAGCGTCTCTGCCTGCTGCGGTACGAACGCGAGCGGATCGCTCGCTGCGCTCGCTCACTCATTCTTCGCGCGCTGTCGAGCGTGGTTCGCTACTTACTCACCACGGTCCAACGCGCGCCACCACGAGAAACGAAATCGCGCCGAGAACGAGCGATTCGCCGACGATCAGTCGTCGTCCGCGTCCGCCTCGCAGCCGCCGTGGCCGTGACCGGGCACGTCCTGGCCCTCGATCGCGTGCTGGGGCGGGACGTCGATCGCCGGACTCTCGTCGAAGAAATTCGACGGCTGGAGTTTGAAGCTGTAGACCTGCACCGGGAGGATCGGCCAGTCCTCGGGCCGAGTCACGTGATTGACGCCGAGCGTGTACCAGCAGACCAGATCTTCCTCCTCGAGGTTCCGATCGGCTTCGGTCCATTTCGGCAGCCCCGCACCGCCGGGGTGTTGGTTCGGATACCGCCCCGACGGGTACCGTTCGTCCTCGCGGAACGGCGTCGCCCACAGGTGGTACTCGATAAAGCCGGAGCGTTTCATCACGCTCGAGTCGGACTGCATCGCCGCCTCGACGTTGTCGCCGGGCACGAGCCGATACCCAGTCGGTTTCCCGAGGCCGTTTTCCGCGGTCGGGTTCTCGATCTGCCAGTATCGACCCTTGAGCGAGTCGATCAGGTCCTTCGCCTGCTCCTCGCTCGTCAGTTTCTCGCGCTTCGCGTAGAAGGCGTTGCCGCCGGGATTGTGCGTTCGACCGTCCGCCTCGCCCATCGGATCGAGTCCGTCCGGACCCGACGGTACCTGCTGATTTTCGACGCGGTACAATGTGTTTGGGCCGCCGTCGACGTTCAGGTCGAGCCGGAAGTTGAAGAAGTGCTGGTGGATCGGCCCCGTAAGCTGCGGGGCGACGAGTTCCCCGTACCCCGACGGATCTTCGTCGGGACCGACCGCGGAGACGCTGTCGATCCCCGTCAGGCGAACCTCGACTTCGATCGAGGCGTCCTGGTAGAAGTACCAGTTGAAGATGTAGTCGTAGTTGCCCACGGCGGCGACGAACGAGACGACGAGTCGGCGTCGACGACGGACCTCGTCGCTCCCCGTCCGCCAGTCGCTGCGCTCCCAGAGCGTGCCGTTGTCCTCCTCGTGGAGGCAGATGGCGTTCTCGAGGACGTTCGGCTCTCCCTCGGCGGTGTTCATCACGGCGTCCCAGTAGTGCATGTAGCCGAGACAATCACAGCCGTTGGTCAGCGATTTCGCGAGCCGACCGATATTGTACTCGCCGACGTCCATCGCGTTCTTGAACCGATCGTTGATATCGGTCGTGCCGTAGGGGACCGACATCTCGGCGCAGGAAGCCCGATCGATGATCGAGCGGACCTCGCCGTCGTCCTCGTAGCCGACATCGTAGAGGACGAGCCCCTCGCGCTGGGTCCAGCCCACGCGCATGTGCCAGCCCTGCCACTCGAGTTTCCGGCCGTCGACGCTCCAGCTCGGCCCGTCGGGCTGATCCACGTTGTACGGCGTCAGGTCGTCGCGAAGGTCGACGTCGTCCTCGCGATAGGCCATCCCCGTCGGTGGAAGCGGCTCGTCCTCGTCCGGCGGGCCGTAGTCGAGGACCTTCACGACCTCCATTCGGTCGAGGTCGACGAACGTGTGGATACCCGTCAGCGGCTTCGCGTACCCCTCGTCGCCGGCCTCCTCGCTCGGGCGGAGGAAGGACAGGCCGTGAGCCAGCCGCTTCGACCGGTCTACGTCCTCTGGGACGAACTCGTGGCCGACCGACCACGGGTCGACCATCGCCCGATCGGTGTTTTCGACCCCGCGTCGCTCGACCGCTTCCTGCCACTCCGCGTTGGCCTTCACCGTCTCCTCGCAGGCGATGAACTCCTCGATGGCGATCGACGGCTGTGCGCCCTCGACGTGCTCCCACGAAACGACCGACTCCGCCTCGAGCGAGACGACCGCCTCGATCGTCTTTCGGTCGCTCCCGTTTCTGATGACGATTCGGGCTCGCCGGTCGGGAACGTCACCACCCTCGTCGTACGCTTCGAGGGCCTCCTTCGAGGGTTCGGCTAGTTCGATTTTGATGCAGAGACTCTCCGCACCCACGTCGCGTTCGTCGGTCAGTATCTCGTAGGCCCTCTCGATCGCTTTGGGATCGAGCGGATCGAGCGGGTGGTCGGCCTCGGGAATGGTTTCGGTTGCCATGGTACACTGCTGCACGGTCTGGTATAAGAAACTTCCCGGCGATACCAGTTGCTCGAGCCCGCCGTTCAGTTCAATCGACCCGATTGACCCGGACGGTTCGGTCGCCCTGATCCGCCCGATCGGTCCGATCCGTCTAATCAGCGTGATCCGTCTGATTGGCCGCGGTACCGACCGGGACTGATGGCGGACGAGGCGCTACACCGGCTCGAGTCCCGCCTCCTCGCGCAACACGTTGATGTACTTCCGGAAGCCGGACTCGAGGTCGTACTGGACCTCGTAGCCCAGATCGTCCTGGGCCTTCGTCATGTCGAGGTTCTGGGTCCAGGGGAGTTCCCCCTCGTCGGAGACGTCGATCTCGGCGTCGGGCAGTACGCTTTCGACGGCCTCCGCGGCCTCGCGGACGGTCGCGAGCACGCCGCGGACGTTGTAGACGCGCTGGGTCAGGTCCGATTCGGGCGTGAACGCCGCTTTCCGGAACGCCTGTGCGATGTCCTCGACGTGTTGCCAGTCGATCGCCTGATCGCCGTACTCGACGCTGTAGGACTCTCCGAGGGCGGGCTTCTCGATGATGTTCGCCAGAAACGCCGAGCCGCCAGTCTCGCGATAGGGGCCGTAGGCCACCGTCGGTCGCAGTGCGACGTGGTCGAGGCCGTAGTCCTCGTGGTAGACCCGCGCCTGATGCTCGTTGTACTCCTTCGTCGCGCCGTAGAGCGTATCGGGGTAGACGAGCTCGTCTTCGTCGACCCACTCCGCGTCGTAGTTGTGCGGTGGCGCGTAGGCCGCCGCCGAGGACGCCCACGCGACCCGCTCGACCTGATCATCGAGCGTGCGTGCGGCCTCGAAGACGTTGTTCGTCCCCAAAATGTTCACGTCGGCCGCCGCACGCGGGTTCTCGCGCGCGGTCGTCGTCAACAGTGCCGCGAGGTGGACGATGTGCGTCGTCCCCGTCTCCTTGACCGCCCGAATCACGTCGGTCGGCTCGGAGACGTCGCCGCGTCGTACCACAGTCTCGTCGGCGACGCCGAGTTTCTCGAGAATCTCCGTGTCCGTCGAGAGGTCGTACGCCACGACGTCGTGGCCGTGTTCGAGCAGATCCTGTACCACGTAGGAGCCGATGAAGCCAGTTCCGCCAGTTACCAGTACCGTCGCATTGTCGTTCATGTGTTAGTGATGTGTTGCTGATTGACGTATATGTTGGTGATCGTTGGGGCCGTCCGTTGCCGCTCGTTACTCATGCAGTCCACCGATCGATTCGTAGAACGAGGAGGCTAGCGTGGCTGCCATATCCTCCTCGCGATCGATCCGGACGTCGATCACGTGAGGCACGTCGGTTCCCTTGCCGTCCTCGAGCGCCTCGACGAACTCGTCGGTTCTGGTCACGCGCGTGCCGACGGCACCGAAGGCCTCGGCGATTTTGACGAAGTCCGTGTCGTGAAACTCGACGCCGGCGATATCGCCGTCCTCGTGTTGCATCTGCCGGACCATCCCGAGGCTGGTGTCGTTTAACACGACGAACGTCGGCGCGACACCGTACTCGACAGCGGTCTCGACGCTGTTCATCGTCATCGAGAACCCGCCGTCGCCGGCGACCGCGATCACGTCCTTGTCGGTGGTCAACGCCGCCGATACTGCCGCCGGATTCGCCCACCCCATCCCGCCGACGCCACCGCTTCCGAAGTAGGTTCGGACGGCCGGCGTCTGGAGATAGTACAGTAGCCAGAACCGATTGTTTCCGGAGTCGGCGGTGACGATCGTCTCCTCGTCGACGACCGACTGGATTGCCTTCGCCGCGCGCTGGGGTTTGATCGGGGCCGAATCGTCCGCGCACTCGGGTGCGTCGAACCACTCCCGGGCTTTCGCCGCCCGCTCTCTCGCCCAGTCGTTTGACTCCTCGCCAGCGTCGGCGAGCGCGGCCAGGCTCTCCGTCGCGTCGCCGATGAGACCCACGTCGGCGGGGTAGACCCAGCCGGCGTTGCGCGTGTCGATATCCGCGTGGATAATCGTCTGCTCCTCGGGCCGAATGAACTCGGGCGCTTGCCAGTTGGTATCCATCGGATTCAACCGGCAGCCGACGACGAGCAGCGTATCGGCCTCGCTGACGACCTGGTTCGCCCCCTCGTGGCCGAACGAGCCCATGACGCCGGCGGCTCGGTCGTCCGTCTCGGGATACGTGGATTTGCCGAGGTACGACGTTACGACGGCGCAGTCGTAGGCGTCGGCGACCGCCTCGAGTTCGTCGTACGCCTGTGCAGCATGGACGCCGTTCCCCGAAATGATTACCGGGCGTTCGGCGGCCTCGAGCGCCTCGGCGGCCGTCGCGACGTCCGCCGCGGTCGGCGCGGCGTCCCACGTTCGCGTCTGTTCGCGTGCGTCCCACGCGGGTGGCGTCGGATCGTCGGGAACGTCGTCCGTGATCGCGCCCCCGTCGAGGATGATCGCCGTCGGGCCGGGACGGCCGGCGACGGCGTGTTTGAACGCCAGTTGCGTCGATCGAAGTGTTTCGACCGGCGTGCGCGGGAACCACCACTCCTTGGAGACGCCGTCGAGGATCGAGGGAAGGCTGAACCCGCCGTAATCGCCTCTGGCCTGCTGGTATGGTGCCAGCGTCGAGTACTCGCCACGCTCGGAGGCCTCCGTGAGGACGACCATCGGCGACGATGACAGCCGCGCTTCCATCTGACCGATCATTCCGAGGCTGCCGATCCACGGTCCCTGACCGGTGAGAACCCCCGGTTTCCCCGTCAACCGACCGTGCATCTCGGCCATGACGCTCGCCTCGCGTTCGTCGCGCGGCCGGACGAGCGTCACTGCCGAATCGGGGAGGTCCTCGAGCAGTTCGATCACTCGACCGCCCGGGTAGCCGAAGACGTATTCGACGCCCAGATCCTCGAGCGTGTCGACGAGTGCGGACGCGGTGGTCGTCATGTCTCGTCTACGTGGACCGTCTCCTCGACGACCATCCGCGGCCCGGCACCGGGATCGGTGAACTCGGCTGCGTCGTCCATGACCTCCTGGCCCACGTCGGACTCGAACGCGTCGTTCAGCGCCCGTCCGTCCTCGAACGTGAGCTCGAGCACGCCGTCGTACTCGGCGTCGTCGGGGTTCACCGGCACCGACGTGCTGTACCGTTTCAGGCCGGGCAGGTCGCGGGCGATATCGGCGTGATCGCCCTGCCACCGCTCGGCGAACTCCTCGTGGCTGTACTCGTCGTCTCGGACGAGAAACTCGACCAGTGTTATCATACATCGTCACTGTTGCCATCCGCCGACTTTGTTCTATCGGTGTGGTGTGTCCACAGCAGGCGCGGTGGTTGTGTATTCGTACCAAACAGCTATATGCGCGGATCGAGGTGTCTGCGGTATGTCCGTGCCCGAGATGCCTGCGATGCGCGTCGATCACGTCGGCATCGCCGTCGAATCGATCGAGGAGGCCGAGGTGTTGCTGTTCGTCCTCGGCTGCGAGAAGATCCACGAGGAGGCCAGCGAGTACGGCCAGTTCACCTGGGCGACGTACGTCCTCGGGGACGCCTCGAGACTCGAACTCATCGCCCCCGACCCCGGCACGGAGTCGTTCCTGACGGACTTCCTCGAGCGGCAGGGCCCCGGGCTCCACCACGTCACGCTCGAGGTCCGCGACCTCGAGCGAGCGGTCGACGTACTGGAAGCGCACGATGTTCCCGTCGCCGACTACGCCGAGTTCGAGCACTGGGGAGAGGCGTTCGTCCCGCCGTCGAACCCAACGGGCGCGTTGCTCCAGTTGATGGAGTACGACGACGGCTACGCGGAGCACCGCGAGGCCGGAAAACGGCTGTTCGTACGGGACGAGCCACTCTGACGGACACTGTAACGGTCTCGTCGTATCCAGCATCGAGAGCGCAGTAGTTGCCTGTCGTGTGACCACCGTCCTCATCATTTATTGTCCTGTGTGAAAAACACGCTCGTGATGTACAAACACGTGGCCCTACTGGTCCGTCAGGACGGCCTGTCTCACGAGGAGTTTGTCGAGCACTGGCAGACCGAACACACGCCGATCGCCCGTGAGATCGAGGGCGTCGTTCGCTATCAACAGGTACTACCGACCGAACCGGATCACGCCGAGTTCGACGGGATCGCGGAGCTCTACTTCGAGGACCTCGAGGCCCTCCACGACGCGCTCGGCAGCGAAGGTTCGCGGGACTACGACCCCGAGAAGGGGAAAGCCAAGGAAGCTCGCGAGGACGTCGACAACTTCCTCGCGGTCGAGGAGCGACCCCGGTTTATCGGCGAGGAGATCGTCCAGAAGGACGAGGTCGACGGCGACACGGACGGCCTCTACAAGCATTCGGCGTTTCTCGTCCGAAAGGAGGGGATGAGTCACCAAGAGTTCGTCGACTACTGGCAGACCGAGCACACGCCGATCGCCCGCGAGATCGAGGGCGTCGTCAAGTACAATACGGTCCTGCCGACCGATCCCGAACACGCGGAGTTCGACGGCGTCGCCGAACTCTACTTCGAGGATCTCGAGAAGCTGTACGACGCGCTCGGCGGCGAAGGCTCCCGGGACTACGACCCCGAGAGAGGGAAGGCGAAGGAGGCCCGCGAGGACGTCGACAACTTCCTCGCGATCGACGAACGGCCCCGACTCATCGGCCGGGAACGCCTCGTCACGGACGAGCACTGATCGTCATGTCGGAGCCAGATTTCGATTTCGACGACCAGGTCCGCGAGGCGTTTCCGGAACTCGAGGAAATCGCGGACGACGACCTTCGCGACCGCGTCGTCGAGGCGTGGACGCTCGGCTTAACGCGCGGCGGCTGGCGGGACGTCGAAGACATCCCCTACGCCTGGAACATCCACGAGGTCACGAACGTCGAGCACGTCCGCGGCGTTACGCGCATCGCACTCGAGTCCGCTCGCGAGCAGCGGGAGTTTCACGGCGCCGACCCGGACATCGACACGATCGTCGCCGCGTGTCTCCTCCACGACGTGGGCAAGTGCTACGAGTACCCGGCCTTCGTGGACGACGAACTGCTCGCAGCGCCCGACCCGAGATACGTCAGCGAGGAGATCCCCCACTCCATCTCCGGCTACGCGCTCGCCCACGAGGTCGGCTGTCCGCTTTCCGTCCAGCGCGCGATTCCGCACTTCCTCGGTGAGGTACCGAAACGGACGCTCGAGGCCGAACTCGTCAAGAGCGCGAACTCCGCCTCGTCGAACGCCATCACGCAGGCGACGATGGGGATCACGCTACAGGAGTGGGTCGAGGAGTACTCCCAGACCTCGTAGCCGGTTGGCCAAGAGACGACTCCAAACTCTAATACCGGGTTCGAACGATACGAACGAAACCGCCGATCGTTCGAATAGCGGGAACAGGTTTTTGTCAGTTCTCCGCAAATGTACGCACATGGCAAGCGACTCGCGACACAGGCCGGTCGAAACCGTCGAAACCGCCTTCGACATCGTCGACGTGGTCAAAGACGCCGACGGTGCGGGGATCACCCAGATCGCCGCCGAACTCGAACTCGCGAAGAGTACGGTTCACCGCCACGTAAAGACTCTCGAGTCGCGGGGACTGCTCGTCCAGGAGGGCGACACCTACCGCATCAGCACGTGGTTTCTCGATTACGGGATTCACGTCCGCAACCGTCACCGACTGTACGACGTCGCCAGGCCGAAAGTCGACGAGCTCGCGGCCGAAACCGACGAAAAGGTCTGGTGCGTGATCGAAGAGCACGGCGTCGGCGTCCACATCTACGGGGCCCAGGGACGACACTCCGTGAAAACCCACGCTCGGATCGGCCAGCGGACGCACCTCCACCAGTTCGCTGCGGGAAAAGCGATTCTCGCACACCTCCCCGACGAACGGATCGAGGAGATTCTCGACGACTACGGACTCTCCGCACAGACGGATCGAACGATCACCGACGGTGACGAACTCCGCGACCACCTCGAGACGATCCGCGAGCGAGGATACGCGTTCAACCGCGAGGAGTCGGTCATCGGCGTCCACGCCGTCGGTGCGCCGATCAGAAACGAGTCGGGCACTGCAATCGGCGCGATCAGCGTCGCCGGCCCCGCAAATCGGCTGCGTGGCGACCTGATGATCGAGGAACTCCCCGATCTGCTGCTCGGCGCGACGAACGAAGTCGAAGTCAATCTCGCGCACTCTTGAACCCGCCCGAGCACTGACGATGTCTCCCCTCGTTCGAACTATTCGAACACCGACGATACCGCCTTTCTATTGCAGCGCTGATTCGATTCGAATAGCGGGCTGTGAGCGTTCGGGAACCCGCAAACCGATCGAATAAACGCTATCGGGAGCTGCGAGCGATGTAGGAGTGACTCGGAACTACCCTGCCGATACTTTACAAACGTACGCCTGTAATTAACTTACATCTGTTGAGAGAAGGTAGATCAATCATGATCGATAGTGTTGGAAACTGTAGCGTCTATCGGTTCGCTCCGTTCGCATAACTCGAACGGTGCGTGACGGACGGTCGAGTCCGAGCGACTGCTCGATGACTTACAACCCGAGGAACTCCTCGGCAGTCTCCCAGAGGATCTTGCGCTGGACCGACTCGTCGAACTCGAGTTCGGCGAACTGCTCGAGCCACGGCTCGGGCTCGAGCATGGGGTAGTCAGTTCCGAACATGACCTTGTCCGAGAGGAGGGATTGGGCGTACTCCAGCACCTGATCGTCAATATATCTCGGCATCCACCCGGAGAGATCCATGTAGACGTTGCCCTTCTGCTGGCAGATCGCGAGCTGTTCTTTCTCCCAGGGGTAAGCGGGATGGGCGATGAGGATCTGCAGGTCGGGGTAGTCGGCCGCCACGTCGTCGATCAGCATCGGATTCCCGTACTTGATCTTCAATCCGCGACCACCTGGCGAACAGGCCCCGAGCGTCGAGTTGCCGCCATGGAAGACGACAGGAACGCCGAGATCCTCGATCGTCGCCCAGAGCTCTTCGTGTTCGGGATCGGACGGGTCGAACCCCTGGGCGATCTGCTGGAACTTGAACCCGGAGAGATCCAGGTCTTCCACGCAGCGAATCGCCTCTTCGACGCAGTCGTCTTTGAGCGGATCGACGGAGCCGAAGCCGATGAAGAAATCGGCGTACTCGTCACGAACCTCGGCGACGTAGTCGTTCGGAACGGGCGGATTTCCGGTGTTCGTTTCCGCGTCCCAGCCGAGCAAGACGGCGCGGCCGACGCCGGCCTCTCGATACTCCTCGAGCATGTGCTCGTACGTGTCCGGCTCGAGATCGGCACCGAACCGGTCGGCCGCGTCTTTCATCATCTGCCCGCCCGCGTCGTGGAGGAACTCGCTCGTCGGCTGGTGGGCGTGCATGTCGATTGCGCGCGGCTCGTCGAGTACCGTAGGTGCACCCATACTACGAGCGATGTGATGATGCTATATGTATTTTCGTCCGTCGACCGCAGTTTCACTCGCACTGATTCGCAACTGTCGATCACGGGTTCGGGAACAGTTAGGCGACAGTTCCATAACAATCATATTCCTTATTATTCCTCATAACTACCAAATAGTAGGTATTTATAGAACACTGCTGCTATTTTCGAATCTGCGATCTGAAACTCCCCTAAAAGCGGTGTTAGAGTGTTTTAGGGAATTTTCCGAGTTATTCTTCCAGGGGTCAAATCGAACACCTGAAAGACACAAATAAAGCGCATAGCGGTCCTTTTTAGCACTATATCGGCTGTTAAGAGACTATCCTGAGCTATTGGACAGATTACACACATGTAGTCTTATTTTGATTCATTTTATGCCGTCATATCATTCCCAATGAGTGCGGTACCGCGCTGCTCTTCACGGTACGCCAAACTGTCACTGTGAACTGCTCGACGGGACGACCGGACCGCGGTATCCGTTCGTCGACCACGTACGGACGGTCGCCGTCGAACGACTGCGCGTAGAATCAATAGGGACCATTCTGGCGGCCGCCGATACCGGTCAGCGCGGACGGCAACTGACTCGAGCCGCTCTCTTCACAGAAATGCAAGGAGGAAACCCACGACTTTAGTCGTGGGAGGAATCCGACTCCGAAGAGAGTCCGCGCAGTGACTCCTCGCCGATTTCGTCGAGGACGTGCTCGTGGAACGCCTGTAGGGCGGCGCTCTCGTCTTCCGCGAGAACGACATCGCTGGCCGAGAGGGTGGCCAGGCCGAACGCCCGCGGCGTCGGCGAGTCCAGCAGTTGGCGCTCGAGCGCGATGTCGCCCGTGTCGAGCGCGCCGACGAAGTCCTCAATCTCCCCGACGTCGAGTTTGTCCTCGAGGATCTCCCGATAGGTCTCTTCGATGACCGCGAAGTTCTCTAAGTCCTCGGCGAAGCCGAGCAGCATCTCGCTCGAGACCTGCTGCTGGCTCGCGGACTTCTCGTAGCCCTTGTAGCGTTTGAGAATCATCAGCGACCGCGTCGCGTTGATCCGGAAGTACCGCTGGAGGAGGTCGGTGCCCGAAAGCGCGGCCCGGAGATCCTCGCGCACTTGTTCGGGCCCGAGGTCCTCGACGATCCCCTCGATGTCGACTTTCCGATTCAGCGGCATCGAGAGGACGAAGCCGTTGTCGGCGACGGCGACGCGAACGTTGGCGGTCGCCTCCTGGGCGCAGCGATAGGCCAGCAGCCGCGAGAGCCCGTCGTTGAACTGCCGGCCGTACAGGGAGTGAACGTAGTAGTGGCGTTCGTACTCGTCGCGGTCACGGACGACCTCGATGGCGAGTCGCTCGTCGGTGCTGACGCTCTCCGAGCCAGCATAGCGGAACTGGTGTTCGAACAGCCGCGCGATCGCCCGCACGCTGTTGTCGTCAAGCGGGAACTCCCGGAGCCACGCCCGGACCCGCGGCGGACCGCCGTCCTCGAAGTGACCGAGGAGTTCGCCCTGGAATTCGAGGATTTCGCGTCCGAGATCGTACGACAACGGCAGCCGTTCGGAGTACCAGGAGGGGACGGTCGGCCGCGCGCTCGTGCGATCGACGTACACCTTCGAGCCGCGACGGTAACGGTACTCGAAGTGGTCGCCGCCGAGGACGAAGACGTCGCCCTTCTCGAGCGTGTCGAGGTAGCTCTCGTCCAGTTGGCCGACCCACTCGTTGCTCCCGCGCGTGGAGACGTCGCAGGTAAAGGAGTCCGGAATCGTTCCGATGTTGGTCATGTAGATGACCCGGGCCAGTCGGCCCCGTTTGCCGATCAGCGTCTCGCCGACGGGGTACTCCTCGTAGTGGTGTTCACCGTCGGGCGGGTCGTTCGCGTCGCGCCAGACCTTCGCGTAGACGTTGCGATCCTCGAGGCCGGCGTACTCCGCGGTGAGGTACCGCATCAGTGACTCGTACTCCTCGTCGGTGTAGTTCCAGTAGGGGTAGGCACGGCGCAGGATGGCCTTCAGATCGGACTCGGGACGGATATCCGCGATGGCCATCCCGTAGACGTGCTGGGCGGCGACATCCTGGGCGTTCTCGGGGATCGAGACGGAGTCGACGAACCCCTCTTCGGCCTTTTTGAGCATCACCGCACACTCGAGCAGTTCGTCCCGATCCAGCGCGATGACGCGGCCCGTCACCGTCTGACCGACGCGGTGGCCCGCTCGCCCGACGCGCTGGAGAAGGGAGGCGACCGATTTGGGCGAACCGACCTGAACCACGAGATCGACGTGGGGCATGTCGATCCCCAACTCGAGGCTCGTCGAGGTCGTCACCACGTCGAGATCGCCGCCTTTCAATCGGCCCTCGATATCCTGTCGGACCTCCTTTGAGAGGCTGCCGTGGTGACAGCCGGAGTTCCCCTCGTCGTAGGCGTCGAACTCCTCGCGGAGGTTGTGCAGGACTCGCTCCGCGCCGGAGCGCGTGTTCGTGAAGACGATCGTATTCGTGTGGTCCTGGATGTGCTCGTGGAGCATCCGATAGAACCGCTGCTGGACGACCTCGCGGGACGTGTTGATCAGATCGTCGGTGGGACACTCGAGTCGCATGTCGAACTCGCGAGCGAAGCGGGCGTCGACGATGTCGTATGGGCGGTGATCGCCGCCTGTCTCTTCCTGGCCGACTAAAAACTCCGCAACTTCCGAGAGCGGTTCGATTGTCGCCGAACAGCCGATCCGGGTGATGTCACCCTCGGACAGCGCCTCGAGTCGTTCGAGGCTCACCGAGAGGTGCGTGCCGCGTTTGCCCGCCGCCAGCGAGTGGATCTCGTCGACGATGACGTACTCCACCGTCCGTAGCTTCTCGCGGAACTTCGGGGAGTTGAGCAAGATCGCGAGCGTCTCGGGGGTCGTGTTGAGGATGTGAGGCGTCTCCTCGAGCATCTTCTGGCGGTCGTACGAGGAGGTGTCGCCGTGGCGGATGGCGTGGCGGATTTCGCCCATCTCCGTGTCGTCGTTGCGATCGGCGACGATCTCCTCGATGCCCTCGAGCGGCACCTCGAGATTGCGGTGGATGTCGTTGGCGAGCGACTTGAGGGGGGAGACGTAGAGGCAGTAGACGGAGTTCTCGAGATCATCGGAAGCGTCTTGCTCCCGGGCAGACGGCTCTCGTTCGTCGACATCGGGAGACTCGCGGGTCCGTCTGTAGAGTTCGTTGATGATCGCACAGAAGGAACTGAGCGTTTTCCCCGACCCGGTCGGCGCACAGACTAACGTGTTCGTCCCGTCGTGGATTTTCGGGATCGCGCCCCGCTGTGGCGGTGTAAAAAAGCCCTCGTTCTCGGGAACGAACTCGCCGAACTCCTCGAGCCACCACTCCTGGACCGCGGGCTCCAAGAGGTCGAAAACGTCTCGGTCCTCGATGGTGATAGACGCCGGATCGAAGGGAAGATCGTCGTCGGCGACGGGCAACTCGAGGCCGTCGTTCCCGCTCATTGTGGTCGACTCGGAGGGCGGGAGGGAAGAGGGTTTGCCCACCGGAGTGAAAGTGAACGCCGGGATCGGCCGATCGGGTTCCAGCGACGGGGGAGCCGTCCCTGCATCCGCAAGCCGGTCGTGTATATTGTCGAGTATCAACGAAGCGAAGCGGAGGACGACGCGAGCGTTCGGCACACGACTCGCGGCGAGGCCGGTCGGCCACCGAGCCGCGTCGTCGACTACCAAATGACTCGATTGACACGTCGCACGCTACTCTGTGGAATTTCGCTCTCGGCCGCCGCGGGGGTTCTCTCCGTCGGCGCGCGGAAGAATCGACCGTTTGCTTCACGTTCGGATTCGAACTCGAGCGGAGACGACGCCGCGTTCGATCCGGCGACCGACGCCTTTGGATTCGAAAACTATTCCACGCCGCCCGCGGCCCCCGATCCGGGTGCATTCGTCTCGGAGAGCGAGCTTCAAGACTCCCTGACGGACTCCTGGGAGGAAACGTTCGGCGATCAGCTGTCGTTCGCCACGGGCGTGGCTCCCGATACGCAGATTCGAACGGTTGCCGAACGGCTCTACGCGAACGCCAACCGACTGTTCGGAACGAAGGGATACTGCTACGGGATGGCGATGGCCGCGCAGTGGTATTTCGAGGAGCCGACCGCCCGTCCCGTCGACCGCAAGTCGACCAGCGAGATCGAACACGTTAACGATCCGCTCGAGGATCGAGACTCGTCGCCCGTGCGCGACGATGTCGAGCGATTTCATCGGAGCCAGTTCACCGACCTCGAGTCGTGGATCCGACGGCGTGTGCTGCTTCGGCCCGAGTGGATCGACTACCGATCGCAGGCCGACGAGATTCGCGAGGCGATCGACGAGTTCGGCTCGGCGGGCGTGACGATCTCCGGCGAGAACGTACTCGAGGCCCACTACGTGCTCCTCTATGATTACGACGTGAGCGAGACCAAGGTAACGTTCGCCGCGTACGATCCGAACGATGCCGCCGCCGAGTACGCGGACAGAAGCGACTCGCGGACCGTCGGCATCGATACGACCAGCGACGAACCGCTGCTGGGATCGTACGAAGGGACGTACGATCGGTTCCTGTTCGATCAGACGGACCGAGCCGTCAGCACTCGGATGAGAGCGGATCAGGACCGCTAGCTCGCCGTCACAGCTCCGTCACGACCTCGACGCCGCGCGTGTCGTACTCGCTCATCGCCGCGAGTCGGTCGGAAACGTCCGCGAGCGAGACGCGATTCGTGACCAGCCGTTCGGGCTCGAGCGCGCCGGAGTCGATCATCCGCAGCAGTTCGTCGTACCGCGACGGCGGCATGCCTCGAGAGCCGACGACGGTAACGTCCCAGCGTGTCAGCTCGTCGATCGGCAGCGACACCTCGCCTTTTTCGGCGGCCGTCGTCAGCCCGATCTGGACGTGGGTGCCGCGGATGCGGAGACAGTCCACGCTGTTGCGGCAGGTTTCGGCGCGCCCGAGTGCGTCGACGGAAACGTGAGCTCCCCCATCGGTGATCGACTCGATTAGGACCGGGACGTCGGACTCGCCGGTTTCTTCGCGTTTCGCTCCGTTTACCGTCTCCTCGGCCCCGAGATCGGTCGCCATCGCGAGCGGTTCGTCGCGGACGTCGACCGCGATCACGCGCGCACCGAGTGCGCTCGCGATCTGGACGGCCGCCAGCCCCAGGCCGCCACAGCCGTGGACGGCGATCCAGTCGCCGGCGTCGACATTGGCCCGGTGGGCGAGCGCGTGGAACGCGGTCACGTACCGACAGCCGAGCGCGGCGACGGCCTCCGCCGAGACGTCCTCGGGGAGCGCCACGGCGTTGAAATCGGCGTGGGGGACGTGGACCTGCTCGGCGAACGCGCCGGGAACGCTCGATTCGAACCCCAGCGCGTAACCGTCCTCGCAAACGTTTCCGTGACCGTTCCGGCACTGATAGCACGAGCCCTCGCCCAGATTGAACGGCACCGCGACGCGGTCGCCTTCCTCGAGCGTATCGACTTGCTCACCGACTCGAGCGACCCGTCCCGCCGGCTCGTGGCCGAGAATCTGCCCCAGCGGCACCTGATCGTCGGCCCACTCGCCGTGGCCCTGCCAGGCGTGCCAGTCGCTCCGACAGATGCCGCAAGCGTCGACATCGACGACGACCCCGTGGGGGGCCAGGTCGGGCGGATCGACGGACTCGATCGACAGCGGTTCGCCATAGGCCTCGAGTACTGCAGCGCGCATACCGTAACCGTCGAGCGCCGACGTGGTAACGTCTCCGACAATCGGGCGACCGAATCGGTGTTCGCTTCGCTTCGAAGAGGGTAGTATTATCGGCCAGGGCGTGTGAGTGTCCGGTATGCGTGTCACCTTTCTCGGAAGCGGCAGCGCGATGCCGACGGGGGAACGATTCCAGACGGGAATTCTCGTCCAGGAGAGCGGCCGGACCCTGCTCGTCGACTGCGGGTCGGGAGTTCTCCACCGGCTCCAGCAGTCCGGCGTGGGCTACGAGAACGTCTCGACCGTGCTGCTCACGCACCACCACCTGGATCACGTCGCCGACCTGCTCCCGCTGATGAAAGCCCGCTGGCTCGCCGGCGAGGAACACCTCGAGATCGTCGGCCCGCAGGGAACGAAATCTCTGCTTGACGACTTACTCGAGGTCCACGAGTACATGCAGGGGAAACTCGACCTGCAGGTACGCGAGGTCGTCCCCGGCGAGTTCTCCGTGGCGGGGTTCGACGTCTCGGCCTACGAGACCCGCCACTCGCTGCCGTGTCTGGCCTACCGATTCGGCGATCTGTTCACCTTCAGCGGCGACAGCGAGGCCTTCGCCGGGCTGGCAAACTTCGCCGAAGGGTCGGCGATTCTGGCCCACGACTGTTCGTTTCCCGACGATGTCGACGTCTCGAACCACCCCACGCCGGAGACCCTCGGCAAGGAGTTGGCCGGCCGGGAGATCGGCCGCGTCTACCTGACCCACCTCTATCCCCACACCGACGGTCGTCACGACGAGATGCTCGAATCGATCGCCGCTCACTACGACGGGGACGTTCGGTTCGCCGAGGATCTCACGACGATCTCGGTCGAGTAACGAGGTGACAATTGGCATACGAATACGAATCCGGACGCGTTCAGCACTATCCTTCGCTATTTCGGACACGACGAACGGTCACTCATAAGTGTTCTTTTCTAAGAATAACATACACGCTGACACCCATATCCGAACAGGTATATAGCACGAGTTTGTAGGATCATAACAACAGAATGGTCCCCTATGCACAGTTGGCGTATTTCGAAGAGGTGAGCGGATGAGTCTCCCGAATCGACTCGCGGATATCGTGACGACTCACTCCAAGATCGTCATTCTCGCCCTGTTACTGACGACGGCACTCGTCGGTGCGGGAATGCCGATGGTCGACGACGACTCCTCGCTCGATCAGTTCGAGAGCGAGTCGGACGAAGCGCAGGCGCTCGAGGATATCAACGAGCGGTTCGAGTCTGAAGGTGACGAAAACACCACGTCGGTTCAGGTGATAGCACGTGGCGATAACGTCCTCACGCAGGAGTCAGTGATCAATTCGCTCGAGTTCCAACAGGTGATTCACGCGAACGAATCAGTCAACGAGACGCTCGTCGAGAACGACTCGATCACCGGCGTCGAAAACATCCTCGCGATCACGGCCATCAGTCAGGAACAGGCCGCTGAACTCGAAGCACAGGGCGCCGAACTCGAGGAGCGAAGTGAAGCACTCGAACAACGAAGCGCGGCGCTCGAAGAAGACTACGCGGAACTCGAAGCGGATCAAGCCGCACTTGAGGCCGGCGATCCCGATGCGCCGTCGCCCGAAGAACTCGAGGTACGAAGCGAAGAGCTCGAAGAACGCGAGGAACAACTCGAGGAAGACTCCCAACAACTCGAGGAAGATTCCGAGGCGTTCGAAGAAGAGCAACAGGCGCTGCAAGAAGGTGACGGCGAGCAGCCGTCGCTCGACGAACAGATCGAGGCCCTCGAAGAACTCGACGATGAGGAGTTCGAGGAACTCCTGACCGACACGCTGTCGGACGATGGAGACAACGACGCCGCGGCGCTCGGCTTCATGGCGTCCTCGTACGACCCCGGATCAACCCAGGCCGACGCCCGCATGACGATGGTCACGCAGGAGACGACTGCTAGCCAGATGGAGATGGGCGGCGAAAGCGATCGGGCCCTCGAGAGCCAACTCGACCTCCGTGAGCTTGCCAACCAGCAAGACCAGGAGTACATGGTCTTCGGAATCGGCATTATTACCGACGAGATCGACCGTTCGATGGGCGACAGCCTCGCCATCGTCGGCCCGCTCGCGCTGTTGTTCGTCGTCGTCGCGCTGGTCGTCGCCTACCGGGACCCACTCGACATCGCGTTGGGGGTCGCTGGAATCGGTGCCGTGTTAGTGTGGACGTTCGGCTTCATGGGCTGGACCGGCATCGCGTTCAACCAGATGATGATCGCGGTGCCCGTGTTGCTAATCGGGCTCTCTATCGACTACGCGATACACGTCTTCATGCGCCATCGCGAGCAACGTGAGGCCGACGGTGTCTCGAGCACCGTCCGCGGTTCGATGACGATTGCGCTGGCAGGCGTCGGCGTCGCCCTCGTCTGGGTGACGGCGACGACCGCGATCGGGTTCCTCGCGAACCTGGTCAGTCCCATCGGCCCCATTCGGGAGTTCGGCGTCATCAGTTCGTTCGGAATCCTCGCCGCGCTGATCATCTTCGGCGCGTTGATCCCGGCCCTCAAAGTCGAGATCGATTCCTTCCTCGAGTCGCGCGGAATGAGTCGCCGAAAGCGCGCGTTCGGGACCGGCGAGGGGGGGTTCACCAACGTCCTCACGCTGGGATCGACCGCGGCGCGAAAGATTCCGGTCATCGTCCTGATCGCCGCGCTGTTGCTCACCGCCGGCGGCGTCTACGGTGCGACGCAGGTCGACACGAGCTTCGACGAAGAGGACTTCCTCGCGGAGAGCCCGCCGGCCTGGACCGAACACCTGCCGGCTGGGATGGCCCCCGGAGAGTATCAGGCCGCAGACGACCTCGAGTTCGTCAACGAGAACTTCCAGCGGGAGGACACGCAGGCCCAGATACTCGTCGAAGGTGATATAACCGACGACGACGCGTTGCGGCAGTTATCGGACGCCCAGGACGAAGCTGCGGAGAGCAGTACCGTCTACACGCTTCCAAACGGCGAAGCGGACGTGCAGGGGCCGATTTCGGTGATGGAGGAGACGGCCGCACAGAACGAGTCGTTCAACGAGTCGTATCAGGCCGCGACCGACGGCGACGGCGTCCCCAACGAGAACCTCGCGGAACTGTACGACGAACTGTTCGAAGCCAATGAGGACGCTGCGAGTACTGTCCTCCACCGTACCGACGACGGCGACTACGAGTCGGCCCGACTGCTCATCTCGACGCAGGGTGACGCCAGCTTCGCCGACACGACCGACGAGATGCGAGCCATCGCGGGTACTATCGACGTCGACGGCACGGGCGACCAGCGGAACCTCAACGCCGGCGACGGCGAACTCAACGCCATCGCGACGGGCGATCCGATTGTCAGCTACATCGTCGAACAGGACCTGCTCGACACCGTCTTGCAGAGCCTGATGATCACGCTCGTCGCCGTCTTCGGCTTCCTGACGGCGGCCTACTGGCTGACCGGCAACAGCGCGACGCTCGGCACGGTAACCCTACTGCCGGTCGCGTTCGCGGTTAGCTGGATCCTGGGGACGATGCACCTGCTGGACATGCCGTTCAACGTGTTGACGGGGATGATCACGAGCCTCACGATCGGGCTCGGCGTCGCCTACAGTATCCACGTCAGTGCTCGCTACACGCTCGAACTCGAGCGACAGGGCAACGTTTGGGACGCGATGCACACGACCGTGACGGGGACCGGCGGTGCGCTGCTCGGCAGTGCGGCGACGACTATCGGCGGCTTCGGGACGCTCGCCTTCGCCATCCTCCCCGTGCTCCGGCAGTTCGGGATTATCACCGGGCTGACGATCGCGTACTCGTTCCTCGCAAGCGTGATCGTCCTCCCGACGCTGCTGGTGCTCTGGACGCGGTACTTCGGTCCGGACGTTTCCTTCGAGACCTCGGGGTCGGTTGCCGGAACGCCGACCGCGAGCGACGGGGGCACCGAGAGACAGACCGAAACCGAAATACCGAACGACGCGAGAGACGATGAGGAGTGACCAGCCGTGACTGACGACGAGAGTGAGGCCGTCGACGCGTTCGAACGACTCGGACTCACCAGCTACGAGGCGAAGGTGTTCATCGCCTTACATCGACTGGGGTCCGGAACCGCACGGGACGTCGCCAACGTCACCGACGTGCCTCGCTCGCAGGTGTACAGCGTCGCCGAGAGTCTCGAGGAACGAAGCTTGCTCGAGGTCCAGCAGTCGAGTCCGATCCGGTACCGACCGGTCAGCATCGAGGAGGCCCGAAACACGCTCGAACAGCGGTTCGAACGCGAACGTGAACGGGCGTTCGACTACGTCGAGGGGGTCAAAGAGGAGTCGTCGACGGAAGAGACCCAGGAGGACCTCTGGACCGTCCGCAGCCGCGACCGAGTCGACAGCCGCGTCGTCGATCTCCTCTCACAGGCCGAAAATCGGATCATCTTCGGGACGCGACTGCCGACGTTCGTCACGGAGTCCATCGAACGAACCATCCGAGAGCGTGCGGCCGACGGCGTCTCTGTCCTCGTCATCAGTCGGACTGACGAGATCCGAGACCAGTTCGACGCGATCGATGGCATCACGACCGAGACGCCGCCAGACTTCCGCGAGGGCGACCAGCGATCCGGACGGGTCGTCGTCGTCGACGGGGAGAGCATTCTGCTGAGCGTGGTCGACGACGACGGGAGCGAGACCGCGATCTGGAGTTCCGACTCGCTGTTCGCGTCCGTGTTGATCCAGCTGATCGAAGCGAGCGACCAGTTGCGGCCCGAATCGGACTGACGGAGAACCGGCCGTCAATTTGTCGCCGTTACTCGAGTCGATATCGCAACAGCGCCGCGATCCCACCGAGATTCGACAGCTGCTGGCCCGGCGGGAACTCGCTCGAGAACACCGTCACGTCGCCGCCTTTCTGTTCGGTCGTGCGAACGATCTCGTCGACGCTGATAGCCCACTCGCCGTCGGGACCGCGCTCTTTCTGCAGTCGATCGTCGAGGACGAGCAGGCGTTCGATCGCGCCGAACTCGGCGGCCTGCTTTACCTGTTCGGGGCCGTAGGCGGCTTTCGCGCCCTCGGCCATGCGTCGCGTGAGTTCGTCGATGTATTCGGCTTCGCTCTCGATTCGAGTCTCCTGTTGGACGTCCGCGACGGCGCCGCGTTTGAGCACCTCGTGGACGCCACGGTCGCCGACGCTGGCCGTGTCGACCATCGTAATTCTCTCGGCGACCTCGGGCTCGTTGTTCTCGATGTACTTCCGGGCGTCCTGTTTCGTAAAGCCGGGGCCGGCGAGGATGATCGCGTCGACGTCCTGGCGTTTGAGGACGTCCGCGAGCTCCGAGAACAGCTCCGAGCGCCCGCGAGAGTACTCCCCCTTCCCGGTCGTCCCGGTGATCGTCGCCCGCTCCTCGGTGCCGTATTGGGCGACCGTGTGGACGTGGGCCTGTCCCTCCTCGACGGTCGCAATGGCGACGTCGGGGTTCTCGGTGGCCTCCTCAGCCTCCTCGAGTCGGGCCTCCTGGTCCGGCTTGAAGTACTTCTCGATCGAAAGCTCCTCGCGCTCCTCGACGTTCAGCGTGTGGTGAAACCCTAACTGGTCCTCGCGCGAGCAGGCGACGATTTCGCCGCCCACGCGCAACCGGTTTGCGAACTTGTGAAACTCGATATCGTCGACGGCGATGGCGACCCACATCGGTTCGCGCTCGCCGCCCGTATCGCGCATCTGGTCGTCGTTGCGCTGAATCCGCCGGGTCGTGTCGCCCGCGACGCGGTCGCCGGGCTCGAGGACGTACTGCAGGTGCCAGAGGTCGTCGACGCTCTCGGGGACGACGGTGACCCGTTCGCGGCCGCCCTCGACCTGCTCCCGGTCTTTGATCTGCATACCCGGCCCTTCTCGAGGGGTCGGTAAGTGCGTGACGAATCCGACGGTAGCGCTAGCGTCTTCGAATCGCAACTCGAAAGCTGACCCGCGAGTGGAGGAGTCCTCAGGCGTGCGCGAGGTAATTTTCGGAGCACCAGACCCACTCGTTGGCCGACGGCACGTACAGCCCCCACCAGGTGATGTCGTCACACTGTTCGGGACCGTTCATCACCTCGGCCTGGGTCCCCTCCGAGAGCGTCAGCACGACGTCGTCGTTGAGACACGGCTGCTCGCGACCGTTGAGGTCGGTCGTCGTGACGACGTCGTCGCCCATCTCGAACGTGTCGCCACCACCGCCACCACCGTCGCTGTCGCGGACGAGGTCTGCGAAGTGATCCATATCCCAATCGGGGTACGGACAGGTTCGGCCGCCGTGATCGAAGGTGTTGCAGTCACCGTCCGGGACGTGCGTGTGGCCGATGATGCCGCCGGGTTCGTTCTGAATGCACGTCTTACTCGTGTAGAACTCGAGGGGAATGTCGTGCATGTCGGCGATACAGCGGACGAGATCCGCGGATGACTCGTAGCACGCGTCGGTGATGCCGTTGTCGTCGAACCACTCGTGTTCGATCCCGATCGATCGGTGGTTGGCGATGTATCGAGCGTGCCAGGCCGCGCGATCGTGGTGGACGAGTTGATCGACGTGGCCCGCCGACGGTCCCTCGGTCCAGTCGTAGTTCTTCACGAGGTAGTGAGAGCTCACACCCGAATCCGAACTGGTCAGCGTGTTCAGCGCGCCCTGATAGGCGCCCGCGGTCACGTGGATGACGATCCAGTCGATGCCGTGGTCCCGCGCACTGTGATTCGCCGCTTCGACCCATCTGTCCGCGGCGTCACACTCGGTGTGTGATGCCGTTACTCGGCCGGACTGGGTGCCGAGAAGGGTTCCGGTTCCCGCGGCAACACCGGTTGCCTGCAGGAACCGCCGTCGTTTCCACCGTCCGTCGTCGTCCGTCCGTGCCGTTTCGGAGCGATCGTTTCGGTGCCCGTTCGACGCAGCTGTGTCACGTCCAGCGCAGTCAAGACACATGGCACCGCATGCTACGACCCGTGTAATAACAGCAGCCTCTAGTACCGTAACTAGTATGCTAGGCCAATTGTATTAAATCAGAGAAGCTAGCAACAAGCTCGAGTCGGTCCCTCAAGCGATCTAGACGGCACCAGTCTATCTCGCAGGAGGCCCGACTGCAGTTCGTATCGGACTCCGCTACAGTCACGATTGGTACTGAGTGGCATAGTTAGGGACGCACGCTATGACCCTGGGGAGCCAATAGAATGTATGAAACTCGCACACGTCCAGCTCTTCGAAGACTTCGGCACGCGCTCGCTTGCGGTTCACGCGGTCATGGTCCTCGCGTTCGTCAACGCAGTCCTCGCGGGACTGTTTATTCAGGGAGAGATCGGCCTCATCTCGTTCGTCGCCCTGCTCAACTTCACCGCGGGACTGTGGGTCTCCCACTCGATTCACTCGCTGGGCAACGTCTCGAGCGATGACGAGTACGACGGGATCCTGAACGAGTTGTTGGACCGCGACACGAGTACCGATACCGACACTGACACATCCGGGTCCGGATTCGACACCGGCCGCTTCGGCCGCCTGCTCGCCCTCATCGCGGCCGTGACGGCGGTCTCGCTGCTAACCTCCGCACAGGTCCTCGAGGGGGCGGTCCTCCCGATCGCGATCGTCGCCGTCGGCGCCATTGCCGTCGTCACGGCAATCATCGGCTTCCTGATCGCAGTGGGTGCGTCCTACGACGAGAGCCAGCAACGCTGGGCCGACCGAATCGACGCGAACGCGGAGGCCGACGGCGGCGAGATCGACAACTAACCGCGAGAACGGCAGTCGTCGGCGTGGAAGAATCGACGAACAGCCGTAAAATGCGAGTTCGCCGACAGCAGTGCTTCGAAGCCGTGCGATCCGTTCAGTCGACGAGATCCTCGAGTTTTCCTTTCGTCTTGTCCACGGCCGTCTCGAACGTCTCCTCGATCTCCTCGACGGAGCGTTCAACGAGCCGAACGCGCTCTTTCGGTACGCGCCGCACCACGTCGTTGCCGTCCTCATCGGTGCCGTAGGCGAACAGCCAGTGGCCCTGGAAGTAGGCGATGTGGTCGTTGTCGACGGTGGCTCGCTCGAGATCGCCGGTCGCGGTCTCGTAGACGATCGTAGCCTTGCCCAGTTCGAGATCGGTCTCGGTGTCGGTGTCCAGTTCGACCATGCTCGACGCGTCTACCGTCGGCGGTGTAGACCTGGGCCCGGCACGTGCAGCCTGACTCGAGGGGCGTCCCTCGCTTCTCTCGAGTAGCGTCTCTCGCGACTCCCTTGCAGGTGCCGTTACGGCACAACGTGAGGTGTAGCCAAACGGATTCTCGTCCAGAAATCGACGAGACCCTCCTCCCCGACGAATTCGTGCTCGTGCCGGCGACGAACTGCACCATCTCGAACCAACCGGTCAGACATATCGGAAATACTATCCGCTATCTCGGTTCGTGCAGTCGTCAATGAACCGACCGCCCTCGTGCCATTTTCGGCTACACTTGCGTCCTCGAGTCGGTAAGCATTGCCCTGGTCGACGGATGGAGACCCGTCGCGGCCCAACCGGTCGTATGACGATCGCATTGCGAACGCTCGACGACGGCGCGTGGATCAGCGTCAACGACAGTCGCCAGGTGAGCGTGAGCGACGTCTGGACCCTCTCTCGAGGCGTTTTTTGTGACTGCGAACCCGCGTACATTCTCCTGGAAGGCTTCGTCGATGTCGGCGTCGACGGCTCGATCGTGACCGCGGACGCCGTCGGACAGTGTCTCGACTGCGGCACTCGCGATTCGATCGATCGGTTGCCCATCGGACGCATCGTCGGCGGCGAGTTCGAACCGTACGGCCCCGAAGGCGTCCAGTCACTCGTAGAGCCCGAGCGCTAAGACGGTGCTGACCGATACTGGCAAAGGCGTCCGGAACCGGTGAGAGCCGGGGTAAACTGACGACAGGCGGAGGGGCTTATACGACCCCACCATATAACGGATCCAATGCCTACCGACGTCGAGCAGTGGAAGGACGAACTCTACGGGACCGACATCCGCGCCGAAATCGAGCACTTCGCCGAGGAAGGGTGGGAGTCGATCCCGGACGACGAACAGGACGCCTGGTTCGAGCGGTTCAAGTGGTACGGGCTGTACCACCAGCGAGCCGGCCAGGAGTCGTACTTCATGATGCGGATCGGTCCGCCGGGGGGCGTCCTCGAGCCTGGACAGTTCCGACGTCTCGTCGAAATCGCGGACGAGTTCTCCCGCGGGCCCGCCGCAAACCCCGAGTTCGGCAACGGCTGGCTCGACGTGACGACCCGACAAGCGATTCAACTGCACTGGATCCGTCTCGAGGACGTCCCGGAAATCTTCGACCAACTCGAGGATGTCGGCCTCTCGACGGTCCAAGCCTGCGGTGACTCCTGGCGGAACATCGTCGGCTGTCCGGTCGCCGGCAAGGACAAACACGAGCACGTCGACGCCGACGCGCTCGCGACCGAACTGCACGACACGTTCAAGGAGAACGAGGCGCACTCGAACCTGCCGCGCAAGTGGAAGGTCTCGGTAACGGGCTGTGACGAGGGCTGCGGACAGGGCGACATCAACGATCTGGCGTTCGAGCCCGCCGAAAAGGAGATCGATGTCTCCGGCGAAGCCGGAGGCTCGTCGGACGAGTCCGACGGTGGCGAGTCGGTAACCGGCTACAACGTCCGCGTCGGCGGCGGCCTCTCGCGCAACGAGCCGCGCTTCGCTCGGAACATCGACGTCTTCGCTACGCCGGAACAGGCCGTCGAGGTCGCGGGCGGCATCTCGGCGCTGTTCCGCGATCACGGCGACCGCGAGAACCGATACAACGCGCGAATCAAGTTCCTCGTCGACGAGTGGGGGCCGGAGAAGCTTCGCGAGACGCTCCAGGAGGAGTACATCGACTTCGAACTCGAGACCGCGGGCGAAGACCTCCGGGACTCCTACTCCTACAACGCGGGCGAGGCCGACGGCAAACACGACCACGTCGGCGTCCACGAGCAGGTCGACGGCAACTACTACGTCGGACTGAACGTCCTCGTCGGCCGGATCGGCGTCGACGACGGCTACGCGCTCGCGGACGCAGCCGAGGAACACGGTTCGGGCGAGGTTCGACTCACCCAGCGCCAGAACATCATCCTTACCGACGTCCCCACGGAGAGCGTCGACGACCTGCGCGAGGTGCCGGTGCTCGAGGACTACAGTCCAGACCCCCACCCCTTCCAGCGCGGCTCCATCGCCTGTACGGGTACCGAGTTCTGCTCGCTCTCGATCGTCGAGACGAAAAATCGGCAGGTCCGCTTTGGCCGCTGGCTGACCGAGAACGTCAGCCTCCCCGACGGCGTCGAGAACTTCCACATCCACCTGTCGGGCTGTACGGCCTCCTGCGCCCAGCCCCAGATCGCCGACGTCTCGCTGCGCGGCATGAAGACGCGCAAGAACGGCGAACCGGTCGAGGCACTCGACATCGGCCTCGGCGGCGGCCTCGGCGAGGAGCCCCAGTTCGCCTCGTGGGTCACCGAACGGGTCCCGGCGGACGAGGTCCCCGGTGCGATCGCGAACCTGCTCGAGAACTTCGCCGAGGCTCGAGACGGGACCGAGAGCTTCCGTGAGTTCGTCGCCGACCGCGACGACGAGGAACTCGCCGAACTGATCGAACCCGAGGAGACGGACTACGAGGATCCGTTCATGCACAACACGAAGCGAACGTGGTACCCCTACGCCGAGGAGGACAGCTTAGACGAGAGTCCCGCGCCCGCTCGCGGCGACGGAACGCCGATTCCGTCGGATGACTGAGCAACGCCGAACCGGGTTACTGATTGCTTCGGCGGTGCCGGTCTCGAGTCGTCTAAGTGCGTTCGTCCACTCCGTTCCAGTATGACCGACCGACTGATGAAGGTCAACGCGTACACGACGCTCGACCTCGTCGACGCCGTTGCCAAGGGCCAAGAGTTCGAAACCGAGGCGTTCGCCGTCGCGAACGCAACTTCAGATAGAAAAGTTCCCGACTGCGTTCGACTGCAGTTCGAACTCGACAACATGACCGAAGAACACCTCCCTGCACACATGGAGGAACTCGAGTTGACCCCCGAGCAGGCCCGAACGCTCGCGGCCGACCTCGAGAAGCACGCCGATCGCGTCGAGGCAGCCGGCGACGGGGAGTCGGACTGAGTCGACAGCGATCGCACAAACGCCGTTCCAACGGCCTGGCGAAGGGATCAGCCAGACTATCCAGAATAGACCGTCTCAGGAGAGAAACAGTGGTTGTGTGCAGCTTACCGCGCCACCCGGCACGGACGCTTCAGCGCGAACGTACGTGCTCGACACGTCCCTCAGCGAGAGGGTGGTTCCGGTGTCAATTGGGTCGCCGTCACCGATCCACCGAACCGACGTCGCCTCCGGCGACGCGACGCGAGCGCGACCGTCGTCGACGGTGATCGAGTCGATTGCCGGGGCGATACTGTCTCCGTTGTACTGAACGTAAGTTCGGCCAGCCCGCAACGCGTCGATGACGCCCGCCGGCGATCGTTCCTCGAGTAACAGTACGGTTCGAGAGCGATCGAATCGCTCGTTTTCCGGCGACCGTGGCCTGGCGTGATAATCGTCGTTTGCGAACGCCCAAATCGGTCGTCGAGATCCGAACTCGACGAGTAGCTCGTCCCAGATGTTCCGGCAACCTGGATACCGGTCTCGCGCGTTGAACGCCTCGACACCAAGTACGGTTTCGACCCGCTCGAACAACTCCACGTAGGCTTCGAGACCTTCGGGCTGGGGGTATCGCCCCGGGTGTGGGAGAAACGAGACGCCACCACGCTCATCGATTTCGGTGGCGACTTGCAGGAGGGATTGTCCGCGACCGTGTCCGAGATCGGTTCCGAGACTCACGATATCGTGGCGCTCGTCGATACCCTCGACGGTTCCGCGCAGCTCGGCACCCTGTATCGGAATCATGTCGCCTGTCCCTCCGTTTCGCTCCCACTGCGACCACGGCCAGCTGGTCACGTCGAGGTCCTCGAAGAAGGGCTCGCCTTTGTGCTTGGTCCCGTCGACGTAGTACTCGTGTTCGGTCACGGCGAGGGCACTGTAGCCGGCGAACTGGTACTTGTCGATGAGATCCCCGGGCGAGGATCGCTCTTGATCCCCGCCGTCGGCTATCTCGCCGGCTGGGTCGTGAGTGGCCGACTCCGGATCGATCCAGTTTCGCGGCTCGTGGAGGTGAAACTGGGAGAGACACTGGTCGGTGGTCTCCCAGTCGACGGCAGCGTAGGGATTCATTACGACTGGCGATCGGCTGGCTCGTGAGCGAGTATTCCTCATTTTTGTGTGGGTTGTGGGGGTTCGACGCCGGCCCGGACCGATGCGGCGGTTGCTGTATGGATCGTCACTGAGGACGGATGACTCTCGACGTTCGATCGTCCACGCTTTTTGCAGTGGTGTAACATCGGTAGCCAGCACTGACAGCCCGATTCGGCTGGTCTATCCGTCTCAGTTCGGACGCCTCTCGAGTGTTGGGGCTCCGCTACAATCGGCGACTGTTCGTTCCACCGATCAACCACGGCCTTCGCCACACGTTTCAGAAAACAACGGGAGTAGATAACGCTGTATATGAGTCAAAGGGAGGAGTATATAGACCTCCACTGCGCTCCAGTAGCAGCCGTGAGCGATAATAACTAACTGTATGACTAACGCGGGGAAGCAACGCCTGACTGCAGTACGCCACGACCGGGGCGACCGCGACCCGTATCGGGGTTGCTCGGTCTGTTACCCAGACCGCCTCAATCCAGTATTCTCGATCGAACACGATCGTAGGTTGCTCGGTCCACCCCAGCAAGTCCGAGTCGGTCGTCGTGGGCGTCACTCCCACCCGTCGGCACCAGGTCGTGGTCGTCGATCGCCGCCACGACGGGTTCGACGTCGACGGCCCGGTCGTAAGGATAGGCGAGTTCGACGGCGTCGAGGTCCGCGGATAGCGCCAGTGCGCGCTCCGGATCGGGGTACCGCAGCGGGTGTGCGAGTCCGACCAGTGCACAGGCCTCCGAGAGCACGCGTCGTCCGCGATCGAATCCGGGAACCGTCCGCGAGACGTGGCACGGACAGCCGTCTCCGATGAGTTCGTCTCTGGCGCGTCGGTAATCGTACGGCGCGTCGCTGCGGTCGATCGCGTGGGCGATGTGCGTCCGATGGATTCCGGGTTCGACGTCGATATCTAACTCGACGCCGAGTCTGTCCTCGACGCCGGCCACAATCTGTCGTGCGCGCTCGACCCGGTTCGCTTGTACCGTCTCGAGGAGTTCCTGCAGACGCTCCGATCGCCGGACGCCGTAGCCGAGCAGGTCGACGCGCAGCGTTCCGGTTGTCACGCCCAGTTCGATGCCGTGGACGATTTCGATTCCGTCACAACTGGTCAGCGGACGATCCAGATCGGGATGGACCCGATCGTGATCGGTGACTGCAACTGCCTCGACGCCAGCCCGTTCAGCGGCTTCGGGAAGCGTCGAAAGCGTTAGGGTTCCATCCGAGTTCGTCGTGTGTACGTGGAGATCTGCAACTACCATTCCTGCTGTGAATTGTCAGTGTGCGATCGTGCGAGCGGACGTGCATCGTCCGTAGGTGTCGTTCGTCTCTTCGTCGCCGTCGGCGGCATTTGGAAGATCCCCCGAGTCGATTCGTCGCTTCTCAGTCGGTGACTGCAGGGCCGAACCAACCGCCACGACTGGATTCGACGCTCCATGTCAAGCTGAAGATGCCACTAGCGGCTCCAGTTCGGTCGTCACGTCGTCTATGATCTCCTCGATCGTCTGTTCCATATTCTCGTTGGTGATAATCGTCGCTCCGTTCCGTCTCCCTTCCTCGACGATGTACTCCTGAAGCGTCCGGATGTCCTCGATGTTCTCGAGGTACCGTCCGGCGTTCCTGTTGCTCGTGTTCGCTCTGGTCTGAAACCGTCTGCCGTGTTCCCCTTCATCCGGCACCTCGAGAACGTACCGAAAGGTATGACAGTCGTCCCGATCCCTCATCCCCAGATATCCCGGCACGACGTGGACGCCGTCGACGATCGAGTTCACGCCCTCTTCGATGCCCCTATCGATGACCGGCTTGACCCCTGTACTCACGACGTTGACCTGCTGATTGAACCCGTAGATGAGGGGGTCATCCACCAGGTCGGCTTTCACCGTTTCGTCGGCGTTGAAACTGGACCGGTACAGGGACGGGACCAGTTCCGTCGATACCATATTTCGCATGATCTCGCGGACAGTGTCGGTTTCGATGATCCTATTGATGTCGAGTCGGTGAGCGAGTTCGATGGCGAGCGTCGACTTGCCGATCCCTGCGGTGCCGCCCAGCAGGATAAACAGCGGTTTCTCCAGCTCCGACAGCTGTCTGGTTACCCTGTAAAATTTCTCCTCTCTTTGCAATCCTCTCTCTTGCAGTTTCCGTTGCACCAGCTGTTGGATCTCCCTCGAGTGGACGACCTCGACCCGATCGAGTTCGCAATCGATCTCCCTGACGATCTCGTATCGTTCCTCCAGTGGTAATCCGGTGATCGCCAGCGAGGTGGCAAGCAGTCCCTTCGAGAACGGATGTTTGTTCCCGTCTTTGAGTACGTCCGTCATTCGTTCGGGCTGTGGTCGGCAAGCGTTCGTTCACAGAGCGAGACCACCCCCGAATCCAAGCTGTCGACGCTCCCGCGGATCGGCGTCGCTTCGTTGTGCATGAACACGATTTCCAGTCCGTTCTCCTTCGCGTATCGCCCGGCGACGTCGATCGAGGCGGCTTTGATCTCGGTGAGCAACACGTCGGCATCGCCAATTCCGTCGTCCAGATCTGTCCGGAGTTTGGGCCGGTTCGAGAGGTTGGTACTGAGGCCGACGACGTCGCAGCCGTGCTCCTCCTCGAGAGTCGTTTCGATAGTGGGTGCGATCGACTCCGGTGCGGTCGTGGCGACGAAGACCGATCGTCCGGCGATGTCCTCGTCAGGCTCCGGTCTGAACGTCGTCAGTAGATACTCGATATCCGGGGCGATACTGGTGATCCCCTCCTCGATTCGTCGTACCTTCTCGTCGCTTGCAAGCGGTTCCTCGCACATCGTCACCACCGCCAGATCCGACGTTTGCACGCGATACTGCCCGAAGTACTGTAGAATGTGCTCGAGCGGCTGGGCCGCCCCGATGAGGGCGATCCTCGCGTCCGTCTCGACCGGGGGCATCGTCGCACCCGACCCTTCCATGATGACGAAGCCGTCGGCGAGGTCGGCCGTCCGCTCGGCTCCAGCGACCACGTTCGAGGCGACGGGATTGCCCGCCATTCCGCCACCACACCGCCTGCAGCCGACGGTGGGCACGTCGGCGAGCAGCGCATCCTCCAGGTAGTCCGACGCGGCGTGTTCCCCGCGTTCCGCCAGTTCGATGAGCGCATCCGCGTCGATCGTTCGCTCGCTCGTGTCGACGACGACCGGGTCGGGCGGCCCACCACGGCCCATGCAAACAATCGTCGGATCGTATCCCTCCTCGTCCATCGTCCGGGCGATCGAGACGCTCACAGCGGTCTTTCCGATCCGTTTTCCCGTCCCGATGATTGAGAGACTCGGCTGTTCGAGCACGTCGTTCGCCTCCGGGCTCTCGAAGACGAAATCCGCACCGATGTAGTCGACGCCGTGGGTTAAGATCATCGATGCGATCTCGAATCGATCCTCGTAGGTCACGACCGGTTCGTCCGACAGGTCGACGACGAGCGACGGGTCCTGTTCGAGAATCGCCCGTTCGATCGCGTCGAGAACGTCACCGTCCGGGGTATAGATTTCGGCGGCAGTTCCGGTTGCTGCTAACGCCTCCGTCGGGTCTTCGATTTTTTCGGTCCCACCCAGAAAGACGAGTCCGGAGACAACCGCGTCGTTCGCTTCGAGTGCCTCGAGCGTTGCCGTCGTTACTGGCGGATAATGCTCCCCGTCGACCAGGCAGATGGCGTCGTCCCCATCGAGTCGGTCGAGGGCGGCGTCGGACAGGTGAAGGGGCATTTTCGCATTAGTTGATGTCTCACTCATGAGCTTCGGTACCATTCTCCCCACCCTTGTCGAGAAAAAACACTAGCCATGCTATAACACCGCCTAGAGGTGTAGCGGTGACATTCCCGCAGCGAAGATCGTATCCTCGAGACGCGATTTGGTCGGGCGAACCGACCGCGTCTCGGACCGGGACGATCGACAGTCCCTCAAGATAACAACATTAAGCCCGGTTCGATAGCTGCTTTCGCGCCGGACTGCTGGCTCACCGACCAGTCACTCCTCAGCGATCCGACTCCCGCCCGGTGGCATGAAGTGTTGAATGCGATCCGGGCTGGCGATCTTGCGGACGAACGACTCGTCCTCGAACTGCTCGCGGAACCGTCGATAAATCCGTTTGGCCGCGTCGGCCTGCGCATAGCGACCGGGCTCGAGTTCGATCGTCGTCGCCGCCTGATCCACGATGGCCGACGGCGGCCCGCCGATAACGCGCGTATATGGTTCACACTGGATGCCGACCGCGACTCCGACGGGCGTGTCGTCGTAGTAGGTTCGGTCGCCGCGGATCGCAAAGCCACCTTTTTCGAGGTACTCCCCGCTCTCGGGCGTCTTCGTGACCTGGTCGGAGTCGACCGCGTAGACGTCGCCCGCGTAGCGGCCGTCCTTCCAGACCGACGCGTAGGAGACGGCGAACTGGGCGGCCTCCTCGATGCTCGTTTCGGGCAGTTCGATGTCCGAGGAGGACGCCTCACTCGGATCGGTCGCCTTTAGGACGGTGACGGGGCCGCCGTGGGCCTGCGTGTGGAGCACTTTGTCGCCGGGCTCGAGGTACTTTTTCACCAACTCCTCGTTCTGGTCGGCGTTGCGTCCACCGATCACGAGGTAGCCGTCGCTGGTGTAGAACCAGCGGAACCGGTCGTACCAGGGCTCGTTCTCGCGGACCGGAACGGAGGGCATCGAGAGCCAATCTCGATCCTCGCGCTCCTCCTCGTCCGCGTCGTCTCCCTCGTCCTCGCCATCGTCGGCCTCCCACTGGTCGCGACGACGCTTGGCTTCCTGGAGATCCTTCCGGGTGTTTTCGATGGCCGAAAGCGCCCCCTCCTTTTTATCCTCGACGGCTTTGGCCTCGGTGTAGAGTCGGTCGGCGTTCTGCTCGACGCCCTGTGTGGTCTCGAGATCGATGTACTCGCCGTCGACGTCGACGGTCACGACGCCCTCGCTACCGTCGACGTCGATGACCGCCTCGGCGGCCTCAATCCCCTGTTCCGCGCCGGCCTCGAAGCGCTCCTCGATCTCGTCCCAGGGCCGGTCCTGGGCGCGCGCCTCCTGAATCGTCGAGAGGATGTCGTCGACCAGGCCGTACTCGGCGTACAGCGACTCCGCCTGCTCGCGCAGCATGTCGGCCTCCTGCTCGAAGCCCTCGATCGCCCCCTGCTGTTGCTCGATGATGCGTTCCTGTTTGGCGATCTCCTCCTCGAAGTCGGGGCGCTGGTCGGTCGGGTCCGGTTCGCCTTCCTCCTCGAGTTCGAGCCGGAAGAAATAGTCGTCGAGCGCGCTCAGATAGGTGTCGTACGGCTCCGAGGGCAGTTCGACGTGTTCCTCGAGCGGGAACGGCGTCGCGTCGACGACGCGCTCCGGACTCGAGTCGCCGTTGTCTCCCGTTTCGTTCTCTCCGCCATCCTCGCTGTCATCGCCGTCCTCGCCCTCGTCCGCGAAGTAGAGTCGCGGATCGAAATTACTGTTTCGCAGATCGAGCGCCAGCCGTTCGATCGCCTCGTAGAGTCGGTCGTAGACGTCCTCGCCGGCGTCGCTGATGTCCATCGCCTTCTCGACGCCCGCGCGGGTGCAGATCTCCTCGGCGTAGAGGCCGCCGAAGTTGAGTTGGGTCGCAAGCGTACGGACGACGTCGGTGTCCGACTCCTCCATCTCGTGATCGAACACCTCGCGGGAGACCGTCAACGGGTTCGTCCGGCTGTCGGGGAACTCGTAGCGCGACCCCGGAACGACCGTCCTCGACTTCAGGCGAACGGTCTCGAGGCAGTCGATCACCTCGTACTCGCCGTCGGTGACGGCGACGTTCCCCTGTCCAAACAGTTCGACGATGATCCGGGTGGTGCCGTCCTCGCGCTCGAACGTGAACTCGAGGATGCGGTCGAACTCGAACTGCTCGACGCCGGCGAAGTCGGCCCCAGACAGACGATTCCGAAGCATCATCGCGAACTGCGGCGGTCGGCCCGGGGCGTCCGGCACTCGCTCGGGGGCAACCGTGTGGGCGCGTTTGACCTCGCCCACCTCGATGATGAGTTCGAGACGACCCCGATCGAAGTCCCGCATCTTGAGTCGGACGAGATCGTCGCCGTAGAGGTAGGCCTTGTCGACCTTGGCCCCCTCGTAGGCACCGAACTCCCCGACGAGGGCAGCGAGGTCGACGCTCGTAAGCTCCCGCTTTGGATCCATGTTCATACCTGCCCGGCGCTGTCAAAAAGGCGTGTCGCTCCGGCCTGGCTGCAGCGGGCTGGAGCTACAGTCGAAAACACTAATCCGCGCTGCCCTCCTTCGTGACCGTATGAGCGACACTGCCGACACCGGACGGAAGCGGGAGGGCTGCCGCGTCCAGCGGTGCGAACGGGTCACCGGAGGCCGCCAGCCATGAGCCAACCCGACGACCGACCGTGGAAGACGGTCTCCCGGTTCCCCACGTTCGTCGACCACTTAGAGGACGAGGGCGCGTTCTCCGTCAGAGAGATCGTGGAAAATCTCGACGTGGACATCCCCGTTGACGGCGTCGTCTATCACGACCGGGGCATCCGCGCGCCGGGGTACGACGCGACCTTCATCCACGAGCCGTCGCGGAGTCGCCCCGCGTTTAGCGTCGAAGTCGACACGATCGGTCCGCGAAACACCTGGGCCGTGTTCGACGCCCAACTCGGCTGGGATCTCTACCTCTTGCAGGCCGACGGCGTGGCGGCGCTCGCGTGGGTGAGCGACGAGGAGTACAAGACCGAGGAGGCGACGATGTTCGAAACGAAACACGACGCGCTCGCCGCGGGTCGCTTCTCCTTCGGCGTCTTCCTCTACGCCGGCAGCGACTGGGAGGAGCGCGTCGACCGTATCGAGCGAACCGACGCCCCGGCGTACCTCAAGCGCGACGACGGGACGCCGGTGATCCCGCAAAGTCCCTCGGAGTTCTACGACTACATCGGCTCGAGCGCGACCGAGTTGCGCCAGAGCGGCGGCAACGCACCGCCGTACCTCGGGATCCTCGAGGTCGAGGTTACGATCGACTGATCGGTCCGATTCGAATTTTCGACTCTCGATCGGTATGCGGTCCCAGGTATTCACACCGGGTGTACCGATCAGCGGTGCCGCTGAACGAACGCCTCGAGTTCCGACTCGACGTCCGCGGGCGTCTCGTACTCGAGGACGCTGATGGCGTCGCTGCCGCGGATCATCGCGGAGAGGTCGTGATCCGCCGCGGGACGGTACAGACAGAGTACGGGCGTTTCCCCCTCAACCGCTCTGGCGATTTCGTAGCCGACGCCCAGACTGGGCGTCGACACCTCGGCTACGAGACAGTCGGCCTGTCGGAGCCAGGCGACGTCCTGATCGTGGATGTCGGCGTCGGAAAGCCCCTCCGCCTCCTCTTTCGCCTCGATATCCTCCACCCCGACGTGTTCGGTGAGGACCGTACCGTGTCGTTCGATGATCTCGACCAGCTCCGCGTACAGGCCGACATCGGACCGTCCGCCGCGAATAGAGCCGCTGAAGAAGACGTCCATACCCTGTGCCTGTCGGCCGCAGGGATATCAGTATTGTCACACCGGAATCCGGTGCTCGAGTCCGCAGCCGAAAGTAGACGGTGACGGCGTCGTCGACTCCTCACCACCGTTCGATGCGGTACGGGCCGTCGACGACCGCGAACCGATCGACATCGCGAACGAGGGCCGTCTCGCGGAGGACTTCCCGAACAGTCGCCCCGTCCGCGGAGGGGGCGTCGACGTGAAGCGTGAGGCGACAGTCGATCGTGGCGGCCAGTCCGTCGTCGTCCGCATCGACCTCGACGATCTCTCTGACGTCCGCGTAGCGGACGATCGGGAGCGACTCGAGAACCTCCTGTGCGCCCGCGGCCAGCTCGCCGCCGCGGTCGACGGGAACCGCGACGCACAGCGTCGCCGCCGCGATGACCTCGGAGACGGTCTCTCGTTGGGGCATGGTCAGTTCGCGATACGTCCTCCGCGAATAACATGGGTAGTGGCGTCGTTCCGTCGACACTCAGTCGTCGTCCACTCCATCGTACGCCGCATCGAAGAACGCGACCTCGAGGTCGACCGTTCGCCGGAACAGCGACTCGACTCGCGCCTGCCGTCGCGGCGATAGCTCGGGGCCGGCGGCGTCGAGTTGGCCGCGGAGCCAGTCGACGAACTCGCGAAAGCCCGCGGTCGCGTGGAGGTCGATCCACTCGGCGTAGTAAAAGGGGAGGTCGGCACCCGCAGTCAGCGGGCCATCGGCGTCGGGATCCGCATACCTCTCGACGGCCGCCGTCGCCCACTGCTCGTAGATCCACTCGGCGGGAACCAGTACGGCGAGCGTCTCCGCGTAGCCGCCCTCGCGGGACGCCCGGCCGAGCAGATCGATAAACGCCGCGGTGGGTTCGGCCAGCTCCGGATCGGTTCGGCGCGAGTCGGGCACCTCGAGCGCGTCGAACGAGCGCACGAAGTAGTCGTCCTCGTCGTCGGTGATCGTGTCGAGGAACTCGACGAGCGGTCGTTTCGCGGCCATGTCGGGGGCCTGCCCGACTGCATAGCCGAAGACGCTAACGAGGTCGTTGACGAAGGCGTAGTCCTGAACGAGATAGTCGGCGAAAGCGTCCGTCGACAGCGTCCCGGCACCAAGCTCGTCCGTAAACGGGTGTTCGACCGCGTCGGTCCACGTAGGTTCCGCGCGTTCGCGAAGCCAATCGGTGAACCGGTGCTCGTCGATTTCGTCGGCGCTGGCTGCGTACTCCGCGTACGTCTCGATCGTCCCAGTCATAGCTCCCACCCTTCGAGCGTGTACGCCATCTCCCAGAACCGGTACTCGAGTTTGGCGCTCGTCAGAAACGCCTCGCGCATGGCGTCGTGTTCGCCGGGGTAGGCCTCGCCGCAGTGATCGACGAACTCCCGACACCATGCCGTCGCCTCACGGAACTCCTCGCCCGTGTACATCTCGATGAAGGGCGTGTACTGGTGCTCTTCGACGGCCAGTTCCGCCATGTGCTCGCCGACATCGAGATAGCCCTGCATGCAGGGGAAAAGCGCCGCCGCGATTTCGGCGATCGACCCTTCGTACGCGGTTCGCACGAGGAAGTTCGTATAAGCGACGCAGGTCGGCGCTTTCTCGACGGACTCGAGTTCTTCCCGGCAGATCCCGAAATCCCTCGCGAACTCCCGGTGGAGATCCATCTCGTGGTCGAGTACCTCGTGGGCGACGCCCAGCAGGTGGGTCATCGTCTCCTCGTCGCGGGCTTTCGAGCCCGCGATCGAAAACAGCCGCGCGTAATCGAGCAGGTAGCGATAGTCCTGTTTCACCCAGTGGCGAAACGCCGCCTCGTCTACCGTTCCGGCCGCGAGTTCGCGGACGAAGGGGTGGTCTTTCTGTGCCGCCCAGATGTGGTCGCCGTCCTCGAGAAGCTGATCGCTGAACGTCATCGGCTGCTAGTACGGGCCTCACAACTTATAATCAAGTGGTATAATCTGGTTATTCGAGCGTCAACACTCGTTCACGGTATCTCCCGGTCAAAATCGGCGGGCTCTCTAGCGAGACTACTCGAGCCCGTCGACCGTCTCGAGCGCGTTGATCCGACCGGCCCCGAGTTCGGAATCGCTCTGTCCGCTGGCCCCCTCGGCACCGTCTTTGATCGCAGATTCGACCCGTTTCGAGGTCGTGTCGGGTGCCAGTTCACGCACGAGTGCGACGAGTCCGGCTACCTGTGGCGCAGCCATCGAGGTCCCGGCGAAGTAGGCGTATTTTGTACCGTACACGTCCGCTGGGACCGACGAGAGCACGAGGTTCGTCGGATTCGGCCACTCGACGCCGTCTTCGGCGAGAGTCTTCTCCTGGGTCTCGTAGCCGCCGCCGGGAGCACCGACATCGACCTGGCCCCTTCCGTAGTTCGAGTAGAACGACAACTCGTCGTTCGGTCCCGTCGCGCTGATGCTCATCGTTCCCGGGATACCGTTCGGCGTCGAGAAGTGTCCACCCTGCAGGTCAAACGCGTCGTTCCCGGCGCTGGCGGTGAGAACCGTCCCGCTCGCGGCAGCGTTCTGGTACACCGGTGTCAGCACACCACGGTAGCCGCCTTCGTTGTACTGGGGTGGGAGCGGCGGCGTCCCGAGGCTCAGGTTGCCCACGTCGGCACCGATATCTGCGGCGTAGGTGACCGCGTTCAGGATGTCCTCGGTCGTGGTCGTGAGCACTGGATCCTCGTCGGGATCGTCGGGTTCGACGAAGTAGAAGACCTGCAACGAGACGAGCTCGGCGTCGGGAGCAGTCCCGATAACGCCCTCCTCACCCGTCGCTGCCGCAGTGCCGGCGACGTGGGTCCCGTGGCCGTGGGGGTCTCCGTCGTGTTCGAGAATCTCCCCACCCATGAACTTCGCGCTCGCGTCGGTGTTGACGTTGCCGAGATCCGGATGGCCGTCGTCGATTCCCGTATCGATGATTGCGATGCGGCTTCCGGATCCGGTCGCGTAGTCGTGTGCGGGGACAGCGTCGGTGACGTGCTTGTCCCACTGGAGCCCGTAGAGCTCCGGTAGATCCGCTTCGCTCTTCGATTGGCCGAGCGCGGGCTCCTCGAACGCTATCTTGGCGTTCGGAACGCTGTGATCGACGCCTGCAATCGTCTCGAGGTCGCTACCGTCGCCGCCGACTACGGAGAATACCCGCTCATCAACGATTTCGTTCTTGATATCGTAGCCGGCCTGCTCCAGTCGTTGGCGGACGCCGGCTTCACTGGCGGCGACCAGATAGGTTCCGTCGTCTGATGCCGTGACTGTTCCGACGGCACCGAGCGCTACCGTTCCTGCTGTCATTCGTCGAATGAACGATCTTCGTTTCATCATATGTACTGTGTGCGCAATGGTAGTCCATCACGCGATAACGACTATGGCAACGAGTAGAAGGTTAAATATTATGGATAGTATGGATTGATGCCATTGGTATCACCGTTCAGCAAACGATTCGATGTCACCGACGATGCGGACGCGTGATCCCCAGCTACCGGATGATGTGATTGGCCCTGTATTTCGTTGTGGGAAAGAGAGAGACACGCCGTTGGCTTCGTTCGGTGGGGGCGAACGATTCGGGAGCAAATACCGGCGTGCAAGAGGCAACTCGGTGTGCCGTTGTCGGTCTGGGGAGTCAGACAACGGTGCCGACGATCGTCGGCGTTCGATGAACATCGTCCATCGATTATAAATTTTCTCCATTAGTGATAATATTTAGGAGATTACGCACGGGTACCTCGCGGCGAGCGTAATCGGCGAGGCTCGAAGCGACGCCGAACAGCCAGACCCCGTCCCCTCGAGCGGCGAAGCTGCGGAATGAGCACGATCTCGAAACGGTTTGCGACGCGTAAGGGCCGCTCAGAGCCGCTTGCTGACGTACGGGCCGTCCTGATAGTAGCCGAGTTTCTCCCGGTAGTACTCCCGCGCACCGATGCCGGAGATGACGCTGACTTTATCGTAGCCGGCGTCGGCGGCGAGCTCCTCGGCGCGGGCCATGAGGCGTCGGCCGTAGCCGCGGTGTTGGTGCTGGTCCGTCTCTCCCTCCTCGCCCATGGCGACTTCGGTGCCGTAGACGTGGAGTTCGCGGACGAGCGCGGCGTTCTCGAGTTCCGATCGAACGGGGTTATTCGGGAACCGCAGCCGGCAGAAGCCAATCAACAGGTCGTTTTCGAAGTCCTCGAACGAGATGAAGTGCTCCGTGCCGCCGCAGGCGTCGTAGGTCATCACGTCGAGCTCGATCTCGTCGGGTTCTTTATCGTTCATCCCGGCCTCGCGACAGCGAATGCAGTCACACGACCAGCCGTGCTCGTCCATCCGTTTGCGGGCGAGCTGTCGAAGATTGGACTTCCAGACGCCGGCGTCGATGTAGTCCGCCGGGATGTCCCGCTGGACGCGCTGGAGCCGCGTGTACCGCGGAATCATGTCCTTGATCTCGGCGACCAGCTCGGCGGCCTCCTCGTTGTCGAGCGGGTCGTACTCCCCTTTGTGCCACCAGTCGTAGGTCGCGGTGCCGCGGACGATGAGCGTCGGATAGATCTTCAGGAAGTCCGGCTTCCACTGTTCCTGCTCGAAGATCCGCCGGAAGTCCTCGAGACACATCTCCTTCGACATGCCGGGCTGGCCGGGCATCATGTGGAAACCGACCTTGAACGCCGAGTCCCGCAGGCGCTGGTTGGCCTCGATCGACGCCTGCGCGCCGTGGCCGCGGTGCATCTCCCGATTGATGCGCTCGTAGGTCGTCTGGACGCCCACCTCGACTTTCGTCCCGCCGAGGTCGAGCATGCGATCGATCTGCTCCGGATCACACCAGTCGGGTTTGGTCTCGAACGTCGTCCCGATGTTGCGGATATCGTTCGTCTCGTTCTCGGCGATGACGTCCTCGAGATACTTCCACTCGTACTCCTCGGGGTCCTGTGCGAAGCTGACACCTTCGGCGGGTTCGGGCTCCTTGTCGACGTCGAAGTCGTTCATCGCCTCGAGCGCGCGCTTGACGAACCACTCCTGGTAGTCGTGGCTCCGGGCGGTCATCGTCCCGCCCATCAGGATGAGTTCGACCTTGTCGACTGGGTGGCCGATCTCGCGCAGTTGCTCGAGTCGCAGCGTCACCTGCCCGTACGGGTCGTAGTCGTTCTGCACCCCGCGTGCGGCGGCGGGCTCGTCGCCCGTGTAGCTCTGGGAACTCGAGAACTCCGAGTCCGGGCCGCCGGGACAGTAGAGACACTTCCCGTGGGGACAGCGCTCGGGCGAGGTCATGATCGCGACCGGCGAGACGCCGGAGGCCGTCCGGACCGGCTTGCGCTGGAGGACCGCCTCGAGCTCCTCGCGGCGCTCCTGGGGCGCGTAGTCGAGAATCTCGGAGTTCTTGGGCACTTTCGGTGCCGAGAACTCCGAGCAGGTCTCGAGTTTGGCTTTTTCGACCTCCTCGCGTTCGATCTCGCCCGCGAGAATCCGCTCGACGAGCGTCGCACAGACCTGCTCGAAGGCGTCGGTCTCGGTCGGATCGGAGTCGGGCGTTTCGGTACTCACTACACGGATTTGGACGGTCGCGGCGAATAAGCGTGTCGGAGTCGCGACCCCCGCACGACGGTTTCGACGGTTCGAACGGGACTGCATGCCCGGATGTGATCGGTGGAGTCCGTTTCAGCCCGAACGACAATGCATACGGTTTTTTCGTCACGTTCCCTACGTCGGCCCGATGTACGAGGTCGAGGTTTCGTCCGTTGTACTCCCCTCAGCACAGGAATTGCTGGAACAGCTGTCGCCGCGGGCGATTCTCGAGTCCGCCGAAATATACGAGATCCACGAGGCGAGCGCCGACGGGACGGAGTTTACGGTCTCGGTAGAAGAAGACGAGATGACCGTCGCGTTCACCGAACTCGAGGACGGCTACGAGTACACGTTCGTCGACGGCGGGGGGACGTTCGAAGAGCGCTACTCGAGACTCACCGTCGAGGGCGGGGCGGAGACGCGCGTCACGGCGGTGACGCGCTACTCCTTCGATTCGCGGTGGTCGTTCGTTTTGAACCGTCTCGGCGCCAGCACGGTCACCACCGAACTCGAGACGACCATCGCGAATCTCGTCGAACGCACGTACGCGGACGGATCGGACACGGAGCCACACGACGCGTAGCTGGGAACGATCGACAGGGCAAGGATCGACCGGGACCAACCAACCCCACCTCAAACCGTCGTGAACTCAGATACCGCTCCCGAGTCGTCGAACGCGTAGATCTGCAACGGCTCGTCGCCCGGCGGCCCCATGCCCGGCGAGTGCTGGGGCATCCCAGGCGCCGTGAGCCCGTCTACGTCGGGTTCGTTCTCGAACAGTTCCTCGACCGCCTCGAGTGGGACGTGTCCCTCCACGAGGTAGTCGCCGAACTCGAGGGTGTGACAGCTCTCCGCGTCGGCCGGCACGCCGAGATCGCGTTTCACCGCCTCGAGATCGGCTGTTTCCGCGACCCGGACGTCGATGCCGTTCGTCTCGAGGTAGTCGACGTACTCAGAGCAACAGCCACACGAGGGGTCGTGGTGCTGGACGACGCGCTCGACGGGGAGCGAGCCGGACCAGTTCCAGTCGTCGACGTCGCTCGAGGCGCCGAGATCGAAGCAACCGGCGATTCCGGCGAGCGCGAGCGTCGCACCCGACGCACACAGTGTTCGGCGAGTGATGGTCATAGTCGACTGTAGCGAGTCGACCGTAATAGGACGCCCGGTTGGATCAGGACTCGTATTCGGGAGTCCGATCGCGGTCCCGGTCGCGATCACGCACGTTCGCTTTCCGACCGCGTCGTCGCCGATCGGCGTCCTCGAGCGTCTCCGTCTCGAGGAGTCGGTCGAGCTTCTGCTCGAACTGGTCGTCGGTGAGTTCGCCCGCCGCGTAGCGTTCGCGAAGCGTCTCGAGGGCGTCGCCGGGGGTGGTTTCGTCGGCGCGTTCCGGGTTCGAACTGGCGCTCGGCGACTCGTCCCGGTCGTTCCCGTCTCCCCACCAGTCATCCCAAGACTCGCTGCCCCACCACGCCTCGCGTTCCGACTTGTCGCCGTACAACAGGGCGACGAGCGGAATAACGATGATATAGCCGATCAGCATAACCGGGAGCCAGAGTTGTGTTCCACCCGGGAGAAACAGGAGCGCGAGCCACAGCCCGGTGACGATCATCGTCGTGATCTCCGTGGCGTTCTCACGGAATCGAGTCGCAGGATCGTCGCTCATGGCGGAGGCTACGACGGTAGCGCCGAAAGCTGTTTCCACCGAACGGCGTCGCCACTGGGTGAGTAGAGCGGTGTGGAGGAGCGGGACTGGCGCGTGTCCGGCGTGTGTCGGTTACGCGAGGGTCTCGCCGAGTGCCTCGAGTGCGGCGTCGCGAACGGCGTTGCGTTCGCCCGGCAAGAACTCGACGTGGCCGTCCTGACCGCCGACGACGCTGACGCCGGCGTTCGGCGCTGCGTCGGCGATTGCGTCGCCGAGATCGCGGACGTTCAGCGACTCGGTCGCGCGAACGTGCAGTTCGTCGTCGCCGACGCCGAGGGTGACGAACGGTTCGTCGTGCTCCTCGCGCTGCCGTCGGTGGAGCGCATCGAGCAACAGCGTCGTCGTCGGGAAGTTGTAGCGGTGGGTGAACGCGTCCGTGTCGAGGACGGCGACGGTGACGCCGTCGACGGTCTCGGTGGTCAGGTTCTCCCGGGCCGTCTCGAGTTCGGTCTCGAGTTTCGCGCGGAACTGTTCGGAGACGTGAGCCGCGAGGTCGCCGTCTCGTGGCGTCGACTCGCCGTCCGCGAACAGCAGGTCGATCACGAGTTCGCGCTTGTCCTTGTACGACTGGTAGTAGGCCTCGAGTGCGACGGCTTCGCGGCGCTCGGAGACGCCGGTCTCGTCGTAGCCGGCCTCGGTCGCGAGGTCGACGTACGCCTCGGGGGTGTCCTCCCAGTAGCTGACGGCGGGGAGATGGACGAGGTCGTCGCGGACGTCGTCGTTGACGTGGGCGGCGACGTTCGCTGCGAGGGCGGTCGACGTGAGGTCGGCGACGTCGACGCCGGCGAGCGACGGCGCGACGGCGATCGAGACCGCGTCGGTGATCTCGTCGTCGGCGCGACTGTCGTCGATGACGATCGTCTCGGAATCGTACAGCGAGAGCAGATCGTAGCCGTCGACGGACTCCTCGGTCGAGCCGGCGTCGACGAGGAGCACGAGCGGCAGTTGCTCGCCGTGACGGTCGCGGGCCTCGAGCATCGAGGTGACGTCGTTGGTGGCGGCGTCCATGTCGTAAACGCGGCCGTCGAGCGGGCGGCGCTCGAAGTAGTGGTACTCCGCGTCCTCGCGGGTGTGTTTCTCGCGGATCAGCGGAAGCACGGCGCGCTCGATGGCGGCACCGGCGACGTAGCCGTCGGCGGTCGCACCGTGGCGCACGACGATCGGTCGGGCTTCCATGACGGCTCGACGGATCGCAGTCGCGGCGTCGACGAGGTTGTCCTCGACGGCCGAGACGGCGTCGTGGTCGGCCAGCAGGGAGACGTCGACCGGGCGTGCCTCGGACTCGATGGCGTCCTCGAGGCGCTCGCGGATGGTCGCGCCGTCCTCGTCGTCGAGGATCTCGAGCGTCTCGGTTTCGACCTGAAGGTCGCCGTGGTGTCGTTCGACCTCGCCCTCAAGGGCGACGACATCGTCGAGTTCGACGGCGGGGTAGGCGCGGACGCCGGCCTCCTCGAACGCCGCACACTCGACCGTCGCGGTCTCGTCGCGCAGTTCGAAGACGGTCGGGCCGCTGGTCTGGCGGACACCGGTGATCTCGCCCTCGAGTCGGACGACGGTCCCGACCTGCTCGTCGATGGTGTCGATGGTCGTTCGGTTGAGCGTCGGTTCGGCCTCGGGTTCGGCGTCGGCGGCGTCGTCCGTCGCCGGCGTCGACGCGGCCGCGCTCTCGGTGGCGACGGAGCCGCTACTGCTGCCGGTGGCGACGGTCTCGGACGCATTCGGTGCGCCGGATTCGTCGCTCGCTCCGGAGTCGTCGACGGCCGTCTGCAGGTCGCCGGCCTCGACGTCGGCTTCGTCGGGTGACTCGCTGGCCCCAGCGGCGTCCTCCTCGGACGCGGCTGCGGACCTGCTGTCGTCGGTCGAGTCGCCATCGTCGGTCGACTCGCTCCCATCGTCCTCGAGGTCCTCTGGGAGCACCTCGTCGTCGCCGGTGTCGATCAGTTTGCCGCGGAACTCGCGTTCGCGCTGGCGAATCGACCAGCCGAGATCGACGTTACCGTTGTCTCGGACGCTGAGGACCTGGACGTAGACATCGTCGCCGGGTTCCCAGTCGAGACTCTCGAGTCGTTGGTCTAGTTCGCTTCTATGCAACAGGCCAGTGACGTGGTCTCCGATGTCGATGAAGACACCGAAGTCGGCGTAGCCGTCGACGGTTCCCCGGTAGTACCGGTCGGGGGACAGCTGTGAGGCGGAGTTGCCGCGAAAGGTGAACACGACGTCCTCTTCGTGGCTCTCACAGACCAAGCCGTCGACAGGCTTGCCACAGATGATACAGTTACCCATCTACTGGGACCAAGCAGTTTCGTCCTAAAACTGTTGTCGAATTGTGTTCGCAAGTGCATCCCCGCCGCCGACCGGGAGCGCAGCCGGCGTTCTACTCGAAAACCGGTGAATCGTCCTCGAGAGCGTCGATATCGCTCGCGATCTTGCGGACGTCCTCGGGAAAGAGCGACACCTGCACCTCGTTCCCGTCCGCGTCCTCGAAGACGAGTTTGACGCGTTTGTCGCCGAACGCTCGAGCCTCGGCCTCCTCGACTTCGAACAGCTTGACCGTCGCCGACTTGTTCGTCGGGCCGACGTTCTTGATCGACCCTTCTTTTAACTCAACCATGAACTCGTCGAGATTCAGCGTGAGCATACCCGTCGTACGGACCGGGGGTAGAAAACGACACGGCATTGCAGCCGTTCCGCGTCGGCGCGTCTCGTATCCGTCGCGATTCGACGACCGCCGGCGACGTTCGGGACGACCGCTCGGCCAGCTTTAAGGTCGATTCGCCCCAACCATCGCACGCTATGCAGGTCACCTGGCACGGCCACTCGACGTGGCACGTCACTGTAGGGGAGACGGAGCTATTGATCGACCCGTTCTTCGACAATCCGAAGACGGACCTCGAGCCGTCGAATATCGACACGCCGGACTATGTGTTGCTCACCCACGGCCACGCCGACCACATCGCCCACGCCGGCGAGTTTGCCGAGGCGACGCTGGTCGCGACGCCGGAGCTCGTCTCCTACTGCGAGGAGGAGTTCGGCTTCGAGGACGCCGTCGGCGGCATGGGAATGAACCTCGGCGGTACCGTCGAGTGTGGCGACGCGTACGTCACCATGGTCCGTGCCGACCACACGAACGGCATCATGACCGAGAACGCGAAAAGCGGCGGGATGCCGGCCGGCTTCGTCATCTCGGATACGAAGCCGACGCAGGTCGCAGACGAAGAGTCCACCACCATCTACAACGCTGGCGACACCTCGCTGATGTCCGAGATGCGTGACGTTATCGGCTCCTATCTCGAGCCCGACGCGGCCATCGTCCCGATCGGCGACCACTTCACGATGGGACCGCAGCAGGCCGCCATCGCCGTCGACTGGCTCGACGTCGATTACGCATTCCCACAGCACTACGACACCTTCCCGCCGATCGAACAGGACCCCGAGGAGTTCGAGAGCGAGGTCGCTGCGACGGGGAGCGACGTCGAAGTCGTGGCGCTCGAGGCCGACGAACCGTTCGAGATCGATCCCTGACTGCTCACTCGAGAAGGCAGTCGGTTCGCGAAGAGCCGTAACCAGCGGCGTCGTCAGAAACCACAGCCCCGCAAACAGCCGGGTTCCTCTCAGACGAACGGACGGTGTCGTTCGGGAGAACAACGTTTACACCGCAGGCTGTGGACGACTCGAGTGCTATGGCGAAACAGGTTACCACCGTCTCCGAGGAGGGATACAGCGCGACAAACGAGATCCGCGAGTTCGAGACGACCATCGATGCGACCGGCGAGGAAGCACCCGACACGCTCGAGGCGCTGCTGGCCGCCTACGCCTCCTGTTACGTCCCCGCGCTGCGGGTCGGCGGCGAACAGCGGGGTGCCGGCGACCTCGGACGGATCGAAATCGAGTCGGCGGGCGAACTCAACGACGACGACAAACTCGAGTCGGTATCCTTCGACATCCGCGTGGAAGCCGACGTCGACGACGAAACCGGCGAAAAGGTCGTCGAGCGTGCGTTCGAACTCTGTAAGGTTCACGACGCGCTGAAGTCCGAGCTACACGCCGGGACGAGTTTCGAAGGCGGCGCGTTCTGAGCGTCGATCGGGTATCGCGATCGATCGAGGCGTGACGACGGCCGGCGGCGAACGTGTTTATTTTCGCGACAGTTGTCTGCTCTAGGCGGTCCAAACCCACATATTCGGTGACATCGTCGGGAGACGTATGCGACGGCGACGCGGGTTGGCGGTCGTGATGGTTGCTGGACTACTCGTCCTCTCCGGCTGTATCGGCGGATTCGGCGTGAGTGACGGCTCCGAAAACGCCGACAGCGGCGACGAAACCGATGTCGACGGCGAACTCGAGGTCCACCATATCGACGTCGGACAGGCCGATGCAACGCTGATCGTCACGCCCGATGGCGAGACGATTCTCATCGATACGGGCGACTGGCGACAGGACGGCCAGGGCGTCATCGACTACCTCGAGAGCGAAAATATCGATCGGATCGATCATCTCGTTGCGACCCACGCCCACGCGGACCACATCGGCGGCCACGCGGCCGTCATCGAGCACTTCGAGGAGCACGGCGAGGGCGTCGGTGCGGCCTACGACTCTGGTATCACCCACACGAGCCAGACGTACGAGCGCTACCTCGACGCCGTCGAGGCGTACGAGATCAGGCTCTTCGAGGTCAGCGAGGGCTCGACGCTCCCCCTCGAGGACGACGCCGTCGAGGCGACCGTGCGGAATCCGCCGGAAGACGGCGGGGACGGACTCCACTACAACAGCGTCACGCTCAGCGTCGCGTTCGGCGATTTCACGTACCTGACGACCGGTGACGCGGAGCGAGACGCCGAACAGCGGATGGTCGACGCACACAGCGACGACCTCGCGGCCGACGCCTATCAGGCCGGACACCACGGCTCCTCTACCTCCTCTACCGATCCGTTCCTCGACCGCGTCGATCCGGACGTCGCCGTCATCTCGAGCGCACTCGAGTCCCAGTATGGACACCCACACGACGAGGTGCTCGAGTCGTTCGCCGACCGCGATATCGTGACGTACTGGACCGGCGTCCACGGCGATATCGTGCTCACGACCGACGGGACCGACGCCTCGGTGACGGCCGAATACGACGAGCCGACGGATCCGGCGACGTTGCTCGAGCGAAAGCACGAAGCCAATTCGGACTCCGAATCCGAATCGGCGTCACTGTATCCGCCACGGCCGTCGACGGGGGCGGGAGTTGATACGCCGCCCGCGCTTACTGTCAGTCCATGACCGAGACCGACACTGCGGTCGTCGATCGAATCGTCGACGGAAAGACGGCCGTGCTCCTGCTCGAGACGGACGACACCGTCGTCGACGAGCGGACGATGGCGGTCGAATCGCTGCCAGAAGACGGTCAGCACGAAGGGGCCGTCTTCGACGTCGAGTTCGAGGACGACGAACTCCGGGAGCTAACCTATCGGCCGTCTGTGGAACGGGAGCGACGAGAGAGCGCACAGGAGCGATTCGACCGCCTCTCTGAGCGACTCCCCGACGAGTAACCGACGCGGTCGCTGCGCTGACGGCGCGTACGAAGAGAGGTGGAAGGAAGGTGGTGGGGTGAAAACCCCAACTGGTGGTTCGGGGTGCGTGGGATGACACAGACGACGGATCGCCGCCAGTCGGAGGGACGGATGTCCGCCGTCAACGGGTACTTTGACGAACGATGCATTAGCCGTACTGCCAAATTATGTTGGAACTCCGGTGTGAAAGAGTGTCACGATACCCGTAGTGCCGTCGCGCGGAACGGCAGAAGGCCGGCGACCCGGGGCGATCGGATGGAACGCCAGAACGCTGGCGATCCGTGACCCGTTCGGATGTGAGAACGAGTCCGCTCGAGACCGATGGGCAGGTTCAAGACGTTGCTCACGTCAGCCACAGGCATGCTACGATCGTTCGACGGGATGAAACCCCAGATCGCCGACTCGGCGTACGTTGACGAGGCTGCAGTCGTCATCGGAAACGTCGTCGTCGAAGCAGACGCGAGCGTCTGGCCGAACACGACGCTGCGGGGCGACCACGGCAAGATCGTCGTCGGCGAAGGCGCGAACGTCCAGGACAACGCCGTTCTCCACGAGGACGCCGAACTCGAGCCCTACTCGACGGTGGGTCACAGTGCCATCGTCCACGACGCGACCGTTGGCGAGCGCGCGTTGGTCGGCATGAACGCGGTCGTCCTCGACGGCTCTCACGTCGGCGACGGGGCAGTCGTCGCGGCCGGCAGCGTCGTCACCGAAGACACCGAGATCCCGCCATCGACCCTCGTCGCCGGCGCGCCCGCCGAACCGAAGACCGAGATCGACGATCCCCGACTCGAGCGGACGGCCGACCGGTACGTGGAACTCTCGAAGAAGTACGCGGAGACGTCCGTACGACTCGATTGACCCTCAACTCGTGGCCGATTCGATCCACGAGTGATGAAAACCCTGATACCACCACCGTCCCAACCAGTGTGTATGAGTGACAGCCCGTGGACGGACCGGATCGTCGGCGCGCGAATGACCGTCGATCAGGAGTTCACCTCCCGGATCGTGGAGTCGCAGTTTTCCAGCCAGCAGTGGAGTCTGATCATGACCGCGACGGAGTTCGAGATCGAACATCCCGACGATCCCGACCGGGCGCGAATCGTCGCCAACACCGAAAAGGTCGAGCAGATCATCCCCGAACTCGAGAACGTCGGCACCGGCATGGGAATGGGCGGGCAGCCACAGGGCCAACAGGGCGGCTCCTCGAGCGGCGGCGTTCTCGGCTCGATCAAGGGTGCGCTCGGATTGGGTGGCGGCGACAGCGGCGACTCTCACGCCGAACAGGAGCGTGCAGCCGAGCAACTCACGCAGGAGTACGCCGACGAGTTACAGTCACACCTCGAGTCGAACGGCCGCTGGGACTCCGTTCGACAGGCTGCAGCGACGGAGGAGTAGAAACTGAGCGACCGTTCGGTGGGGAGGCGTCGACGAATACTATTGGCACACAGCCCACGGGCGTCCCGATCCGACGCGCCGATGCCAAGCCACAGCACCTTTACGGACGCCTCGCTTCAGTAGCGGTATGACAGACGACATCGAGACGACGACGTTCGAGATTACCGCCGACGACGACAGCACCGACGACGTGACCATCCCGTCCGGACTCGTCGATCTCGTCGCCGAGGGCGACCAGTCCGACGCCGAGACGATCGCCGACATCACTCTCCTCTCCTTCGCCAGCCGTGCCCACCACATCGTCCACCACGGAGAGGGCGCAGACGAAGAACTCGAGGCCCAGGAAGACCGTATCATGGACCTGTTCGAGGAGCGATTCGGCGTGACCTACGGCGAAGCGACCGGCCACCAGCACTGAGTCGCGGTTCGAACTGCGGACCCGAACGCGAACATCGTTTCTGTGAAAATAGATCGAACCGATAGCGCGTCGTCCCTCTTCAGATCCAGGATGTACTCGAGACGGAATCGCCGTTGTTAGCGTCGGCTACTCCGCAGCCTCCGCCGGTTCCGCGCCCGAACCCGGATCCGGTCCCTCGGACTCCTCGGGAGTCTCTGGATCTTCGGGCGGCTGTTGATCGGCCGGTTCGTCGTCCCCGTTGTCTTCCGTCTCAGGGATGTCTGCACCGGGCTCGTCGCCTGAGCCGTCCGTTTCGTCCGCTTCGGTGGGCGGTTCCTCGGTCTGTGGGTCATCACTGGGTGTCTCGTCCGCTTCGGTGGGCGGTTCCTCGCTCGGCGTCTCGTCGTCGACCGGTCCGTCGGTTGGCTCTTCGTCGGCAGGTGCGTCAAGTGGATCTTCTTCTACCGGATCGTCAGCAGGCTCGTCCGCTGGTTCCGCGTCCGCTGTCTCGTCAGTCGGATCGGGCGCTTCGTCCTCGAGTTCGGTCTCGTCGACCGCCTCAATCGTCACTGTCGTCTCGGCGGTTTCGTTCTCGCTCGAGACTGTAGCGGTGTACTCGCCGGGCTCGAGATCTTCAGTCTCAGCGGTCAGCGTCGTCTCTTCGACGGAACCGGGCTCGAGTGACACCTCCGTCGTATCGGCGGTCTCGCCGTCGAGTGCCAGTTCGATCACCTGGCTGTCTTCCGCCTCGCCGACGTTCTCGAGTTCGGCACCGACCTCGAGCGTCTCACCCTGTTCGACGGGTTCGTTCGTTCCCGTAATCGCGACCGAGAACTCGGCGTCCTCCGTCGGATCGATCTCGCCTGCGGTCGCCGTCGCGGCGGGTTCGACCGCGTCCGCCTCGTAGTCGTAGCTACTCATGTCGACCGCCCAGACGAGTCGCTCGTCGTCGGTCTCGGGCATCCACTGGACGGTAAACTCGTTCGTTCCGGGCTCGAGTTCGTCGACCGGTTCGTCCTCGGTCGTTCCCTCGAGGAACTCGCTGCCGACGAGCAGTTCGGCGTCGTTCGGGTTCTCGTAGCCGAACGTGACGTCGATACCGTCGTCGGTCGGTTCCGTCTCCACGACCGAAAGATCGGGCAGGTCGGGTCGGACCTCTTCGATACACTCGCTCGCATCGGGGTTCGGATGATCGATCGAGCCCGGAATCGCATCGGGCGAGGAAAAGCCGGTGATTGCGGTCCCGAAGTCACCTTCGGGGACTGTCACGGTCGCACCCTCGGCCGTCTCCTCGACGGTGAACTCTTCGCCCGTCTCGTAGGTGATCGACCCCTCGAACGGGGCCTCGACGTCCTCACCGACCGTGATCGCGTACTCGCCCATCGTGTTTCCGAAGCCGCCCGATTCGTAGAATCCAGTGGCGACGATGATCGTGTCGCCGTCCTCGAACGAGCCCGTCACTTCGGCCTGGGAACAGTCGATGAACGTCGCCTCGAACGTCTCCCCGTCGTCGACCGTGTACTCGATCGTTTCGCTCACGAGGACGCCGTCTGCGTCGGTGTCGGCATCGTCACCGGGAGTTTCGGCCTCGTCCTCGGCGTCCGTCTCCTCACCGACCGATTCGACCGCTACCTCGAGCGTCGCGTTCTCCTCGAGCGGCGGCTCGAGGTCGAGCGACTCGAGTTCGACGGTCTCGTTGCCCTCGAAGGTCTCGCTCGCCGCGAGCTGTTCGCCGTCTTCGTCGGTCACGGTGAGTTGGTAGTCGACATCGGCGCTCGCCTCCTCGACGGTCAGCGTCTCGCCGTCACCCGTCTGATCGCTCACGTTGAGCGTCGCCTCGGGCTCCGGGGCCGGTGGCTCGTCCGCGAGCGTGTAGTCGATCGATTCGGCCGCGAGTTCCGCGTCGTCATCGCCGACGACGCTCACGTCGACGGTCGTGGATTCCTCGATTGGCGGCTCGAGTGATAGTTCGAGATCCGTCTGCGTCTCGTTCGCCTCGAACTGCTCGCTCTCGACCTGCTCGCCGTCGTAGGCTGCAGCGACGGTGAAGTCGGTATCCGCGCCGGCCTCGTCCACGACGAGCGACTCCCCGTCACCCTCCTGATCGCTGACCGCGAGGGTCGCTTCCGGATCGGCCGGCTCGTCCGGATCGTCGACCGTCACGATTGCCGTGTCAAACACCGGTGCGCCGGCCTCGGTAACGTACGGCTCGTCCTCCTCTCCGTCGGATGCGGCGTACTGGAACGACTCGTCGTCGGTCGTATCGTGGTGGGCCACCGCGACGAGCGGCTGCTCACCCTCGATCGGCTCCTCGAGATCGATCTCGACGTCTGCGTGCTCGCCGCTCTCGAGGTAGCTCGAAGCCCCGATCACTCCGTTCGGATCGGCGGCGATGTCGCCCGGGTAGATCGCCACGAACCCGCCCTCGGAGAGCTCGACGCTATCAACGGTGACGCTCTCGCCGTCGCTGTCCTGGTCGGTGAACACGATCGACGCCTCACCTTCGAGTTCGTCGACCGCCTCGATTCGCTGCTCGATCTCGATTTCGACGTACTGACTGATCTCGGTCGGGTCGTCGATCCCCTCGGCGACCGCGTACGCCGTCGCGTCACTTGCGGTCTCCTGGATCAGAATCTGCAGCTGCGTGATGCTGATCTGCTGGTACTGGACCACCTGCGCCGTCTGCTGGCAGGCGGCGCTGGCCGCGGACTGGATCTGCTGGACCGTCGCCTCCTGGTGTTGCATCAACACGCCGCTCGCGCTCCCGCTCGCGAGGATCTGGACCTGCGTGACGTCGACGGTCTGCGTCTGGATTACGGCACCCTCGCCGGCACCGAACGCGGCGGCCTGAATCTGCTCGACCTCGACGACCTGTTCTTGAATCGCGCCCTCGACCGCGCCTTCCGCCGCGCCGACCGCGGCGTACTGGATCTGCGTGATCGAAACCTCCTGTTGCTGGACGAGCACGCCGCCCGCGGCACCGTCAGCCGCAGCCTGGATCTGCTCGACGGACGCCTCCTGGCTCTGGGAAATTGCCCCCGTCGCCGCACCGAAGGAGGCCTCCTGAATCTGCGTGATCGAGATACGCTGGACCTGTTCGACGGTGACCGTCTGGACCTGTTTCAGCGCTCCCGCGCTCGCCCCGCGCGCCGCGGACTGGGTCTGCTCGACCGTCACCTCCTGTTGCTGGACGAGCGCGCCCTTCGCGCCGCCCGTCGCGGCCTTCTGGATCTGCTTGATGTCGACGCGCTGGTACTGCTCGACCTCGACGTCTTGGGTCTGCTCGAGTGCTTCCTGCGTCGATCCCTCGAGCGCGCCGGCCGACGCGCCCGCCGCGGCGTGCTGGACGTGCTCGAGCGTGACCTGCTGGCGCTGTTCGACGGTAATCTTCTGGTACTGCTCGAGGGCGCCGTAGGCCGCACCCTGTGCCGCCTCCTGAATCTTCGGCATCTCGTCGATATCTCGAGCGCCGGCCTCGAACGCGGCGCCTGCAGCGGCACCTTGCGCCGCGACCTGGATCTGTTCGACCTCGACGCGCTGTTCCTGTGCGAGCGCGCCGTGTGTCGCGCCCCACGTCGCGCCCTGCATCTGGCTCGCCTCGACCGTCTGGTACTGGCCGAGCGCCCCGTCGGTCGCGCCGCCGACGGCGTACTGGATCTGCTCGGCCTCGACCTGCTGTGAGTGCATCAGCGAGCCGTGGACCGCGCCCTTCGTCGCCTCCTGAATCTGCTCGACCTCGGCTTCCTGGTGCTGCGTGACCGACTCGCTGGCCCCGTCGATCGCCGCCGCTCGCTGCTCCTGAGTGACGTTGACGCCCTGGGATTGGGCCAGTTCGATCCCCTCGTCGACGCCGGCTTCGACGCCGTCTGCTTGCGCTTGGGCGAGCGTGGCCTGCCCGTCCGCTTCGCCGACGGCTCCGACAGCAGCGTCGCCGGCAGCGGCGTCCGACTCGCCGTCCGGATTATCCGTGTCCGTGCTGGCAGCGTCCGCGGTCGCCGTCGTCGGCTCCATCGCGACGAGTTCGAGCGACTCGTTCGATTCGCTGTCGTCGACGTCAGAGGCACCGTTCGTTACGGTCTCGTCACCGGTGTCGATCTCGGTCGTCTCGTCGTCCGAATCGCTTGCCCCCTCCTGTCCGGCGTCGAACGGAGCGATACTGCCGCCGAGCAGCGGCAACGCCATCACGCTCGTCACCATCAGGAACGCGACGAGGAGCGTCGCAGCGACTGCAGCCTGTCCCTTGTTCATGCCTCGACTCCCCGATCAGTAGCCGTCGCGGACCGCCGCCACGGGTCGTGCGTTCCGTTACATCGACTCCCACTGTCGTCCCATCGATGCTCTCCGCCGTCCTGGTGACTCCCTCCACCATCTCCGCGGTCGATACCCCTGACGGCGACAGTCGATCGACGACCGTCGCTGCACCCGCAGGTCGGCTGTCGGTCCCGGCTCTTCCCTCGGCGTCCTCTCTCGAATCTCATACTCACAGATCGCATCAGTTCTCAACCATCAGGCCGAACGAGTGCTTAAGCTACGCCGGTTGTTTCAGTTAGTAACGAGAGACAATCGTCCATTACGTTCCTCGAGACCGACAAATTCGCGGAGAAGACCGAGCGCACGGACTGCGATGGGTCCGCTGTGGTTGTCGTCGGCTCGCGGGTCCGGGAGTTCGGGTCCGTGACAGGAACGCCCCGTTTTGTGCCGTTCTCACGCTGGCGGCATCGCTACCAGACGGCCGATATGACGGCGAACTGTCGAACATCTCGGAAACCGAAGTGTTGAACAGGGTTTACGAGAGAGTCGGTGCCATGGAAACCGAAGGGAGCTCGGTGGAACTCGTGGATGGGGACGTCGTCCGGCAGTTCGCCCGGGCAGCGGTGCTCGCGGCGCTACTCGGGGCAGTAGCGCCCGTCGCGATACCGCTCCCGCTGTCGCCGGCACCGCTCACGTTGCAGGTACTGTTCGTCTTTCTCGCTGGTCTCGTGTTGGGGCCCGTCTGGGGATCAGTATCGATGCTGCTCTATCTCACCGCCGGTGCGATCGGCATTCCGGTCTTCGCGGGATGGGAAGCCGGTCTCGGAACGCTGTTCGGCCCGACGGGCGGCTACCTCTGGTCGTATCCCATCGCCGCGGCGCTGATCGGGTCCGTCGTTCACCGCGGAACTGATCTCCGCGATCCAGCCGCTGTCCCCCTGCCGATCGTCGTCACAGCCCTCGTAATGGGGACGATCGTCATCTACGGCATGGGAACGGCCTACGCCGCCTGGCTGCTCGAACTCGAGGCCTGGGAGGCGATCACCGGCTTCGCGCTGCCGTTTATCCCCGGCGAACTGCTCAAGATGGCCGCCGCGATCGCCATAGTCCAGAGCGGCCGGATCAAACCGATCCAGTCGTAGCGACACGAGGACCCAATGATCGAATTCCGCTCCGTCTCGTACGCCTTCGATGACATCTCCGTCCTCGAGGACGTCTCGCTCGCCATCGCCGACGGGGAGTTCGTCGTCCTCGCGGGTGCCAACGGCAGCGGGAAGACCACGCTGTTGCGACACTGCAATGGACTCCTCGAGCCGGATTCGGGCACCGTTCTCGTGAACGAGACGCCCGTTTCGGACGACCTCATCGCCGCGCGCTCGAGCGTTGGCATGGTGTTCCAGCACCCGCGCGACCAGTTCGTCGCCGCGACGATCGGCGCTGACGTGGCCTTCGGTCCCGAAAACCTCGGCCTTGCGCGCGAGGAGATCGATCGACGGGTCGGCGAATCCCTCGAGGCGGTCAACATGGCCGGCCGCGATGACGAGCGCATCGACCAGCTCTCGGGCGGCGAACAGTCCCGCGTGGCCATCGCGGGCGCGCTCGCGATGGAACCAACCCACCTCGTCCTCGACGAACCCTTCACCGGGCTCGACGATCCGGCGCGACGGTCCGTCCTCTCGCGCCTCGAGTCCCTCGCCGCCGACGGTACCGGTATTCTGCTCGCAACCCACGATCTGCGGGATGTCGTCGGCATAGCCGACCGCATCGTCGCCATGCGGGACGGCCGCGTCGTCGTCGACGATTCGCCCGAGGACGCGCTCGAGGATCTCGCGAGACTCGAGGTTCGCGTACCCGACACCTGATCGAACGCGTCCCCGACAGCGCTCACGCACCCAACGATGCTCACCTACGACCCCGACGACACGCTCGCACACCGGCTCGATCCCCGCTCGAAGCTGGGCGTCCAGATCGGGTTCGCCGCGACCGCGCTGGCCCACACCGGTTCGCGCGCCCTGCTGATTCTCTCCGCCGTGGCCGCGCTGATTCTGCTTGCCGCTCGCGTCTCGGTGCTCAGGGCGCTCTACGCCTACCGGTTCGCACTGGTCTTTCTCGGGCTCGCGCCGCTGCTCGCCGGACTGACCCTCGGCTCGCCGTGGTTCGACCTCTCGGATGCCGAAACCTCCGCCCGCGCAAGTTACCGAGTCCTGCTCGTCCTGCTCGTCAGCGCGGCGTACATCCGCTCGACGCCGATTCGCGCGTCTCGAGCCGCGATCCAGCGGACGATCCCCGGCAAGCCCGGACAGCTACTCGGCGTCGGCGTCTCGCTCGTCTTCCGGTTTCTCCCCGTGCTCCAGGCCGATATCCGGACGATTCGGGACGCGATGGCCGCCCGACTCGGCGACGAACGCGGCGTCGTCGACCGCGCGAGCACGATCGGATTGCTCGGCCTCACGCGAGCCTTCGACCGGGCGGACCGACTCGCGCTCGCCATGCAGGCGCGCTGTTTCGCCTGGAACCCAACGCTTCCCCACCTCTCGTTTTCGCGACTGGATTACCCCGTCCTCGGGCTGGCTGTCATCCTCGCGCTCTCGGCCCTGTTCTAATCCGCCCGCCGTTCGGCCCCCGCAGTCGAGAGCGGTCGACGAGCGGAGTGCGGTCGCTATCGGTTCGGATGGACCGTTCCGTTCGTTCGGCCGACGACGCCGGTCACGCGAGGGAGTCGGCTTCGTCGCCCGCAGCAGTCAGGTGTTCTTTCCCCCACTTCGCCATCTCCTGGACCACCGGCTCGAGCGATTCCCCGAGTTCGGTCAGCGAGTACTCGACGCGGACCGGCTTCTCGTTGACGATCTCCCTGTTGAGTAGCTGCTTCTCCTCGAGGTCTTCGAGCACGTCCGAGAGGACCTTGCTCGAGATACCGCCGACCTCCTCCTGTAATGCGTTGAAACCGAGGGGGCCGTTGGCGAGCAGTCGGTGGAGAATCACGGTGTGCCATTTCTTCCCGATCAACGTCGCGGTGGACGTGATCGGACACCAGTCCTCGCCCGCACACCAGACTTCCAGTTGCTGCGATGAGTCGCTCATAGCCGACCCGTGGTGGCGAGTCCGAATATAGTTACCTTTCGTAAGGTGGTTACGGTAGGTTTCTAAGTTGCGTCTTCCAGTCGCAGACCGGTTGACCACCCTTACCGGTCGGTAACCCGGTGAGCGACGGGTTGGCCGGCGCTTATTACTGACCAGGAGTGAGTGGGTAACAGAAGGTAACCCCATCATGACGACATCTACTCCCGCTCCGGACGAGGATCAGTTCGAAGTCGCCGTCGTTGGCGGCGGACCGGCCGGTCTGACGGCGGCCCTCTACGCGACTCGACTCGGCCACAAAACGGCGGTCTTCGACCGCGGCGGCGGCCGCGCCGCGATGATGCAAGAGACCCACAACGTCATCGGCGTCCCGGAATCCGTCTCCGGAAACGAGTTCCTCGAGACGGCCGTCGAACAGCTTCGATCGTACGGGACCGACTATCGGCGGTCGTTCGTGACCGGAATCGAGCGCCGCGGCGGCGCGTTCGCGCTCGACACCACCGATGGCCCCGCCGTCGCCGACCGCATCGTGCTCGCGACCGGCTTTTCCGACGGCCGTCCCGACCCGCCGTTACCCCGGACTGGTCGCGGACTCCACTACTGTCTCCACTGCGACGCGTACATGTTCGTCGACGAACCGGTGTACGTGATGGGCCACGGCGACAGCGCCGCGTTCGTCGCCATGCTCATGCTCAACTTCACCGACGACGTCGACCTCCTGCTCCGGGGCGACGACCCCACGTGGAGCGACGAAACCGCAACGCTGCTCGAGAAGCACCCGGTCGATATCGTCCACGAAGACGTCACCGGCGTCCGGAACGACGAGGACGGCTGGCTCGAGGCCCTCGAGTTCGAGGACAACGCGGGACCACGCCCCGCTGGCAACCGGACGGAGTCCGGCGACAAGACCGTCCGCGAGTACACGGGCGGCTTCGCAATGTACGGCTCCGAGTACAACAACGAGCTGGCAGCGTCGCTCGGCGCGGAACTCGAGAACGACGGAACGGTCACCGTCGACGATCACGGCCGCACGTCCGTCGATGGCCTGTTCGCCGTCGGCGATCTGACACCCGGCCACAACCAGATTCCGGTCGCGATGGGACAGGGGGCTAAGGCGGGCATCGCCCTCCACAAGAGTCTCCGCGAGTTCCCGAAGTCGCTCGCCGAACTCGAGGCCGAAGGGGCGGTCGAACCGCAGGACGTACCCGCTATCGACGCCGAACTGCGGCGACAGGCGAACGGTACCGAACACGCTCCCGCCGAAAGCGACTGATCGAACCCCGCGACCGAGACGTCTCGATCGGACGGTCACACTCCCGACCACCACAGTCGCGCGGAGGGTCGGAAGGATGGACCGCCGAGATCCGTCCAATAGCTCGAGAGAGACCCCCCAGCGTTGGATGTTCTACCCTGTCCTTCAGTACGACTCGCGTGCCATCTCATCACATCGAGGAGTACGACGTTCTCGGTATCGGATCCGGATCGGGGTTGGGGGTAGCGAACGTGGCCACACAGCGCGGCCAATCGGTCGCCCTCCAGTTCGGGACATCCGGAGCGGTTCACATTCGTCCGGTGCTCTCAGAGGTCGTCCAGCGCGCGTTCTCGGGCGGATTCTCCCGCGGCGGACACGGCCACTAGGACCGGAAATCGCTCTTGCACCGCACACGCACTCCCGCTGTCCCCTTTTGTGGCGTCGTGCCATGGTCTCGAGTGTAATGGTAAACGCAGCGATCGTCGTTCTGGCGGGTACCGAATCGCACAGTGACACCGGTCGGCTGGTCAACGGTCTCGAGGCGGCGCGGGAGTTCGCCGAGAACGAAGACGACGAACTGGAACTCATCTTCGACGGCGCCGGCACGCAGTGGATCGAAGAACTCGAGGACGAGGACCACGACTATCACGACCTCTACCGGTCCGTAAAGGATGAAGCGGCCGTCTGTGACTACTGTGCCAGCGCGTTCGACGCCGACGCTGCCGTCGAGGATGCGGGGATCGTCCAGATCGACGAGAACGATGGACATCCCAGCATTCGGTCGCTGGTCAGCGACGATTACGAGATCATCACGTTCTGAGACGCCGTCGGGTTCTCCTCGATCGATTACTCGCCGCTCGAGACCACCGGCTCGCCGAGCCGAATCCCCATCGGCGGTGGTCCACGCGTCTCGTGGCCCCGCGCGAAACCGAGGTAGAGCGCGCTGTTGACGATCCCGATGTGACTGAACGCCTGCGGGAAGTTCCCGAGGTGAGCGCCGGTTTCCGTATCGATCTCTTCCGCGACGAGTCCCAGCGGATTCAGGTACGAGAGTAGCGTCTCGAATCGGGACTCGGCTTCCTCGACGCGTCCGGAGAGCGCGAGCGCGTCGATCAGCCAGCACGAACAGAGGACGAACGCCCCTTCGTCTCCCGGGAGGCCGTCGTCGCCGTCGTACCGCTTGACGAACACGTCGTCCTCGAGTAGCTCCCGCTCGGTCGCGTCGATCGTTCCCTGCACGCGGTCGTCGTCGAACGGGAGAAAGCCGACGACGGGAAGTAACAGTCCCGTCGCGTCGAGCGCGTCCGACCCGTAGGACTGGACGAACGCACCGACGTCTTCGTCGTAGCCGTTCTCGAGGACGTTGTCCCGAATCCGTTCGCGGGTTTCTTGCCAGTCCTCCAGCGGCGCGTCGTGGTCGCCGTCGGTCGCGATCGCGATGCCACGGTCCAGCGCGACCCAGCACAGCACCTTCGAATAGACGAAGTGTTCGTCCCCGCCGCGGACTTCCCAGATACCCGCGTCCGGTTCGTCCCAGACCTCGCGAACGTACTCGACGATACCGCGGATCGTCGCCCACTCGTCGTCGTCCAGCGTCCGGCCGTGCTGGCACATCTCGTCGACGGCAAGCAGCAGTTCGCCGTAGATGTCGAGCTGTCGCTGGTCCGCGGCGCCGTTCCCGATTCGGACCGGGGAGGAACTGCGATAGCCCTCGAACCCCTCAATTTCCCGCTCCTTGAGGTCGGACTCGCCGTGGAGGCCGTACAGCGGTTGAATCGCTTCGGGGTCGTCCGCCTGACAGAGGTCCATGAACCAATCGACGTAATCGTTCGCCTCCTCGGCGGTGCCGAGGTTCATCAGGGCCTGCACGGTGAAGCCGGCGTCCCGGAGCCAGTTGAACCGGTAATCCCAGTTTCGAACGCCGCCGATATCCTCCGGCAGCGAGGTGGTCGGTGCGGCGGCGATCGCCCCCGATTCGGCGTGCGTGAGGAGTTTGAGGACGAGTTCGGAACGGACGACGTGATCGTGCCACGGTCCCTCGAACGCGCAGTCGTCCCCGGGATCGCAAGTGTGGGCCCAGTCGGTCCAGTATTCGATCGTCTCTTCCAGCGCAGCCTCCGGATCCGTATTCGCGTCCTCGGCACCCGTACACCGGAGCAGGAACCAGGCCGTCTCGCCGGCCTCGAGCGAGAACTCGCCGGTGATCCGGCCGTCTTCGATCGCGAGATCGACTGGACTCTCGAGCAGCGTCCGTTCCTCCCCGCCCTCGGCGAGAATCCCGTTCTCGACTGACTCGATCGACATCTCCGCGCGTCCGTAATCGAACCGCGGTTCGAGGTCGACCGCGAGGTCGACGACGCCGTCCGTACAGTCGACCTTGCGATAGATGACCTTCTTCGGGTGGTCGACCTGGCCGGCCGGGGGCAGGAAGTCCGTCACTGTCGCGGTTCCCTCGTCGGCGTGGAAGGTCGTCTCGAGGACGTTCGTGTCGTCGACGTAGCGCCGACTCGTCTCGAAGGAATCGGTCGGCGCGATCCGAAACCGACCGCCCCGGTCCGTATCGAGGATCGCGGCGAAGATGCTCGGCGACTCGAGGTGCGGGAACGGAAACCAGTCGACCGAACCGTCAGGCGCGACGAGCGCGCAGGTCTCGAGGTTGCCGACGACGCCGTAGGATTCGATCGGTGGGTACTCGTGCACGGACGATCGTACGATGACCAGAACAAAAAAGCCGGACCACAGATCGGAGGGCAATCAGACGCGACTGACGTCGAATCGAACTCCTGAGTGTACTGCTGACGGGGTCAAGTGCGGTCACACTTCCGCTGATTGCCCTCCGCGCCTCGAGCACGCAATCGCCGCGCCAACCCCTTTCCGGCCGGGTACTGCGACTAGCGATATGGACTACGAGACCTGGGCCGACCGACAGGAATCGACGACGGTTACGGTCGACGAGCACGACCTCGAGGTCGCCTACTACGATGAGGGAGACGGAGAACCGGTGGTGTTCTGCCACGGCATTCCGACCTCGTCGTACCTCTGGCACCGCATCGCGCCCGAGTTGACCGACGAGTATCGCGTCATCGTCCCGGATATGGTCGGCTACGGACAGTCGGCCATGCACGACGGCTTCGACCGCTCGATCAGGGCTCAGGAGGAGATGATCGACGGCCTCCTCGAGGAACTGAACCTCGAGTCCGTCTCGTTCGTCGGCCACGACCTCGGCGGCGGCGTTGGCCTTCGGTACGCGGCGCATCAGCCCGATTCGATCCCGAAACTGGTTCTCTCGAACGCCGTCTGCTACGATTCCTGGCCCGTCGACACGATCCTCGATCTCGGACTGCCGGATACCGTCGAAAACATGGGCGTCGATGGACTCCGAGAGATGCTCCGCAAGATGTACCGAAACACGCTCTACGGCGACGATCCGAGCGACGAATTCGTCGACGGCATGGTCGCCCAGTGGGATTCGGAAGAGGCGATGGTCTCGCTCTCCCGCAACGCCATCGGGACGAACACGAGCCACACCACCGAGATCGATCCGAGCGAGATCACGGCCGAGACGCTCATGCTCTGGGGGGCCGAGGACGAGTTCCAGCCCATCGAGTACGCCGAGCGCCTCGAGGACGACATCTCGGACGCCGACGTCGTCGGACTCGAGGAGGCTACCCACTGGGTGCCGGAGGACCGCCCCGAAGCGTACCTCGAGCACCTCGAGGCGTTTCTGAGCGAGTAGTCGACCGTCGGTCAGACGTTGCCAGACCCGACTACCGCAGTTTCCCGGCGAGCACCTTCGCGGCGACGAGCACCGGATCCCACGTCGTGTTGAACGGCGGGGCGTACGCGAGATCGTAGTTTTCCAGTTCGAAGACGGTCGCCTCGGCCTCGAGAGCCCCCACGATCGCGTGACTCCGGTGGACCGCGCCCTCGCCGTACTCGCTGACGAGGCTCGCGCCGAGTACGCGTCCGGAGTCGCGATCCGCAGTGAGCGTGACGGTAACGGTGCCCCCCTTGGGGTAGTAGCCCGCGCGCGATTTCGCGTCGATCGTCTCGGTGACCGGCTCGAACCCAGCCTCGCGCGCGTCGTCGTGGTCCAGAATGCCGGTTCGCGCCGCCTCGACCTCGAACGCCTTGACGGCCGCCGTCCCGGCGACGGCGCCGCCTTCGGTTAGCTGTCCGGCGACAGTCTGACCGATTGCGCGACCGTGGCGGTTCGCAGTGAGCGCCAGCGGGACGTAGACCGGATCGCCCGTGACGGTGTGTGTCGCTTCGGCGCAGTCTCCCGCTGCGTAGACATCGGGGACGTTGGTTTCGCGATAGGCGTCCGTCGCGACCGCGCCCGTCGGCCCGAGATCGATTCCGGCAGCTTCGGCGAGGTCGGTCCGCGGTCGAACGCCGGTTCCGACGAGCACCATTTCCACGTCGACTCGCTCGTCGGCGGCGACGACGGTCTCGACGGCGCTGTCTTTCTCCTCGTCCTCATCGGCCTCCCCGCCCTCGAGTGCCACCACCTCGCTCTCGAGATAGACGACGACATCCTGCTCCCGGAGGTGGTCGGCGACCGCCTCGCTCGTCGCCTCGCTGAATCCCGTCAACACGCGGTCGCCGCGCTGGAACAGGTGGACCTCGAAGCCGTTCGCCGCCAGCGCCTCGGCCATCTCGAGCCCGATGTAGCCGCCGCCGACGATGCCGACGGGGCCGGTACAATCCTCGAGATACCGGCAGGCCGGGCCGCGGTCCGGCTGCTGGAGCGACTCGCCTTCGCGCGCTCGAGCGACGTACTCCCGGAGTTCCTTCCCGTCGCTCATCGAGCCGAGGGTGTAGACGCCCTCGCGGTCGATGCCGTCGATCGGCGGAACGACCGCCTCGGCACCGGTGGCGAGCAACAGGTGATCATAGGATTGGACGACGCTCCCAGACTCGCTCTCGGCGGTGACAGTCCGCTCGTCGGGATCGATCGCGACGACCTCGTGGCCCGTTCGCAGGTCGATATCGCGCTCCTCGCGGAACTCCTCGGGGGTGACCGAGACGAGCGCCTCGAGCGACTGAATCTCCCCCTTGACGTAGTAGGGCAAGCCGCAGGCGCCGTAGGAGACCCATTCCCCCTTCTCGAAGACGACGACCTCGAGATCCGGATCGTCGCGCTTCGCTTTGCTCGCCGCGGACATGCCCGCTGCGTCACCGCCGACGACGACGAAGATGTCCGTCATAGATAGGTAGCGTCGGCCATCAGTTGGAAGGCGCGCGTATTTGCTCGCCGGTTTCCGTCAACGAGTACACCGATTGGCGCGCGTCCCTGAACGAGACCTGATCCTCGACCAACCCGCCCTCTTTCAGCCGAGAGAGACCGAACCGAGCGGTCCGGCGCGGCAGCATCGTCTCGTCGGCGATCTCACCTTGGGTTAGCGAGCCGTTGTACTCGAGCACTTTGAATACCAGTTTCGCGCTCGGCGGAAGGTCGGATAACGTCTCTGAAGCTGGCTCCATTGCTTGCCCTTTCGACTCGAGTCGCCGTAAACCATTGCCTGCTCGTGCACGCCTCACACACGACCGAACGCGTCGTCGCGACGTTCGCTCAAAAAGAGCCGGTAGAGCGGATTGTGAACGACGCCCACTTCGCTCGCTGTACTCACTCGTGGTCTAATGCAAATCCCTCGACAGCTGTTGCTGCTCACGTGTTGTTCGCAGCAAAAAGCCGGTGGAGGGATTTGAACCCTCGACCTAATCCTTACGAAGGATTCGCTCTGCCAGTCTGAGCTACACCGGCACGCTCGTTGTGTGCGTTTATTCGTAGGGCTGATACCAGCCATAAGGATTGCGAATCGTCGCCGACGTGAGAGCGGTTCACGCGCCTCGAGTTACCGCTCGAGTCGCACGTCCAGACACACGTTCAACTCGTGTGGCGCGTAGGAGCGGACCGTCCGTCGCGTCTCGACGGTAACCTCGTACTCCGGTTCGGCCGCATCCCGAATAGCCCGCTCACCAGGCCCGAATGGATCATCCTCGTGCTGGATGTCGTAATAATGGATCACGCAATCGTCGCCCGCGAGGGTAACGGCGCTCTCGAGGAACTCGTCCGCGCTGTGGGGCAGATTCATCACGAGCCGGTCGGCCCAGTTTGCGTACTCGTCGGCCACCGCCCGAATATCGTCGCAGATCGCCGTCACACGATCCGCGACGCCGTTCCGGCGCGCGTTCTCGCGTAGATAGCTGATCGCGTCTTCGTTGACGTCCACGCCGACGCACTCCGCGCCGCGTTTCGCGAACGGAATCACGAACGGGCCGACGCCGGCGAACATGTCGAGCGCCCGCTCGCCGTCGCTGACCTGCTTTGTGACCCGGTGGCGCTCAGTTGCGAGCCGCGGCGAGAAGTAGACGGAGGCGAGGTCGAGGGCGAACTCACAACCGTACTCGCGGTGGACGACCTCCGTGTCGTCGCCGGCGAGGATATCCCAGTCGCGGATCCGCGTCTCACCTTTGACTTTCGACGCCTTGTTGAGTACCGTCTCGAGGGGGAGGTCGGACTCGAGGACGGCGTCGGCGATCTCGCGGGCGCGCTCGTCGTCGTCCTCGTCGAGCAGGGCGGCGCGCCCGAGTCGCTCGTAGGACGGCTCGGCTCCCAGGATGTCGGCCGGCGTCGTCTGCGTCTCGCGTTCCTCGACGGGCCGGGCGACGACCTCGAGGCCGTCCGAAACCGCGTCGGGATCCGTGATCGGCACGTAGAGACTGCCCTCGGCCACCGAAATCTCGTACTCGTCGTCGATCAGGTCCGCGTCCGCGAGTTCGCGGCGCGTGGCTTCGCCCTCCTCGCGGGGGACGCGGACGCACGGCACTTCCATACCGTGACGAAGCCGACGGGTGGCCGTAACGGTGACGTTTTCCTGACCGGCGGCCATGTAACGTTTTCAGGTCTCGAGCCAATCTGTGCCTATGCACAAACTCACCACCGTGGAGACGGTCCACGAGGAGAGGTCGTGGCTGTTCACGGTACAGGATCGACACGGCGAGCGAGAAGAGGTGATCCTCGTCCCCTGTGACGACGGTGTCGAGCAGAGCTCGACAAGCAGTCAGAACGGGAACCGTTCTGACGATGGCGTCGAGGCCTGGATCAACCGCTGTACGCACGAGGCCCAGCGGTTCGATACGGGCCGTGGCGTCCCCATGCGCGACGGCCAGCTCATCTGTCCCCGCCACGGCTCGCTGTTCGACTCCTGTTCGGGCCACTGCGACAACGGCGAGGCCGCCGACACGACGCTCCCGTCGGTTGATATTACCGTCCACACCGATGGCACTGTCTTTCTCACCGACGACGACGCGACGTTCGTCCACGAAGGCGGAATCGACGACGACGGCGGTCCCGACTCGACGTCGCACATCTCGCTCTGACGCGCCACGGCCCGAGAGACGCTTTTGAGGGCGGGCCGTCTGTTCACCGCATGGACCGAAGACGCGTCTCGAGTGGCACCGAGTGGGAATCGACCGTCGGCTACTCCCGAGCAGTCCGCGCCGGCTCGCAGATCCACGTCGCGGGGACGACGGCAACCGACGACGATGGCGAGGTCGTGGCACCCGGAGAGCCGTACGAACAGACGAAACGCGCCCTCGAGATCGTCGCGAACGCACTCGAAGACGCCGGTGGGTCGCTCGAGGACGTCGTCCGGACCAGAATATACGTCACCGATATCGACGACTGGGAGGAGATCGGGCGGGCTCACGGCGAGGTTTTCGGGGAGATCCGGCCCGCAGCCAGCATGGTCGAAGTGCAGCGGTTGATCGATCCCGACCATCTGGTTGAGATCGAGGCGATCGCGGTCATCGGTACTGGGGACGAGTGACAAGGGTGTGGTCGGTTTGTAAGACCGATCGGTTTCGTCGTCGGAGTACTGAAGATGACAGCAGAGAGACCGTCCGGCTGTCTGACGAGGGACGAGAGCAGAGACTGACCACGAAGCTCCCGTTTCCGTGTTGCAGGAACTCACCTGGCGTTTCGAGTGATCCAATGGGAGATCACGATTCGATTCGACACTCCGGTCATCCCGGAGTGCAGTCGTTCCTATACCGAACTACCTAATAAATCTAGGGTGTGGGAATAAAATATTTAGTCAAGTCTAACTTCGGTATTGGCCCAATAATGAGACAAACAGCAGTCAGCCAATTCGAAGAGTGTCATACACAGCAATTCGTCGAGTCATCAGACCCGGCCAATCTTGTACTACTGACGGCCTCAACGCAGGAGTGAGCCGAGATAGATGATGATTGCAGTAATGATAATCATCGGTCCGGTCGCAATACCCAGATCGTAGGACAAGAGAATCCCACCGAGCACGGCAACCTGGCCGAAAACGACCGAGAGGACGAGTCCACGATTGAAGCTGTCGGTGAGCTGCATCGCTGCCGCAACCGGAATAACGAGCATGCCAGCCACGAGAATGGCCCCGAGGATCTGCATCGCCGCGACGACGACCAGCGCCGTCAGGACGATCAACAGCGTGTCGTAGAACCAGACGTTGATCCGCGCGAGTCGTGCCGCCTCACGGTCGAAGGTGATGAATTTTAGCTGTTTGTGGGTCAATCCGACGGTGAGACCGACGAGTAGCGTGAGCCCGACCATGAGCTGGACGTTCTCGAAGGGAACGAACAAAATATCGCCAAACAGGTAGCTCTCGACGGTTGCACTGAATACGACACCGTAGGAAATCACCGCGATCCCGACGGCGAACCCGCCGGTGAGCATGATCGCGATCGGGATATCCGCATATCCCTCCGTATTCACTGCGATGTACTGCATGCCCAGTGCAGCGATAGCCGCAATGACCATCGCCCACGCCAGCGGGTAGTCTAACGCCGGGACGGACGCACCGACGAACAATCCGATCGCGACGCCCGCGAACGCCGTATGTGCGAGGGCTTCACCGATGAGCGCCATCTGACGGTTGACGAGGTATGCGCCGACAACCGGTGCCGTAAAGCCGATCAGCACGCCTGCGGTGAACCCGTGTTGGATGAAGGAACTCCTGACCAGCCAGTGTCCGTCGAATATCGTTTCCATTCCGCCCCAGAACAACTCGAAAAGCAGCGGGAACACCCAGACGATAAACGCGCCAAACGCGAGCAACACGAGCGGGATTCCCGCTGACAGGAACGCGATATCCCGACGCTGACGGATCCGTTCGACCGCCATCGTCAGTCACCACCCGCGACGGGCCTCGAGCTGACCGCTCTCGCCGAGCTAAACGCCTGCTCGAGCGCCCCGCTCTCGAGGAATCTCCCCGTCTCACAGTGTTCGTACAGTTCACCGTCCAGACAGGCCATCGTGTCCGCGTACTCGCTGACGGTGTTGATATCGTGTTCGATTAGTACGATCGTGATACCGTCTTCGTTGAGCTCGCTGAGGAGATCGTAGAACTGTTCGACGACATCAGCGTCGACACCGACTGTCGGTTCGTCGAGTGCGAGCAGGTCGGCCTCCGACGCCAGCGCACGGGCGATGTACGCTCGCTGTCGCTGCCCACCCGACAGGTTGCTTATCCGTCGATCGGCGAACGCATCCACTCCGACTTTCGCCATCGCCTCGTCGATGATGGTGTAGTCTTCCGTCGTGAGACGTCTAAGGCCCGCGTGTGGATATCGTCCCATCTCTACGACCTCACGGACGGTAACTGGCATCATTGAGTCGGCATCCGTCGAGTGTTGTGAGACGTATCCGAGCCGTGTACCTTCAGTAAACTCCGCGACGGGCGTTTCGAACAACTCGACGTGGCCGGAATCCGGCGACCGTAATCCGAGCATGATCTCCAACAGCGTCGTCTTTCCCGATCCGTTCGGGCCGACCAACCCCAGAAACTCCCCTTCCTCGATCGACATGGAGATCTCTCTCAGCACTGGGTGATCGTTGTAGGCGAAACTAACGTTCTCGGCTGAAATAGCAGGTGTCATTGTGGCGGTATCGGCTTAGTCGATTTTTGGTCACTATAACGATGAAGTTGTATCCCATCTAAAAATTACTCGGCTCGCAGGGCTGTTTCGAGCGACGGGAGGTTAATTTCGTAGAAGTGATCCACGTAGCCCCAGTCCGGCTCCATCGTTATTCCGGTGTCGAGTTCCGGCGCCCCGTCGATCTGTGTTTCGACGGGTGTCAGTGGCAATATCTCGGCATCCGTCTCTTCGGCCAGGGACTCGGCGAGTTGTGCCGGTTCACCGACATCGTAGAGAACGTGATCGATGTCCCGTTCGTCCATGAGCTCTTCGATCTTCTCGACCTCATCCGGACTCGCCGAGTCGTCCGGCGACGTCCCGACGGGCGACTCCACCTGGATGTCGTACTGTCGGTTCCACCACTGGAAGGAGTCGTGTGTCGCGACGACGATTGTATCGAGTTCCGCGCGCTCGACGACGTCCTGTATGTCCTCGTGCAGCTCTTGGAGTTCCTCGTTGAACGCTGTCGCGTTGTCCCGGTAGTACGCTTCGTTATCGGGATCCATCCCGGCGATCCCGTCAGCGATGTTGTCGACCCCATCCTGACAGTAGACGGGATCCATCCACCAGTGTTCGTCGTTATCTTCCGCGGGACTGTCGAAGAATTCGATTCCCGCCGAGGCATCGATCACGGTCGTATCATCGTCCGCCTCGAGCTGTTCAGCAGCGTCGTCTTGCCAGGAAGCGAAATCCCGCATATAGACGAAGCCGCCAGCGTGATCGATGTCTTCGACCGTCGCCGGTTCGGGATTCCAGTCGTGGCCGTGTTCACCGACCGGGACGATGTCGAACGACTCGAGTGTTTCGTCCTCTCCCACAACCTGCCGGGTAAAATCCCAAAGCGCTGGCATCGATGCAATGACGGTGTTCTCGCCGACGTCGAGGTTCGAGTCGTCGCCCCCGAGACAGCCAGCTAGTCCCGCAACGAGTGTCCCACCGCTCAAGACCGTGAAATCTCTGCGTGATAGTGTGCCAGCGCGTTGGTTCGAATCCGCTGTCATTACCGCTACCTTTCGGCAACTAACATATGAGTTTTTCGGATAAAATAATAATATTAGTCTAGTCTAATTCGGTTGCAGGACCATCCAGCCGAGCAATTCCACACGTCGACGTCGGCATCTTTTGTTCTACTTCGTGACGGCTCGAGCGCCGATACGGCGTGCGACGTGAGTCGGTAACGCGACGGGCGTCTCCGTAGACGACGGTACGACGGTCACCAGATCGATAGACAACACTTCGTCGACGACGAGTCGCGTTCCCGGACCGATTCGATGTTGAGACAAGTAGTCGCGAATGTCCGGATCTCGATGTGGTACCTGTTCGACGGTTACCGTCTCTCCGGACTCGTACTCGGTAAGCGCCGTGTACGGCGTCTCCTCGGGAATCACCAGATCCGAATCCGGAATGGGATCGCCGTGGGGATCCATCGCCGGTTCACCGAGAAACGTCGCGAGACGTTGTGTGAATTCGTCGCTGACGTGATGCTCGAGGCGATCGGCTTCGTCGTGAACCGTCGACCACGAGTAATCGAGATGCTCCATCAGAAACGTCTCCAACAACCGGTGGTTCCTGATGAGTTTCAGGACGATTTCTTCACCGCAGTCCGTCAATTCGACGCCCTGGTAGGGCGTGTAGTCGACGAGTTCACGTTCGGCGAGCGAGTCGAGCATGCTCGTCACGGTGGGCGAAGTTACGTCGAGTTCCTCACTGATTTCGGTCGTTCGAATCGGCCGTTGGTACTCGTCCTCGAGGTGGTAGATAGCTTTGAGATAGTCCTCTGCAACCGGACTGAGATCCATCGTCCGAGACTTCGAGTAGGTAACTAAATAGATTTTCCAAAACCACTCATAGGATTAGACCAGTCTAATAATAGCTAGTGGCAGAAGAGAGGTCTTCTCGTTCGTCAGTCTGACCACGTGCCAGCAGCGATAAATGGAACAAATACACCTCGAGTGGGACTCGTCGGAGTCGACTCGAAACCTTATAACGGCGCCTGAAACTAGAGCGCTCATGCTCACTTTCATCGGTCTCGGGCTCTACGACGAACGGTCGATCACCGTCGAGGGCCGGTCGGAGCTCCGGAACGCCGACCGAGCCTACGCCGAGTTCTACACCAGCAAGCTGATCGGGACGAGCGTCGAGGACCTCGAGTCCCACCACGACGTCGAGATCGAAGTTCGGGACCGTGCTGGCGTCGAACAGCATCCCGAGGATATCCTCGAGGCCGCCGAGACCGAGGACGTCGCCTTTCTGACCGCGGGAGATACGATGATTTCGACGACCCACGTCGACCTCCGTCTGCGAGCCCACGAACGGGGCATCGAAACGCGAGTCATTCACGGCGTCACGGCACAGACGGCCACGAGCGCGCTCACCGGACTCCAGAACTACCGGTTCGGCAAGGCGACGACGCTTCCGTTTCCCTACGCTCACGGCGCGGACGGGCACCCCGCGAGCGTCTCGAACACGATCGACGACAATCGCGCAGACGGGCTCCACACGGTCGTCTACCTCGACATCAAGGTGGACAACGAGGCCGCGACGAATCGCCTCGAGACGGACGAGACGCTCGAGGAGTACATGACCGCCGACGTCGGCGCCGAACTCCTCGCCGAGGAATACCCCGACCTCGCGGGCGTCGTCGTCGCCCGCGCGGGCAGTCCCGACCCGCTCGTCGAGGCCGGGACGATGGCCGACCTCGCCGAACGGGAGTTCGGCGACCCGCTGCACCTGCTCGTCGTCCCCGGCGACTGCCACCTGCTCGAGGCCGACGCACTGGTCGAACTCGCAGGCGCGGACCGGGACGACCTCGACGTGGTCTGACCGCCGCTTGCGGCCCGCGACGACCGCCTCCTCACTCGAGGGCACCCTCGAGTTCGGCCATGAACTCCCCGGGCACCTCGAGGTGGGGCGTATGTCCAGTGTTTCTGAAAACGATCTCCTCGTACTCACCGCCAGCGTTCGCGTACTCCTCGAGAACCGCGCGGGTCTGGTCGACCATCGGCTGGGGCGGGAAGACGTCTTCGCCGGGCCAGCCCGGCACCTCGCCCATCTGCCCGAGCGTGCCGACATCGAAAAAGGATTCGTTGGAGACGATCTGGTCGGAATCGCCGCGGATCCACAGGACGGGCGGTTTCTCGCCGGGATCGATGTCGGTGATCTCCGCGAGCGAGCAGTACTTCGGCGAGATGGCGTTGTTCACGCCGGTATCGCCCGGCGCAACACCGGGCCATTTCTCGCTCGGGATTGCATTCCCGGGGTAGTTCTCGTCCCCGGTCGCGGTGTCGAGCATCCCCGTCAGGTACGACTCCTCGCGGTCCTCGTCGAACTCGTGGGTCGGGTCGACGTAGAACGTCCGCAGCACCTTCCGCGGCGAGGATTCACCACCCTCGCTCCGTTCACGCTCGGCGAGACCTGCAACGAACTCGTCGTTGCCGAGGCCGCCGCCGGAGCCGGCGTAGTCGTCGAAACACGGCGTTCCGTCCTCGTCTTTCGTGCCGCCGAAGCCGTGCGGCGAGAGCGGGTTGATCAGCACGAGCGAGTCGACCGCCTCGGGGTTGTCGATCGTGTACCGCATCGCGGCCCCGCCGCCGTTTGACCAGCCGACGAGCGTGAGGGGGTCCTCGACGTCGAGTTCGTCGAACAGCGCGTGAAGGTCCGCTTCGAAATCCCCGAGTCCGTTCGTCGCGTCGACCGGCTTCGTCTCCGAATCGCCGTAGCCGCGCAGGTCGGGAGCGATCGCGCGGTATCGATCCGGCAGGTCGGCCATCGTGTCCTCGAAAAACCGGGAGGAAGAGACGTTTCCGTGGACGAAGACGACCGTCCCGTCGGTCGTATCGGACTCGGCACCCGACTCGAGGAAGTGCGTCTCGAGGCGGTCGGTGTCGACGGTTCGGGACTGGACGCCGGCGAGGGTGTCGTCTCGAGTCATCGACAACGGCTACCACGCGATCCGTGTTAATTGTCCGTCCGGCAGGCCGCGCCGGATTATATTCGCTCGAGCAATTCGTACAACTCCTCCTTGGTCGCGTTCCCGTCCCTGATCGCCTCCCGCGGCGCGCGAGGCCACGGTCGCGCCTCGACGGCTTCGATTGCGGCCTCCGGGGAGCAGTCCCAGCTGCGAGCCACCCAGCCGGCGGCGACCACACCCGTACGACCGAGGCCAGCGTTGCAGTGGAGCACGACGCGACCGCCGTCGGCCGTCGTTCCCTCGACGAATTCGACGGCGTTTCTGAGTCGGTCGACGTCGGGAAGATGACGGTCCCGAATGGGCACGTGGGCGGTATCGAACGTCGCGTCGTAGCTCGCGGGCATCCCCCACCGAGAGGCCTCGCGTTCCGAGAGGAGACAGAGGACCGCGGAAACGCCGTTGGTCTCGAGTATCTCGGTCCACTCCCCGAGGTCGCCGCCGAGGTGCCCGGGCCGACAGGCTCCGAAGAGCGGCCCACCGTCGACGATCCGGCCGAAGTTCGCGGAGGTCATCGGCTCGACCCAGTCTGTTGCTTCTCGAGCGGACTCGAGGGCACTCGGACGGGTCGAACGACAGTCAGTATCACGGCGAAGATATGCAGACAGAAGCAGCGATCCCACTTGAATCTGTGTCCCAGCGTTGCCTTCGTTGGGGAACCGTACCCGACCGAAAAACGCGGCGCGAGCGTTACAGCCGATCGATGACGGCGTTCGTCACGTCTTCGGTCGAAGCGTCGCCGCCCAGATCCGCGGTTCGTGGCCCCTCCTCGAGCGTCGCTTCGACGGCCTCGTGGACCGCCTCGCTCTCCTCGTCGTAGCCGAGGTACTCGAGCAACATCGCGGCGGAGATGATCGTCGCGGCCGGGTTCGCGACGCCCTCGCCGGCGATATCGGGTGCGGTGCCGTGGACCGGTTCGAACAGCGCGCGGTCGGGGCCGACGTTCGCCGAGGGGAGCAAGCCGAGTCCGCCAACGAGACCCGCGGCGAGGTCCGAAAGCACGTCGCCCGCGAGGTTCGGGCAGACGATCACGTCGAACTGCTCGGGGTCGAGACAGACCCGCGTCGCGAAGGCGTCCATCAGCACCTCATCCGTCTCGACGCCTTCCTCGTCGGCGACCGATTTCACAGTGTCGCGGAACAATCCGTCCGTCTCGCGCATCACGTTGGCCTTGTGGACGATGGAGAAGCCGTCGTGCTCGTCGGCCTCCGAGACGTAGTCACAGGCGAACTCCGCGAGATCCCTCGAGGCGGTCTCCGTGACGACGCGAGTGAGCGTCGACACGTCCTGCGTGAGTCGATCCTCGAGCCCCGAGTAGACGCCCTCCGTGTTCTCCCGGAGGAAGACGAGATCCGTCTCGGGACGGACGGCGTCGATCCCCGGATACGCCTTCGCGGGGCGAATGTTAACGAAGGAGTCGACGGCGTCTCGGAGCGGGAGGATAACGTCCGCGGCGGTCTCGCCGGCCGCACCGAACAGCGTCGCGTCGGCCGACGCCGCGAGGTCGTACGTTTCCTGTGGCAGCGCCTCGCCCGTCTCCTCGAGGACGGCGTCGCCCGCGTCCGCTTCGACGAACTCGAAGTCGATCTCGAGCGCCTCGAGGACGTCGACCGCGGCGGGGGTGACTTCCTGTCCGATTCCGTCGCCCGGGATAACGGCGATTTCGTGAGTCATGTGCAACCATCTCGCGGCGGCCGAAAAGAGGGTATCGATACCAACATTGTGAACGCGAGGCACGGTCCGATGCTGTCACACGACTGGATTGTTCACTGTGAAAATTGTTCAGTGCGAATGCCGTACCGGGTACAGACTACACAAGTCGTGAACGCGTCGATAGCGAGTTAGTGGGAGAACTCGAGATCGAGGGCAAAGCCGTCGAACGGGCGACCGTCGAGGAGACTGTCAAATCTCCAATAATAGAGATGTGGCGCTCGAGGCGAGCCGCGATCAGGGGCTGCCGACGCCCGTCGAGACCCCGACCGCGTCCGCGATCGCCCGACGCTTGAGCAGGGCGAACCCGATCGCGACCAGTCCGAAGCCGGCGACCGTCAGCGCGCCGATCGACTCATTGAGCAGGACGACGCCGGCAATCGTCGCGACGATCGGCACCAGATAGCCGATCAGCGCCGCCTCGAACGCGCCGTGTTTCTCGAGGATGGTGAAGTAGATCATAAAGGCGATCGCGGTCGCGAACACGCCGAGGTAGACCACGGCACCGAACGAGGCGGGCTCGATCGCGCCGACGCGTGAGAACTCGCCAGTGCCGAGGCTCACGAGGTGTAAGACGACGGCCCCGACGAGCATCGACCAGCCGACAAGCGGCAGCTGCGGCAGGGTCGGACCGGCTCGCTGGATCAGGACGCCGCCGAGCGCGACGCTACAGACCTGCCCAACGACGAGCAAGCGTGCGGCGGTATCGCCGGCCAGCAGATTGGCGGGATCGGGCTGGACGATCAGTCCGACGCCCAGAAACCCGATCGCAGCGCCGACGGCACCGATCGCCGACAGTCGCTCGCCCAGCAGCGGGATCGCCCACAGCGCGGTGACGATCGGCACCAGCCCCTGTAAGATCGCGGCGACCCCGCTGGGAACCGTCTGCTGGCCGATAAAGAGCAACCCGTTGCCGGCGACGAGAAAGATCCCGCCGCCGACAATGGCCGCCAGATCGTTCCGCGCGGTCGGTCGCCACTGATCGACGCGAACGACAGCCGCCACTAGCAACAAGATCGCCGCGATGTCGTACCGGGCGGCCGCAAAGAGTAGCGGCGGGAGCGACTCGAGTCCGACCGTAATCGCCGGAAAGGAGAGGCCCCAGAGCACCGCCAGCGAGAGAAACAACGCGACGTCACGGTTCGGGGACATACACTGGCTTTCGGACAGGTGCCGAAATCGATGACGGTCTGCCGTGCGTTCTGCCGCTTCCGGCGTGATAGCAGGAGTCACGGCTCGAGCGAGGTAGCCACTCGACGGCGGAAGACGGTGAGAAAAACGAACCGTCGACTCGCTCGATTTCGGGGTTGTCGACTCGAGGTTACTCGGCGTCGGGAATCGCCGCGTCCTCGACGTACGGCAGTTCCTCGGCCTTCTTTCGAACCTCGCCGGCGTTGGACTTCATCAGCGCCGTCGTGTCCCAGACGCCCTCGACTAAGGCCTTGCGCTGGGCGTCGTCGACGGTGACGTCGATCGTCTCGTCGCCGTACGTAACCTGTTCGGCCTCGACGTCGATATCGATCTCGCCGTCGGGGTTCGCGTCGACCCAGTCCTGCAGGGCCTGGATCGTCTCGCTGTCCGCTGTCACGGTCGGGATGCCGAGCGCGAGACAGTTACCCGCGAAGATTTCGGCGAAGCTCTCGCCGATGACCGCGTCGATCCCCCAGCGCATCAGGGCCTGGGGGGCGTGCTCTCTCGAGGAGCCACAGCCGAAGTTGCTGTTGACGACCATCACCGAGGAGTCCTGGAAGCGCTCCTCGTTGAACGGGTGTTCTTTCTGGTTGTCGTCGTCGTCGAACCGCAGATCGAAGAACGCGAACTCGCCCAGTCCGTCGAAGGTGACGACCTTCATGAACCGTGCGGGGATGATCTGGTCGGTGTCGATGTCGTTGCCCCGAATCGGGACGCCGGAGCCGGAGACGTAGTTTACTTCGGGAATTTCTACTTCGTCGCCGGCGGTCATACTGAAGTCACCTCCTTCAATTCGCGCACGTCAGAGACTTCCCCGTTGATCGCCGCCGCGGCGACCATTCCCGGGCTCATCAGGACGGTCCGTCCGTCCTTGCTGCCCTGACGGCCGACGAAGTTCCGGTTCGAGGAGGAGGCACAGGCCTCGTCGCCCTCGAGTTGGTCCTCGTTCATCCCCAGACACATCGAACAGCCGGCGTTTCGCCACTCGAATCCGGCCTCCTCGAAGGTGTCTTTGAGGCCTTCCTGCTCGGCGGTCTCCTGGACACGCTGGCTGCCGGGAACGACGAGCGCGCGGACGTCGTCGTGGACCTGCTGGCCCTCGACGAGCGCCGCCGCACGGCGCAGGTCGGGCAGTCGGGCGTTCGTACAGGAGCCGAGGAAGGCGACGTCGATCTCGTAGCCCTCCATCGTCTCCCCGGGCTCGACGCGCATGTGTTCCTGAGCGCGTCGCGCGGTGTCCTGTTTGTCCGCGGGCAGCGATTCGGGTTCCGGAATCGGATCCGTGATGCCGATCCCCTGGCCGGGCGTGGTGCCCCAGGTGACGACCGGCTCGAGTTCGTTCGCGTCGATCGTCACGACGTCGTCGTACTCTGCCGTCTCGTCGCTGCGGATCGACTCCCAGTAGGGTTTGAGTTCGTCGAACTTCTCCGGGTTCTCCTGGAAGTAGTCCGTCTCTTTCATCCACTCGTAGGTGGTCTCGTCGGGGTTGACGTAGCCCGCGCGAGCGCCGCCCTCGATGGACATGTTACAGATCGACATCCGACCCTCCATGCCGAGGCTCTCGATGGCCTCGCCGGCGTACTCGTAGACGTAGCCGACGCCGCCTTCGGTTCCGAGTCGGCGGATAATCTCGAGGACGATGTCTTTCGCTTCGACGCCCTCGCCGAGTTCGCCGTCGACTTCGATTTTGCGGACCTTCTGTTTCTCCATCGCGACGGTGCCCGTCGCGAGCACGTCCCGGATCTGGCTGGTGCCGATTCCGAACGCGAGCGCCCCGAACGCACCGTGGGTGGAGGTGTGGCTGTCGCCACAGACGATCGTCTTGCCGGGCTGGGTGAGTCCCTGCTCCGGACCGATGACGTGGACGATCCCCTGATCGCCCGTCGTCGGGTCCGAAAAGTCGATGCCTGCGTCGCGGACGTTTGCCTCGAGTTCGGACATCATCTCCTCGGCCGCGTCCTCCTTGTACGGGCGAGACTGATCGGCCGTCGGGACGATGTGGTCGACCGTCGCATGGGTCAGCTTCGGATAGGCGACCTCGAGGTCGCGCTCGCGGAGCATCCCGAACGCCTGTGGGCTCGTGACCTCGTGGATGAGGTGAAGGCCGACGAACAGCTGGTCCTGTCCGGTCGGCAGGCGGGTTACCGTGTGTCGATCCCAGACCTTGTCGTACAGCGTGCCCTCGCTCATTCTGTGTCCTCTGGGTCGGGTTCTCGGCCGCGCTCGAAGACGCGGTTCGCGTCGTCGGCGTCCTGTGGCGGCGTATGTTCGATGTCTGCCATCGTCTCCGGCTCCTCGTCTGTGCGTTCGGTCGGATCGGTCGCCGCCGGCTCTTCACCGTCGGTCCCCCCGTCGGTGACGACGGTCGGGCCGCGGCTGAACAGCCGCCCAGCAGTTTCTCCGGTGAGTGGGTTCTTGTGGCTGACGTTGGCCATCGTGTCCGTGTTCTCGTTCTGGTTCATGGGTTGCTAATCGTGTTCGATCTCAGTCGTCCGCCTGCACGCGGACGGAGTCGTCTTCTTCTTCCGGGCTGTCCTCCTCTGCCCACGCGAACAGGTCGCGCAGTCGGGCACCGACCTCCTCGATTTCGTGGTTCTTTTCGGCCTGGCGAAGCTGAGTGTAGCTCGGTCGGCCCGCCTGGTTCTCGAGGATCCACTCGCGCGTGAACTCGCCGTTTTGAATCTCCTCGAGCGTCTCCTCCATGTTCTCGCGAACGTGCTCGTCGACGATGCGGTCGCCGCGGGAGAGACCGCCGTACTCCGCCGTGTCGCTCACGGAATCCCACATCTCGGCGTGGCCACCCTCGTACATCAGGTCGACGATCAGTTTGAGCTCGTTCAGACACTCGAAGTAGGCGATTTCGGGCGAGTAGCCCGCGTCGACGAGCGTCTCGTAGCCGTGTTTGACCAGCGAGGTAACGCCGCCACAGAGGACGGCCTGCTCGCCGAAGAGGTCGGACTCGACTTCCTCCTGGAAGTTCGTCTCAATGACGCCGGCGCGGGTACAGCCGATCGCCTTCGCGTACGCGAGGGCGCGCTTTTCTGCGTCGCCGGTCGTGTCCTGATAGACCGCCAGCAGCCCCGGCGTTCCCTCGTCGTTCTCGTAGTTCCGGCGCACGAGGTGGCCCGGACTCTTCGGGGCGACCATCGAGACATCGACGTCCTCCGGGGGCTCGATCTGGCCGTAGTGGATGTTCAAGCCGTGGGCGAACTGCAGCGTGTCGCCCGCCTCGAGGTTCGGCTCGATCGCGTTCTCGTAGACCGACGCCTGGACGGTGTCGGGGACGAGCACGGAGATGTAGCCGGCCTGTTTGACTGCCTCGGCGGGCGTCGCGACCGTCAGCCCGTCCGCTTCGGCGGCGTCGCGCGAGGCCGATCCCTCGCGGAGGCCAACGATCACGTCGACCCCGCTCTCGTGGAGGTTCAGCGCGTGGGCGTGACCCTGGCTGCCGTAGCCCAGCACGGCCACGGTCTCGTCGTCGAGCGTCGATACGTCTGCGTCGTCGTCGTAATAAATCTCGGTGGTGAATTCGTCAGTCATCGTCAGCTGTCTGTGTGTAGGTTCCGTCTTGATTCGCCCCGTCGGCGGCCGATTCGGTCGCGCTCACGGTCGCGGCAGTCTCTTCAGTGCCACGGGCGAGCGCCGTCGTGCCGGTTCGGGAGATCTCTCGAACGCCGAACTGGCCGAACGTCTCGATGGCGGCTTCGATCTTCTGGCGTGACCCCGTGATCTCGAAGGTCGCCGTCTCGGGACTCGAGTCGACGGTCGTCGCATCGTACATGTCCGCGACGGCGTTGACCTGTGCGGGGTCGTCGGCGGTGACTTTGATCAGCGCCAACTCCCGACGCATCGCGTCGGGCTCGAGCTCTCGCACCGAGATCACCGGCACGAGCTTCCGGAGCTGTTTCTTGATCTGGTCGATGCCGGGGTCGGGCTCTTCGACGACGACCGTGATACGCGCGCGCTCGTCGTCTTCCGTCGGTCCGACGGTCAGGCTCTCGATATTGAACTGCCGCCTCGAGAACAGTCCCGAGACGTCCGAGAGCACGCCGGGCTCGTGGGTGACCAGCGCCGAGATAACCGTTCGGCGCGGCTCGTGTTTCGCCTCGACCACCGGGTCGATCCGGATCCCCTGCTTGTTGCGCCGACCGTCGGGAGTCGGTCGCTCTTCCGGGGCGGGGCCGTCTAGCCCTCGTTTCACGCGAACCACCTCGTGGTTCGTGTGAAGACGAGAGAGCTTGCTCTTTCGGAATTCATAGGTGATCATCCTCCAGTGCGAACTGGCCGTTGTCGCCGCCGGACGGCACCATCGGGTAGACGTTCGCCTGCGGGTCGATGTGGACGTCGATGACCGAGGGGCCGTCGTAGGCGAGCGCCTCCTCGATGGTGTCCGCGACATCGTCGTACTCGTCGATGCGGAAGCCGGCCGCGCCGAACGCTTCGGCGAGCTTGTCGAACTCCGGCATCCAGTTGTAGTTCGACGCGGAGTGTCGTCCCTCAAAGAAGGCGTCCTGCCACTGTCGAACCATGCCGATATACTCGTTGTTGAGCACGGCGACCGTGATGTCCAGATTCTCGCGGACGGCCACGGAGAGCCCCTGCAGCGTCATCAGGAACGAGCCGTCGCCGTCGATACAGACGACGTCCTGGTCGTCGTCGGCGGCGAGTCGCGCCCCGATAGCGGCCGGCAGCCCGTACCCCATTGTTCCGAGACCGTGACTCGAGACCCACGTGCGGGGCTCGGTGTAGGTCCAGTACTGGCAGGCCCACATCTGGTGTTGGCCGACGCCGGTGGTGACGATGGTGTCGTCGTCGGTGGCCTCGTCTAACGCCTCGACGACGAACTCCGGCTGGACCGGCCTGTCCTCGGGCGCGTCGTAGGCCATCGAGTAATCGGACTTCCACTGCTGGCACTGCACGCGCCACTTCTTGGCTGCCGGCGCGGACTCAACGGCCTCGCTGAGTTGGCCGACGACGGTCTCGGCGTCGCCGATCAGCGGATAGTCCGCGTGGATGTTCTTGCTGATCTCCGCGGGATCGATGTCGACGTGGATGACCTCCGCGTCGGGCGCGAAGGTCTCGATGCCGCCAGTCAGGCGGTCGTCGAATCGGGTCCCGATCGCCAGCATGGTGTCACAGTGCGTGATCGCCATGTTGGCGTAGCCGGTGCCGTGCATGCCGGCCATCTCCATCGCGAGCTCGTGGTCCTCGGGGAAGGATCCGATCCCGGGCATCGTGGTGATGACCGGAATCTCGTGTTCGATGGCGAACTCGCGGCAGGCCTCGCTGGCCTCGCCCTTGATCACGCCGCCGCCGAGCAGCATGACCGGACGATCGGCGTTCTCGATACGCTCGGCCGCGTCAGCGACGATCTCCGGGTCGGCCCGCTCCTGGACGTGGTAGGTGTCGGGCGTCTTCGGCGCGTCAGGTTCGCGGTCCGTCTCGGCGTTCGTGATGTCTTTCGGCAGGTCGACCAGCGTCGGTCCAGGTCGTCCTTCGCGAGCGAGCGCGAACGCCTCGCTGACGTCGCTGCCGACGCTGTCCGGATCCGACGCGAAGGTGTTGTCCTTCGTGACCGGCGTCGTGACGCCCGTCGTGTCGGTCTCCTGGAAGGCGTCGTTGCCGACGAACTCCGTCGGCACCTGGCCCGTGAGCGCGAGCATCGGATCCGAGTCCATGTCGGCGTCCGCGATGCCGGTCACGAGGTTCGTCGCGCCCGGGCCCGACGTGGCCAGACAGACGCCCGGCTCGCCCGAGACGATGCCGTAGGCGTCCGCCGCGTGGGATGCGCCCTGTTCGTGGGCCATCGTCACGTGGGAGATCTCCGAATCGTACAGCGCGTCGTAGACGGGCATGATCGCCCCGCCTTGCACGCCGAAAGCGTACTCGACGCCGGCATTCTCTAGCGCGCGAACGACGGATTCCGCACCGGTCGTGACCGGCTCAGGGGTCGACGTCGTGTCGGCGTCCTCGTCGACCTCGGTAGCCGCGTCCGGTGCCGCGCTGTCGGTGATCTGTTCGTCCGCCTCTTTCTCCGAGTCCGCTGGGGTTATTTTTGCTGCACGTTCGCTCATCGATTGCCTCCCGCCGCCGTGCGGCGATCCGTTGTGCGTGCGCTGGGTGTGTGGTATGCTGTCATCTGCTGGGTTACGTGTCGCTCTGAAAACGATGCGACGAATTCCGGTCGGGAGCTACGAGGTACTAGAAGTGGGGCAAGAGCGCCCCTACAATACGAATCGGAGCGAGCGCGCTGCCGCCGGCTGCGTGCGTGCGAGCCGACTGCGAAGCGCGGACCGTCATTACTGTTACCGTAGGTTGCTCGAGGGTCATAATGGTTGCGAGTCCCACGGATCTTGCAATTTTTGCGCGAGCCGCGAATCGCGGACGTTCGACCGCTCGAGCGCGACAGCAAGGGCTCGCGGCCGGTGGCAAACGAAACGGACATCCCTCAGACGCGCACCTCCTCTTCCTCCTGTTGCCCGCGTTCGACGCCCGCCTCTTCGGCGAAGCGCTCTAAGTCGTCGACCGTGACGCGGCGCTTCTCGGCGCCGTAGTCTTTGACGCGGCGGGTGACCGCTCTGACCTGGTCTTCCGACGGGTCGAAGCCGCGCTCGACCAGTCGCTCGCGGACAGAGTGGGTACCGGTGTGTTTGCCCATGACGAGCTTTCGCGTGGCACCGACCATCTCCGGCGTCATCACGCCGGGTTCGAAGGTGTCGGAGTTTTCGATAACGCCAGCGGCGTGGATCCCGCTCTCGTGGGAGAAGGCGTTGTTACCGACGATCGGCTTGTTGCCCGGCGTCTCCATCTGGCTTTTCTCCTCGACGATCTCGGAGAGTTCGGTGATTCGCGTCGTGTCGATCCCCGTATCAGTCTGGTAGAGCGACTCGATGGCCATCACATACTCCTCGTAGGCGGCGTTACCGGCCCGCTCGCCGATGGAGTTGACCGAGACCTGGGCCTGATCCGCTCCCGCTTCGATGCCGGCCAGTGCGTTGGCAGTGGCCAGCCCGAAGTCGTCGTGCGTGTGGACGTCGATCCGCGCGTCGGTGTGGGCACAGACCTTCTCGATCATGGCCTTAAACCGCGTCGGCGTGGCGACGCCACACGTGTCCGGAATGTTGATCCAGTCGACTCCCGCGTCCGTGACCGCTTCGATCACGTCCATCAGGAACGCCTCGTCGGTTCGCGTCGCGTCCATCGGTGAGAACATGCAGGTGGTTCCCGTTTCGACGACGCGTTCGACCGAGTCGACTGCGCGCTGTACAACTTCGTCCCTGGTCGCGTGCATCGAATCCTCGATCTGGACGTCGCTGGTGCTGACGAACGTGTGCACCATTTCGACACCGGAATCCAGTGCGGCTTCGATATCACCGTCGACGACGCGGGCTAACCCGCAGGTCGTCGTCTGGGTCGATGACGCGATATCACGAACGGCCTCGAACTCGGCGTCCGAGTTGACCGGGAACCCAGCCTCGATGACGTGGGTACCCATTTCGTCCAGGATGGACGCAATCTGCCGTTTATCGTCGTAGGAGAACGAAGTCCCGGGCGACTGTTCGCCGTCCCGGAGGGTCGTATCGAAAACACGTGCTGACTCTATTTCGTCAGTGGAATCTAACGTGCCCTGGAAGAACTCGACCCCCCTGACTGGTGTCAGAGGACGGGTTGTCTGGTGAAGACATTGTATCTGAACCCGAGGTGCGACGTCGTATATAAACTTGACGCTGTGAGAGGCGATCACTGCTGTAAGACATTCACACGGACCGCCGTCTGGGTCGAAAAACCGCACGACATCAACGACCTAATACAGGATCATGATCCTAGTATCATACTGTTTTTCGTTCGGAAGACGGGCCGTTCATTCTTCGAGTCGGCCCGGAACTTCGCCCAAACAGCCACCTCAGTGCTGGCGCGCGCACTCCAGTGGACGTGTGGGCACAAAGTTGCGGTAAATGTCGCACTCGAGTACAGATTTTCACGAACTAGCGGAATCGATCGTTCGTTCGTCCACCGGGGCAGCCGTCCGAACGTCGAGCGAACGGGAACGCAGTGCCACAAAGCGGTGTTCGAACTCGTTCACTCGAGGGCATTCTGATGCGACTCGTACTCCTCGACGTACCGGGCCTCACACGACGTACAACAGAACGTCTTCACTTCGCCCCCGACGGTCCGCGTGACGCCGTCGCCGGTAATCCGCTTGTCACAGACGACGCACTCGAGCGAGAAGCCCGCCGCCGAGAGGCCGGCGACGCGATCCGAGCGCGCGAGCAGCGTGACGTCGTACCCCGAGAGCCACGCGAGGTCGAGTTCCGACTCGAGCCAGGATCTCGCGGTCGCGTCGGGCACCGTCGCGCGGACGATGACGCGGCCGTCCATCGCCTCGGAAACGGAGTCGACGCCCGGCAACTCGGCCGCGGCCGCGTACACATCGTCGACGGTCTCGGGCTTCGCCTCGAGTTCGACCAGGACGGGCACCTCGCCCTGCAGTTTCTCCCGGTCGACGTCGATCGTAAAGCCCTGAACGATGCCCTGCTCTTCGAGTCGCGAGATACGGTCCGAGACGGCCGGCGGCGTGAGATCGACCTGCTCGGCGATCTCCTTGTACGGTCGACGGGCATTCTCGAGGAGGAGTTCGAGGATCTCGAGGTCCGTGTCGTCGAGTTCGCGCATGAACGGTGATACGGACAATGCAGGCAAGAGTGTACGGTCTCGAGCGTGCGGACTCGAAGCTGCGAGCTCGAAGTGCTGGGTTTGGTGAGGCGTCGATCGACTGCAGACGCTGACGGCCGGGAACGAGGGTGAGCAACCTGTTGCACTGGCAACGATGAGTTCCACGTCGCTCACGGGTCACTTCGTTCCCCGTCTGCTCACGGCGGCTTTGCCGCCGTTCGCGTGGTACGCGGGACCGCCGGTCCCGGGCTATTCGCACCCTTGGGGCGCTCACTTCGTCTCGCCCCTCGAACCCAGCGCGCGCCACCGCACCTGACCAACCGATCGGCTATAGCAAAGCGACAGGCACGCGCGGGTGTGAGTACTTAGGACCCACGCGTAGTAGCAATCTCGGCATGACGACCGACGAAATCACCGACCTCCTGACGGAGGCCTACATCGACGAACTCGAGACCGTGATGAACTACCTGACCAACGCCATCGTTCTCGACGGCGTCCACGCCGAGGAGGTCAAAACGAGTCTCGAGGAAGACGTCCAGGAGGAACTCGAGCACGCACAGATGCTCGGCGAGCGCCTGAAGCAACTCGACGAATCGCCGCCAGGTTCGGAAGCGTTCGAGGCCAACCAGCACAGCCTCCAGCCGCCCGAGGACACGACGGACGTCCAGTCGGTTATCGAGGGGGTGCTCGAGGCCGAAGACGACGCGATGGAGACCTACCGCGCGCTCCACAAGGCCGCCTCGGAGGCGAACGACCCCGTCACCGAAGATGTCGCGGTGACGATTCTCGCCGACGAGGAAGCCCACCACACGGAGTTCCGCGGGTTCCACAAGGAGTTCCCGCAGAACTAACCGTCGCTCCGTTAGCGCGAGCCAGGGGATTCATCCGCGAACGAATGAAGTGAGCGAGCGGGCCAAGGAACCCTCGAAGCCGTGCCGATGGCACGGCTGAGGGTGTGACGCTGTGCTTTTGATCAACCTTTTGCCGAGCGAACGAGCGAAGCGTAGAGGGTTGGAGGCGAACGTTTTTCTCACCCCGGTTCGACCCACCCGGTATGAGCGATTTCGACCTCGACTTACGGACCGTCGAGGAGCACATCGACGAAGAACTCGACATCGAGGGAAGTATCATCCTCGGAATGCTCGATGGAACGACGCCGGCCGAGGAGTGGCTCGAGGCGATTTCGAAGGGGAACGTACTCGTGCTCAATGTCGACGGCGACGTGAACGAACTGGCGTCGGGCTTCGCCCGCGACATCAAGGAGTCGGGCGGCAACCTCGTCCACTTCCGGGGCTTCCTGCTCGTGACGCCGCCGGGCGTTGACGTAAGTACGGATCGACTCTAGTCAACAGGTGGACCACCGAACGTCGTCCAGACGATCCGCCGTTCGCCCACACCGACCGACGGTCACGTCGTAAACGTCAGGAAATGTCCGTCCGGATCACGAACGACGACCCGCTCGTCGTCGACGTGGTCGACACGCTGGACGCGACCCGAGACCGCCTCGAGCGCCGCCGTCGGCTCGCTGGTCTCGAACCCCAGATCGACGTGGACACCGCCGCGGGCGTCCGCGATTCCGAGGTGTGGCTCCCATAGCTCCAGCGCCATCGGGCCGTTCATCCGGACGCGGTTGCGGTCCGACCCGGTATCGACGGTCTCGAAGCCGAGATCCGCGTAGAACGACTCCGCGCGCTCGAGATCTTCGACCTCGAGGACGACCTCGAAGATGCCGTCGATCCCCGGCCCCGCGACGTCCTGCTGGCCGAGTTCGACGCAGTTGCCGTCGGGATCGTAGAGGTAGAGCGAACTGGCCGGACCGAACTGGGCCTCCTCGAGGTCGTAGTCCTCGCTCAAGCGATCCCACCAGTCGTCGTACTCGGCCTCGGGGATCGAGAACGCGTAGTGGGTGTGGAGTCCGCCGCGAGGAACCCCGTCGGGCCGTCGCAGAACGAGATCGGTCTCGCCCGCCTCGAACGCGAGTTCGCCGTCACCGCGCTCGAGCGGGGTCAGGTCCAGCGTCCCCTCGTAGAACGACCGTGCTCGGTCGAGATACTTGGCCTCGAGTGCGAGCCAGGACAGCCCAGTAAGCATAGCTGAACGTACTTTCGGGAGGGACATAGAGGCGTCGCCGGCATCGCTCCGGGAGAACCCCTTCCGGGACACCCACGTTTATGCCCGAAACGGCCGTAGCAGTCGGATATGACTATTCGCGCCGACGAGGAAGCGACGGATTTCGCGGAGTGCAACCGCTTCGACGGCGGCGTCAGCTGGATCGCCCACCCCGACGAGACGATGCAGCGAGCGAGCCACGTCCTCGAGATCGACGGCGAGGCCTGGGTCATCGACCCCGTCGACGCCGCAGGGATCGACGACCTGTTCGCCGAGTTCGGCGACGTCGCCGGCGTCGTCGTCCTGCTCGATCGGCACAAACGCGACGCCGCGGAGATCGCAAACCGGCACAACGTCCCGGTCTACCTGCCGCGAATCTTCGAGGGCGTCACCGAGGAGATCGACGCGCCGGTCGCCCGCTTTACGGACGAACTCTCCGACACCGGTCTCGAGGCCCACGCCGTCGTCGACAACCGCTTCTGGCGGGAAGTCGTGCTCTACGATCGCGAGAACGGCACCCTCGTCGTCCCCGAGTCGCTCGGGACGGTCGACTACTTTGTCGCCGGCGACGAACGGCTGGGCGTCCACCCGATGCGTCGACTCGTGCCACCGCAAGACGCCCTCGGCGGCTTCTCGCCCGACCGCATTCTCGTGGGTCACGGGTCCGGGATCACGACCGACGCACCCGGCGCACTCGAGGAGGCCCTCGAGAACTCCCGCCGGGGGACCCCGCGGCTCGTCGCCGGGATGTTCCGGCAGTTCGCTCCGCTGTAGTCGACACCTGCGGGGGATACAGCTAATTACGCTCCGAACGTACCCTCGGTGTGGTCTACATCACGCGCGCCCTCGTCGACGTTCTGCTCGACCTGGCCAGCGACGCCGACCCGGATCGCGTGGCGACCGGCGTCTCGATTACGCCCGCGGGCGAACTCGAGGGCGCATCCGGACTCGCACCCGAGACGCCGGTCTTTACGGACTTCTTCCTCCCCGATCCCGGCAACGCTGTCAACGCCGTCTTCGGCGTCGACCTCTCGACGCCCGCCAGACAGGCGCAGGGACGGTTCGTCTCCCATCCGGTCCGAGAGCTTGAGGTGACCAAACGGGACGACCTTGCGGAGGTCATCTTCGTCGCCGTCCCGCCGTGGAAACTCGACGAGCGGACGTTCGCCGCCTTCGACCGCCGTGGCGAGCGACAGCCGCTCGAGGTCATCGACGCCCGACCGCCGGACCAGTCGCTGCCCAGCTAAGTCGCCATGAAGCGAGCCGCTGTGGAGTAGCTCTCCGAAAAACGGGAAGTTCGGGGCAACTGCGACAGTGTGGGCTGAGCGAGTCGCTACTGCTCAGCCGCTGGGCGTCGACGGTCCGTCGCCGATTATCCGGTCGATGATGCCGCCGCGGTTCGACTCTCGTCCATCCTCATCGTCGTTCGATTTCGATGGGAAGTCGGGAATGTGTGGCACGGGTTTCGACCTCCGGGCGGAACTAGCCGCCTCGAGTCGGATAAGCGGCCGGCCCGTCGGTGGAGTGAAACGACCAGCGGCGACGAACGTCGGCTACTCAAGATAGCCCAGTCCGCGAAGCTGTTCGGTGATCTCCTCGAACTCGGCCTCGGTAAGTTCGCCTCGCTTCTGGTGTTGGATAACGATACTGCGAAGCAGGAATCGCGTGAGGTCGCTCGTGCTCTGGAAGCTGGTGCCTTCGATCGTGTCCTCGACGCGCTCGGCGAGATCCTTTGGGATCGACACCGTGGTGTACTCGGTCATACACGATACTCCGTCGCCGCCGTCAAATGCGTGTCGACAATCGGCACAGAGCGCAGCGGCCCCCTGTCACTTCCCCACATAGTTTCTGCCGCCAGTCTTCGTAGCGGTTTTGCTATCGGACTCCCTACGAGTCGGTATGGGAGTTCGGCCACCATCGGGCGGAGACGACGACGAACCGGAGAGTGTCGAGTTCGGAATCGCCGCGATCGACGCGCGGCTCAGACGGTCCGACCTCTCGTTTCCGGCGACAAAAGACGACGTCGCTGCGGAACTCGGCCACGAACAGATCCCCTACGATGTCCACGGGAACACCGTCGCGCTGGGCGAGATGCTCGACGAACTGCACACGGTGGAGTTTCGCTCGCGCCAGGAGCTCCTCAACCAGCTCCACGAGCCCTTCGAGGAGTACCGTCGGAACAACTCCGGCGGCGTCTTCCAGCAAGTCCGCTCGATGCTTCCCTTCTAACCTCGACCGTCGCTACTCGTCGTCGTCTCGCTCTCGAGAGTTTCGAGTGATCTGCTCGAGACGGCGCCGCTGCTCGCGGTGAAGCGTGACGAGCATGTCGGAGAGAACGCCGAACATGAGCAACTGCACGCCGAGCAAGATCGCGGCCGCCGAAACCATCGCGAGAATTTCGTGGCCGATGCCGTGCTGCACCCACTGCCAGAGGACGTACGACGCGACGACGCCGCCGGAGGCGATGCCGGCGACACCGAGGCTGCCGAAATAAAAGAGCGGGTTGTTCGTCTTCGCGAGCGAGTACAGCGCGAGGACGATCGTCCCGCCGTCTTTCAGCGGGTGGAGGTTCGTTTCCGACTCCTCCGGCCGAGCGGCGTAACTGACCGGGACAACCGTTGTCTCGATCCCGTGTTTGACGCACTCGACCGCGAGCTCCGTCTCGATGGTAAAGCCGTCCGAATCGAGTCCGAGTCGCTCGAACGAGTCGACGGTGAACGCACGGTACCCCGAGAGGATGTCGTCGTAGTCGGCCCCGTGAATGAACCGGAACGACTTGTTGATCAGCCGGTTCCCGAAGCCGTTCAGCGCCTTCATCGCGTCGTCATCCATCTCCGCGAAGCGGTTGCCGATGACGTGGTCGTACCCCCGCGAGAGGGGCTCGAGCATCCGATCCGCGTCGGCCGGGTCGTACGTCCCGTCGCCGTCGAGCATCAACACGTAGGGGACGTTGATGTACTCGAGCGCCTCGCGGACGGCCTGTCCTTTCCCGTCTCCGGACTGGACGAGGACGTGGGCCCCGCGGTCGCGGGCAATCTCGCGCGTCTCGTCGCTCGAGTCACCGTCGACGACGAAGACGTTCGTGAACCCCTCCTCGTAGAAGCCGTCGATAACGTCGCCGATCGTGGCCGCTTCGTCGAGCGTCGGAATGAGGATGCAGACCTCGTCGGCAGTGATCTCGCGCGTTTCGTGACTCATGGCGATAACCTCGCCGTCGCCGACGGTGACATTCGAGTCCGCACGAACCGCGTCATTGTCCATCGGCAGGCACTCTCCCCCGTGACCGCAAAAAATTACTGATTGACCGGTGCTCGATTTATCAGGGAGCGACCATCGGGCGACGGTCAGTCGGCGATCGGCCACCCGTTGATCGATCAGCCTACCAGGTCAGACCCTCGTAGACCTCGAGGTCCGCTTCATCGACATCGATCCGACGGCCGTCGACCACTACCCGCTTGGCCATGCCGTCGAACGTGAGTTCGTCGAACTCCGGCCAGTCCGTCGCAACGACTGCGCCGTCGGCACCCTCGAGCGCTGCGGCCGCGGAATCGGCGTACTCGACCTCGAGATCCGGGTGCTTCTCGCGGACGTTCTCGACCGCGACCGGATCGTAGGCGACGGGTCGCGCGCCGCGTGCGTCGAGGTGCTCGAGGACATCAAGCGCGCGGGACTTCCGGATGTCGTCCGTGCCGGGCTTGAAGGAGAGGCCGAGCACCGCGATGTGGGCACCCTCAAGCGAAACGTGATTCTCGAGCAGGTCCACGAGCCGCTGCGGCTGAGCGTCGTTGACCGCGACGACGGCGTCGAGCAACGCGGGGTCGTAGCCCTGATCGCGCGCGCCGGCCCGCAGGGCGTCGACGTCCTTCGGGAAACAGGAGCCGCCCCACCCCAGCCCCGAACGCATGAATCGTGCCGAAATGCGGTCGTCGAGGCCGACTGCCTCGAGCACCTCGTAGGCGTCCGCGGCGTACTCTTTGGCGATGTTACCCAGTTCGTTCACCAGCGAGACCTTCGACGCGAGGAAGGCGTTGTTGGCGTACTTGATGAGTTCGGCTTCGCGGATGTCCGTCTCGACGAGGTCGGTCCCCTCGCGTGCTATGATGGGTGAATACAGTTCCCGCAACGTCGCCGCAGCCCCCTCGCTCGTCGCGCCGACGACGACCTTGTCCGGCTCGAGGAAGTCGGAAACGGCGGTCCCCATCCGCAGGAACTCGGGGTTCATCGCCAGCTCGAGACCGCTTCCGATCCGTTTCCCGGACTCCTCCTCGAGGATCGGGCCGACGACGTCCTCGGTGGTTCCGGGGAGAACGGTGGACTTGACGACGACGAGGTGGTCGTCGTCCTTCTCGGCGAGCGCCCGACCGAGGGACTCCGAACCGGCCTGCATGATCGCCAGATCGAGGCTCCCGTCGTCGGCCTGTGGCGTCGGCAGACAGAGAAAGGTGACATCGGTATCCCGGACCGCCGCGTAGTCGCTTGTCGCTCGAAGATTTGTGCCCGCGTGCTCGGCGATGCGTTCCTCGAGGCCCGACTCATGGATCGGGGCCTCGCCGGCGTTGATCGTCTCGACGATCCCCTCGTCGATTTCGATGTTGACCACGTCGTGGCCGAGATCCGCGAGACAGGCGGCGACGGTCGTTCCCACATAGCCGCTGCCGACGATAGAAACGTGCATGCTGTAAGTGATGGACGCCCGTCGTTAGATGGTTTTGGATTGGTCGATCGGTGGAGGGATCGCATCTTTCTCTCGTAACAACTGGAACTATTTACACGCCGATCGCACAGCTGTCGTGCGATCGAGTGTGCACTGACTTCCAGTGGCCACGATAGTGTCGGAAACTATACGGAGCGAGACAGCCTACGCTGTCAAACGGCGATGATCGAGACGCTCGTACTGACTCTGGCCGTCGTGATCATGCTACTCACCGCCGCTGCCAAAGGCTGGGCACTCTTTCGGTACTCGACGCGAGAGCCGGACGACGACGATTCTGACGAGCCGTAGATCCCGCTTAAAATGACGGGAGCGACCGGGAGGCGGATCAACCCGTCACTCGAGCGCACGCCGCAAATCGCTCACGGCGTCCTCGTGGGCCGCGTGGGCGCGGTCGAGGTTCACTGGCTCCGAGATCATGCCGAAGAAGCCGTGGACCATGTCGTCGTAGTTGCGATAGGTGACGGAAACGCCGGCGTCCTCGAGTCGCTTCGCGTAGGCCGCGCCGTCGTCTCGCAGGGGATCGAATCCGGCGGTCAGCACCGTTGCGGGCGGCAGTCCGGAGAGATCGTTCGCGAGTCGCGGCCAGGCGTAGACGTTTCCTTGGTCGATCTCGCGGCCGAGATACTGCTCGCGGAACCAGCTCATATCGTCGGCGCTGAGGACGTAGCCCTCCCCGTTCTCCTCGTAGGAATCCGTCTCGGCCGGGTCGCCCGTTCCGGGGTAGACGAGTAGCTGATAGGCAACCTCGGGGCCGCCACGGTCACGCGAGAGCAGTGCCGTCGCTGTCGCCAGATTCCCACCCGCACTGTCGCCCGCGAGCACGATCCGGCCCGAATCGGTCTCGAGGGCGGGTGCCGCATCTTCGGCCCACTCGAGGGCGGCGTAGCAATCCTCGAGACCGGCGGGGAAGGGGTGTTCGGGCGCGAGGCGGTAGTCGACGCTGACGACGGGGTAGCCCGAGTCTGCGGCGAGCTTTCGGCACGTATCATCGTGCGTCTCGACGCTCCCGATCACCCAGCCCCCGCCGTGGAAGTAGAGGATCAGCGGGCGGTCTCCCTCCGCACCGGTGTCGTCGCTCGATCCGTCGCCCGTTCCGGGTTCGTAGATCCGGATCGGGATCTCCCCGTTCGGGCCGTCGATCGTCCGATCTTCGACGGACTCGAGGGCGACCACCGGGTCGCCCCCGATCTGCATCTTGTCGAACATCCGGCGCGCCTCCTCGGCCGAGACCTCGTCGAACGAAGGCGTGTCGAGGGAGTTGTACAGCTCGAGGAACGTTTTCACGTCAGGGTGCGGTTCTGGTGCGCGGGATGGTGTCATAACTCAGTACACTCATCGACGAGGACAAAAAGCTTCGTCCGCGGAGGACGGGCCGACGCCGACGGGCTGGGCGTACCGGGTCGCCACCGGATTGGTATCGCGTCGGTCTGCCACGCTCGCCACCGCGCCGTTCCACACCGCTTATTTCGGTTCGGTGCGCCCCTTCGAGCAATGACGAATCAGGCACTCATCGACGCCCTGCGCGAGGCGGAGGCCGTCCAGTTCGGCGAGTTCGAACTCTCCCACGGCGGCACCAGCGAGTACTACGTCGACAAGTACCTCTTCGAGACCGATCCCGACTGCCTCGAGGCCATCGCCGACGCCTTCGCGGAGCGCGTCGACGCCGACGACAAACTCGGCGGCGTCGCCCTCGGCGGCGTCCCGCTCGCGGCCGCCACCAGCGTCGCGGCCGGGGTTCCCTACGTCATCGCACGCAAGCAGCGCAAGGAGTACGGCACCGGGAACCTGATCGAGGGCCGACTCGAGGACGGCGAGGAGGTCGTGGTGCTCGAGGACATCGTGACCACGGGGACGAGTCTGGTCGACGCTATCGAAGCACTTCGAGAAGCGGGCGCGACCGTCGACCGCGCGCTGGTCGTCGTCGACCGCGAGGAGGGCGGCCGCGAGAACGTCGAGAACGCCGGCGTCGAGATGGAGGCGCTCGTGACCGCGAGCGAGTTGCTGGCGGACCGAGAGTAGGTGTCGGTCACCTGTTTCGTAGTGACCGATCACGGTAGCGCGTTGAGAGTTCACCGCATCTGGATTCTGCTCGACTGGCGCGCTGGCGAGGCGTTCGAGCGACTGCGAGAACGCCTCGCCGAATCGCGAGGGGCGAGTGAGTGAACGGAGAGAACGAACGAGTCGGGTGGGGAGGACGAGGCTGCGGGTGGGCTTTCGAGGTGTTCGCGGTCGTCTCGTTCTCCGGCGTGTGAATCGATACGAGACCGGGACTCGAAATTACTGCCCGTAGGACTCGAACTGCTCGAGCACCGTCTCCAACTGCTCGTTCGAGAGCGTCCGCGGTTCCATCCCGGCCGCTCTCGTCTGCAGATACAGCCGAGCCAGGCTCTCGACGTGATGGGTGTTCTCGAGGGCGGTCTCGAGATCCGACGCCGTCACGACCAACCCGTGGTTCTCGATGAACGACGCCGTCGCGTCGGCCTCGTCCATCGCCGTCACGATGTTCTCGGCGAGCGCGTCGGTGCCGTAGGGGGCGTACTCGGCGACCGGAACCGACTTCCCGACGGCGACGATCATGTAGTGGATCGGCGGCAGGGGCTCGTGGGCGACTGCCATCGCCGTCGACCACGGCGAGTGGGTGTGGACGATGGCGCCGACATCCTCGCGCCGGTAGATCGCGGCGTGCATGGGCACCTCGCTGCTCGGCGCCATCGCGCCGCCACGTTGGTCGCCGTCGACGCCGACCACCGGGGTGTCCTCGATGTCGAAACTGTCGTAGGGGACGCCGGTCGGCGTGACCGCGAAGGCGTCACCGGTATTCCCGTCGCGAACGCTTAGATTTCCCGTCCGGCCGGGCGTCAACGCGGCGAGGTCCGGCGCGTGCTCGACCACCTGTCGTCGCTGGCTCTCGAGGATCACAGTACTACCTCCGGAGCGAGCTCCGGCGTACTCGAATTCGCTACGCTCATTCGACCACCTCCGTTATCTCGCCGAACGCATCTATCCTGTGGTCGGGCGCTCGGTGGCCCTCGAGCGGCTCATCGTGCTCGTCGATATCGGCGTTGAACAACACGGTCTCGAGTCCGACGGCGTTGGCACCCACGATGTCCGCCTCGACGTTGTCACCGACCATCACCGCCTGCGACGGACAACACTCGAGGCGCGCTAGCGGGAGCGAGAACATGACCGAGCCCGGTTTCTCCTGTCCCGTCTCCTCGGAGGTCAGCAACAAGTCGATGTGCGCTTCGAGCCCCAGCGCCGCGAGTTTCTCGAGCTGGATGCGCGTCGTGAGATTCGTGACGATGGCGACGTCGATGCCGTTCTCGCGGAGGGTCTCGAGGGTCTCCTCGACGCCGGGGAAGAGCGCCATCTCCTCGACGTACGCCCCCCAGTAAGCTTCGCCCAGTGCGAGCGCGTCGGCCGGTTTCGGACGCCCCGCGTGCTGTTCGAGGGCCTGTTTGAAGTAGAGAAAGCGCTCGTGGGACGCTGCCGTGCCGGAAATCTCGCGCTTGACTGCGCGGCGTCCCGTCTGATAGAACGCCTCGAACGAGTCGCGGTCGAACTCGTAGCCCAGTTTGCGAGCGGTCTCGAGGGCGGCCTCCTTCCCCGCCTCGTTGCACGGCGAGTAGGGATAGAACGTGTCGTCGAAGTCGAAGAGGACGGCGTCGACGGTCATACCTCGATATCATGGGGAAGCGAAAAACGAGTATCGGTCCGAAACGGCGAGACGGCCTCGAGCAGACGTCGGACCGAGGCTGTCGGCTCGTTCGGATGGACTCACCGTCGGTTTCGGTACCGTCGATAGGTCACGACTGCGAGAACGAGTGCGAAAACGCCGCCGATTACCAGCGCACTTCCGAGGGTCCACCGTCCTCGAAACCCGATCAGCATCGCCCCGATGCTGGCACCGAAAAGACCGACGTGAACGAGTACTACGGCGGTGATGAACGCGAGCAACGTCGATGGCGACGTCTTTTCGAGGGCATCCTCGAGGTCGTCGTCCCCGTCACCTCCGATAGGATCGTCGTCGAACGGGTCTTCGAAGGGGTCGTCGGAAAACGGATCCTCGAGCGGATCGTCGTCTCCTAAAGGATCGAACAACACCACCCGAGCTACGGGATGTAGCGACAAAATTGTTCGCTCGTCTCCGAGTTGCCACACGATTGGGGGTGTTCTCCAAGTCCGGTCGCGAGCGAACCCGCCGAACTCTGACGTGGGCGCCACACCATCAGAAGGTTTTTATCCCGCTCGAGACAATTCGAATCCACGATGGTAGGTGTCCGCTTTACAGGGGCTTTCGCCCGCTTCTAACCCACACCTACCGCTCGCTGTGTCGGCCCGAACGCACAGCCGAGCGGCCAAGGCGGACGCCCGACCGAACTTCTGTGTGAAGTTCACCAACCAGCCACAGCGCTACCCATGTCAGAATCAGATTCCCAATCACAGGAACGAATAGTAGTTGTACTGCCAGACGGCTCGGAACTCGAGGTCGCCGCCGACGCGACGGTCGAGGACTGCGCCTACGAGATCGGCCCCGGTCTCGGCCGCGACACGATCGCCGGCAAACTCGACGGCGAACTCGTCGCGAAAGAACAGCCAGCCTACGACGGCGCCGAACTCGAGATCATCACGGACCAGTCCGAAGAGTATCTCCGAGTCATGCGCCACTCCGCGTCGCACTGTCTCGCCCAGGCCGTCGAACGGCTGTTCGACGCCGAGGAGGTCAAACTCGCCATCGGCCCGCCGACGGACGACGGCTTCTACTACGACTTCGACAATCTCGACGTCGACGAGGCAGACCTCGCGGAGATCGAGGACGAAATCGAGTCGATCATCGCCGAAGACTACGAGATCGAGCGCGAGGACGTCTCGATCGAGGAGGCCGAGGAGCGACTCGCCGACGAGCCGTACAAGCTCGAACTCTTAGAGGAACTCGCCGACGAAGGCCAGCAGGTCACCTTCTACAGCCAGGGCGAGTGGGAAGACCTCTGTGCCGGTCCACACGTCGAGTCGACGGGCGAGATCGGCGCCGTCGAGCTGTTGGAGATCGCCGGCGCCTACTGGCGCGGCGACGAGGCAAACACGATGCAGACGCGGATCTACGGCACGGCCTTCGAGGACGAGAGCGACCTCGAGGCCTTCCTCGAGCGCAAGCAGGAAGCCAAGAAGCGCGACCACCGGAAGATCGGCAACGAGATGAATCTGTTCTCGATTCAGGACGTCACCGGCCCCGGACTGCCGCTGTATCACCCGCCGGGGAAGACGGTGCTCAAGGAACTCGAGGACTTCGTCGAGGACCTGAATCAGGACGCGGGCTACGACTACGTCGAAACGCCCCACGTCTTCAAGACGGACCTCTGGCACCGCTCGGGCCATTACCAGAACTACGCCGACGACATGTTCATCTTCGACGTCGGCGACGACGAGTTCGGCCTGAAGCCCATGAACTGCCCGGGCCACGCAGCCATCTTCCAGGATCAGTCCTGGAGCTACCGCGACCTCCCCATCAGATACGCAGAGAACGGGAAGGTGTACCGAAAAGAGCAGCGCGGCGAACTCTCCGGCCTGTCTCGGGTCTGGGCGTTTACGATCGACGACGGCCACCTGTTCATCCGGCCCGACCAGATCGAACGCGAGGTCGAGGAGATCATGGACATGATCACGGACGTCTTGGAGACGTTCGACCTCGACTACGAGATGGCGCTGGCGACGCGTCCAGAGAAGTCCGTCGGCAGCGACGAGATCTGGGAGCACGCAGAAGAGCAACTCGAGAACGTCCTCGAGAAGCGCAACTTAGACTACGAACTCGAGGAGGGCGACGGTGCGTTCTACGGGCCGAAGATCGACTTCGCGTTCGAGGACGCCATCGGCCGGAGCTGGGACGGCCCGACGGTCCAACTTGACTTCAACATGCCCGACCGGTTCGACCTCTCTTACGTGGGCGAGGACAACGAGGAACACGAGCCGGTGATGATCCACCGTGCACTGTACGGCAGCTACGAGCGGTTCTTCATGATGCTCATCGAGCACTACGAGGGTCGCTTCCCGCTGTGGCTCGCGCCCGAGCAGGTCCGCGTGCTCCCGATTTCGGACGACAACCTCGGCTACGCCCACCGCGTCGCCAACGAGTTCGACGACTTCCGCGTCGAGGTCGACGGCCGCGACTCCACGCTCGAGCGAAAGATCCGCGCGGCCCACGACGACCGTGTCCCCTATCAGATCATCGTCGGCGACAACGAGGAAGACGACGGCAATATCTCGGTTCGGGACCGCTTCGAGGACCAAGAGTACGACGTCGAGATCGAGGCGTTCAGAGCGCATCTCGAGGCCGAACGCGACGAACAGCGAACGGAGCCGGACTTCCTGCAGGGCTGAATCTGTTATCAGTCGATTCTGACGTTTCTCACGCGCTCGAATAGCCGTCGTCCGTCTCGACGACTGGCTACCGATCGTATCACAGGTGAACCCACGTCTGTGGTGATCTCGAGCGCTGATTTCGATCGAAATATCCATAGTTGCGGAATCATGCATATCTGTATGAACAGAGCCGAGAAGGCCGCCCTTCAGCTGCGGGCCGTCGACGTGTTGCGGATGTTGAAAGAGACGCGGACCTACGACGAACTCGCCGAAACCACGGCCCTTCCGGCGGGCGACCTCAACCGATACGTCAACGGCCACGTCCTTCCCGGGACCGAACGCGCACGCGAGGTCGTCGAAGACCTCGGCCGAGAGGCGCTCGGGCAGGAACTCGAGGCCCGTATCCGGGTCGACGACGAGGGCTACGTCGACAACAGTTCGGCCGTCTTCGACCAGCCGTTTCTCGACCTCGTCGCTCCCGTCGTCGCCAACGGGTTCGAGTTTGATCGCCCCGACGTGGTGCTGACGGCTGCGACCGACGGCATCACCCTCGCCGCGTCGCTCGCGAGCTATTACGGGACCCGCTGTGCCTACGCGAAAAAGCGCAAGGAGACCGCCGTCGAGGAATTCATCGAGGCGCGCGAACGGCTCCAGTCGGGGATCGAACTCACCTACTATCTCCCCGAATCCGCCATCGAGGAGGGCGAGTCGGTACTCGTCGTCGACGACCTCATCCGCTCGGGCGAGACACAGGAACTCCTCCTCGACATCGTCGAAACCGCCGACGCCGACGTCGCCGGCGTCTTCGCGCTCATCGCCGCGGGCGAGGACGGCATCGAGCGCGCTCGAGGCCGAACCGACGCACCGATCGGTGCGCTGACGACCGTCTGATCGCCCCCGCTTGTCGTCTTAGCAACCGCCTCGAGACTGCTACTATTAGTTCTGCGGTCGCGTTCGAGCGATCGACCATCTCGCGATCACGTATCGACGTGAGCGACTTTCGAATCGCGACGTTCGTCTCAGCCTGAACGGACGGGAACCGGCTGACGCAAGTCGAACGGCGGGATTTCGCCTCGAGCGGGTGCGCAGACGACCGAATCGAATAACGATTCCGTTCGGGTGGCTCAATCGCACGACTGAAACCGTGCGAACCGTTGCCACATTATTAATCATTAGGTTTATGGTGGTCGCCGTATTCGGTGGGAGTACGAACATGACGAAGACAGTCATCCTCGGCGTGATCGGGTCCGATGCCCACGTTGTCGGGATTACCATCCTGGAACAAGCGTTTGAGGCGGCCGGATTCAACGTCGTCAACCTCGGAGTGCAGACCTCCCAAGACGAGTTCGTCGACGCCGCAACCGCCCACGACGCCGAGGCTGTACTCGTCTCCTCGCTCTACGGTCACGCGGAGCAAGACTGTGAGGGACTCCACCAGGAGATGCAGGACGCCGATCTCGAGGACGTTACGACCTACATCGGCGGCAACCTCGCCGTCGGGCAGGACGACTTTGACGAGACCCGCACGCTGTTCCGCGAGATGGGCTTCGACCGCGTCTTCGACTCCAAGACCGATCCGGAGGACGCCATCGAAGCGCTTCGGGCCGATCTGGACGTTCGCCCGTCGGAAACCGAGCGGGAGAGCCAGACCATCTCCGCGTAATCAAGTCCCTGAGCTGCCGGCGCGTTTTCTCACTGTAAGACCGGGAGCTTCGGTGCTCCCGATGTCGATCAGTTATTCGTCGCGAGTCGCTTCGAGTTCGTCGAACAGCGACTCGACTCGCGTTCGAATCTCCTCGCGGATCTCGTGGACCGTCTCGAGGTCTTCGCCGTGGGGATCGGGCAGATCCCAGTCGCGGACGCTCGTCTCGGCCTCGAGCGAGAGCGTCGAACAACCCATCGTCGCGACGTAATCACAGGACTCGAGCGTCTCGTCGTCGATGTACCGTGGCTCGCGCCCGGCCAGGTCGATCCCGTTCTCGCCCATCGCCTCGCGGACGATATCGTGGACGGCGTCCGCGGGGTGCGTGCCGCCGGTGTGGATCACGACCGCGTCGGTGAGACCGCGCGCCTCTCGCTCGCGTTCGGCGTATGCGGTCGCCATCTGGCTTCGGCCAGCGTTCTGGACGCAGACGAACGCAACGTGAGTGTCGTCATCAGTCATACTCGGGAGGAGACGCTGGGACGCCCTAATCGTTCGTATGTGGGCTCCTGTGAGAACTATACACGTAGGTACTGGCCGCGAGACGCGGCCGGGCCGACTCGTCGTCGCGTGACCGGAGTTACCGAACGATTGTCACCGGAACGGACGATCGGCGGGCGACCTTCTCGGCAACGCTGCCAAGCAGGATACGACTCGCGCCCGTCCGTCCGTGGCTGCCGATGGCGATGTGGTCGACGTCGTTGTCGTCAGCGTACCCGACGATCGATCGCGAGATGCCACCGACGATGTGGTCCGTCTCGATCTCGACGCCGTGTTCGGCCCCCACCTCGCGTGCGTGTTTCAGAATCTCCTCCGCCCGACTCTCGTGAGCGTCCTGAATCTCCTCGTAGTTGGCCATCGCACCCCCTTCGATCCCCGTTGCAGCGTAGAAATCGCCCGGATCGAGGACGTGCAACGCCGTGATTCGTGCCTCAGGATAATCCCTGCAGGCGAATTCGAGGGCTTGCGTCGACCGATCCGAGTCATCAACGGGAACGAGTACATGATCTACCATATCTCGACCTACGCCGGCCTCCAAAATAAGCTTCGGCCTGGAGGAGGGCTGGAACCCGACGCTTACTGTGAGGCGACCCGTTCGATCGCGGTCCGAATTCGCTTCTCGTCGGGTCGGTACGCGTCCTCGCGACCGAACAGCGGCACCGGAACGTCGTAGCCCGCGACGCGTTCGATCGGGGCCTCGAGGTGCCAGACCGCTTCGTCAGAGATGCGGGCCGCGATCTCGGCGCCGAAGCCGCCCGTCCGCGGCGCTTCGTGGACGACGACGCAGCGGCCCGTCTTCCGGACCGACTCGAGAACCGTCTCGGCGTCCATCGGGCTAATCGATCGCAGGTCGATCACGTCGGCCGACAGCTCGCTCGTGTCGACGGCCCCCTCGACCTCGCGGACCATCGCCCCCCAGGTGACGACGGTGACGTCGGACCCCTCCTCGACGACGCGTGCCTCGCCGAGGGGAACGGTATGATCCTCTGGAACCGGCCGCCGGGCCGCCCGATACAGCGGCATCGGCTCGAGGAAGAGTACGGGATCGGGGTTCCGAATCGCGGACCGGAGCAACCCGGCCGCATCACCTGCGGTGGCGGGAATCGCGACCTTGAGTCCCGGCACGTGGGCGTAACCGGCCTCGTAGCTCTCGGAGTGGTGCTCGAGGGCTTTCACCCCGAGTCCGTAGGGAGCCCGGATCACCATCGGACAGGTGAGTTTTCCACGGGAACGGCTTCGAATTCGCGAGACGTGCTGGTGGATCTGAGAGAACGCCTGAAAGCTGAACCCGGCGAACTGGATCTCCGCGACCGGCCGGTAGCCGGCTACCGAGAGGCCGACGCCGAGCCCGACGATGCCGGCTTCTGCGACCGGGGCGTCGTGGACCCGTCCCGGAAACGTGTCGAGCAAGCCTTGCGTCGCCCGGAAGACGCCGCCGTCGACCCCGACGTCCTGCCCGTAGACGAGGACGTCCTCGTCTCGTTCTAGCTCCGCGCCCAGCGTCTCCCGGATCGCCTCGACCATATTCAGCCGTTCGACACCCTCCGTGGTTCCCGATACAGTCGCCGTCGAGCCGCCATCGCCACGCTGACTCCCGTCTGCGGGGGCTACCTCGCGTCCCGAATCGCTGACGAACGCCTCGCGCTGGCGCTCGAGGAACTCCGGCGGATCGCCATAGGCCGTCTCGAACATGTCCGCGGGATCGGCGTTTGCGGCGGTCTCCCGGGCCGCCTCCAGATCGTTCTCGAGGATCTCCTCGATCTCGCGCTCGACCTCCGTGACGGTCTCGTCGTCGAGGATCCCGCGGTCGCGGAGGTAGCGCTCGAACCGGAGGATGGGATCTAACGGTTCCCACTCCTCTTCCTCTTCGACCGTCCGGTAGACTGAGGGGTCGTCCGCGGTGGTGTGCATCTCCCGGCGGTAGGTCGTCGCCTCGATGAGCGTCGGAACGCCGCGTCGAGCGCGCTCGATCGCCTCCCGCGTGACCGTGTAGACGCCAAGGATGTCGTTCCCATCCACCTGAATCGGCTCGATACCCGCGGCGACGGCCTTCTGGGCGAGGGTGGCGGCCCGTGTCTGTTTCGACAGCGGCGTCGAAATCGCGTACTGGTTGTTCTGGCAGAAGAAAATCGTCTGGGCCTCGTAGACCCCCGCCAGATTCATCGCCTCGTACACCTCGCCCTCGCTGGTCGCCCCGTCGCCGAAGTAGGTGAGCGCGACGGTGTCGCTGCCGTTCATCGCTTCGGCCCAGCCGATTCCGGCGGCGTGGAGCGGCTGGGTGCCGACGGCGATCGACGGCGGCATGATCGGCACGTCATCGGGCGGTTCGCCGCCCTCCTCGAGCCCCATTGCGTACTCGAAGATCCCCTGTGCGGACAGCCCGCGGGCGAGCGCCGACGGGTGTTCGCGGAACGCGGGCACCGTCCAGTCGTCGTCCGAGAGCGCCGCGGTGCTCCCCACCTGAGCGGCTTCCTGCCCCGTCGACGGCGCGTACGTCCCCAGTTCGCCCCGCCGCTGGAGGGCGATCACCCGCCGGTCGAGTCGGCGGGCGTGTTTCATCGTCCGGTACCACTCGAGCAGCCGCTCGTCGTCGATATCGGGCTCCAGAGATTCGTCGACGCGGCCCTCCTGATCGAGCACCTGCACGCGATCGATCGTGAACTCGGCGACCGGTGATCGTGGCATACCCGCCGTACCACGGACAGCTACTTAGTGTCCGTCTCGGATATCGCGCAGAGTGAGACTGCAACGCGGAGCGATCGCTACTCACTCCGAGAGCCACACCGCCGTCTCAGGACGCCGTCGCTCTCGAGTGCGGACGAGTCGCCAAAAATCGAAGCAGTTGGTGTAAAGCCGACTGTGATCGGCGGAACGGGTTACTTGCCGCGGCCTTTGCCGCCGTTGTTCGACGGGCGGACCTTCTCGGCGCCCTTGCCGCGGTTGTTGAGACCGCGGTTGGCCTTGCCAGCGTTGGTGAGGCCACGGAACGCGCGGTTCTTGTGTGCGTCGTCGCAGATCCAGTTGAGATCGTCGTCGTTCTGGATGGCGGGGTGTTCGGGATCCACGAGGATCACTTCGAACCACTTCTGCGAGCCGTCTTCCCCGACCCAGTAGCTGTTGAGCACGCGCAGGTTGGGGTACTTTCGGGAGACGCGCTCCTCGCCGATACGCTGGATGTTCTTACGCCGCCCGATGCGGTTGACACCCTGGCGCTTGGATCGGCGACCGGCCGTGAATCGTTCCTTCCGGGCGGTCCCCTTGCGGACCGAGACCCGGGTCACGATGATGCCCTGCTTGGCCTTGTAGCCGAGTTCGCGCGCCTTGTCGAGGCGGGTCGGGCGCTCGATTCGCTCGATTGCGCCTTCCTTTCGCCATTCCTGTTTTCGCTGCCACTGCAGCTCCCCGAGCTTACCGTCGTCGGGGTCTTTCCATGCGTCCTTGATGTGGGAGTAGAAGCTTTTTGCCATAGCTATCACCGCGGGCGTTTCCTGGTTCAATCCCGACCGGGGCCGGTCCCCGCGGATCACATCCCGACCTGTGGTGGCGTCGACGCCGAACAGGTGCCCGCTGATGCCCGCGACTCAGCGAGTCTACGACAGTCTACCCAACTCTCGAGTATAAGGGCTTCGAACTCCGGGAGCGTGCTTGACGTCGAAAAGGGGAACCGGCGTGCTCGAGTAGGCCGACAGAGAACCCCACTCGCGCGGATCGCCGCCACCGCTCACCGACTCTGGCGTCAGTCGAAGTGAGTGGGCTATTTTGTATATCGATATTAGGTTGATGCTTGGAGTACGGCCGCTCGAGTCCGATACGACCAGAGCCCCACACACGGTGTCGAGAGGGTCTCTCCCTCAGGATCGTCCGATTTATCTAACGATGCTAACATAACTATATCTCCTCAGGACGCGTACTATGTGCATGGTCTTCAGCATCATCGACGCGATGACTGATGGGTTCGACCGCACCCGAGAGCGGAACGGGCTCATCTTCGTCGCCGTATTTGCCGTACTTGCCGTGGTGAACGCCCTTGTCGCACCCACGAATCTCGGCCCTGCCGCAGAAACCGCACCGGCGATCGGCCTCGTCGACGTTGCTACGGGCCTGGTTTCGTTCGCCATCACAATTGCGACGCTGGTCCTCGCGATCGTTGCGCTGCGAACGTTCGCCTCCGACGAGCGAGAGATCATCCCGCGTGAGTTCCAGCGCAGAAATATCGGGCTGGCCACGCTCAACCTCTTCGTCGGGGCGATTGTCTTCGCCCTCGCCGTCGCCGTCGGGAGCATCTTTCTGATCGTTCCGGGGCTGTTCATCCTCGTCAGCCTCTACTACTGGAGCGTGTTCGTCGCGGTCGAAGACCAGAACTTCGTCGAGGCGTTTCGCAGCAGTTGGGCGCTGACTCGCGGCAGTCGACTCCGACTGTTCGGTCTCGGCGTCGCCGTCGTCTTCCTCGGCTTCATCGTCAACGTCGCCGTCGGCGTGCCAGCGGTTCTGGCCGGCGGGGTTATCGGCACGACCCTCGTCCAGATCGGGGGTGCCGTCGTCACGGTGTACGCCCTCGCGACAACCGCTCGCGCGTACGATCAACTGCACACGCTCGAGGAGCCACCGGAAGCCGAGCCGCGACCGGGTGCCGCCGGCACGCCGGCCTGAGAACAGTTCGATCCACCAGCACCCGTTTTTACGACTTCCGACGCCGATCAGACGTCAGTCACCGTCTCGAACGACCCGTCGGCGACCGATTCCGCGACGTCGTCGCTCTCGAGTTCGTCGGGCACGTGCTTGGGGTACTTCCGCCGGAAGTAGCCCACGATGTTCGTGAGATCGCGCCGGAGGAACTCGTCGGCGTTCTCGTGGTCGGTCGGGACCGCCTGGGGCCAGTCGAAGACTTTCACGCCTGCCTCGCTGACGAAGACGTTGTACTCGCTCATGTCCGCGTGGACGTACCCCTCTTCGTACGCGCGCGCGACCTCGCGAACGAGCAGGTCGAGAACGCCGAGCACCTGTGCGTCCTCGAGTTTCGTTCGCGAGAGTTCGACGCCGTCCATCTTCTCCATGACGATGGCGTGGCGGTTCTGACCGATCGGACGGGGGACCGAGACGTCTGGATACAGCTCTTCTAAGATGTCGTACTCCCGTTCGGCGGCTTTCCGAGCGGTGTACATCCAGGAGACGTGCTCGTTGTCCGAGGTGTAGTCCCGTTCCTTGTGGACTTCCCGGAAGTTCGTGTACCCCTCGCGGTGGTACTTCAGCGCGTGGGGTTTGTAGGATTTGACCTCGTAGACGTCGCTCTCCTTGCCGACGCCCAGCGGCGAGCCGAACTCGCTGATCGTGTCCTGCTCGACGAGCGCTCGCAGCGCGAGGATATCGTACCCCTCGAACTGGAGCGTGTAGCCCTCGTACTGGATCGTTTTCTTCTCGACCAACCCCCGTTTGAGACAGCGTTCGAGCCGGTAATCGACTTCCTCCTCGGTTAGGCTCGAGAACTTCGGGAGTTTCTCCCGTTGAACCCACTCGGAGAAGCGCATTCCCTGCTCGACCCCCGATAGGAGATAGAAGTCTTCGGTCTCGAGTTCCGGAAGTAATCCGGCGACGTTCCGCACCATAGCGCGTGGTAGCCGGCGTGTACGTAAAAACGTCGTGACGTGCGGATTGCACTGTCGTGATCGGTCTGCCCGAGAACGTTCGTCTTCGACCGTCGTTCGATCGGCCGTTCTCGGCCTTTCATCCAGTTCTACCTGCTGTTCAGGCCATGCGTCGTATCGTCACTGCCGCCAAGATAAATCGTATTTTGCGATATCAAACCGCATTCCGGTCGGCGGAACTCACGCTACGAGCGGTATCTCTTCACTGGTGCGAGCTACAGGATCATTGCCGAGTTCAGCTCTAGCGCTATCACAACGGGTCAGACAAGTGGTCTCGCCTACTCACGGAATCGATCCGACTGCATCCGGGAGGTCAGCAGGAACTTCCCACTCGAGGACTCGGCCACCGGCAGCTTCCTCGAGTGCTGCCAGATGGGAGGCAGCCATACCGTTATCGTAGCGCTCTCGCGTTTCCGCCTCGGTATCGTAGATTCGCTTTAGCAGCCAGAGCGCGTCCCGAATACGAGTTTGGTACCGGTACAGATACCCGAGTTCCCAGACGTGCCCGCCGTTGTAGTCCTCGAGGACCCCGACGATGTGGGTCGCCATCTCGGAGAGGATGTCGAAGGCGGGAGCCCACAGTTCGAGTTCCTCGCCCGTGAAGCCGAAGTCCTCGAGCCGAAACGCAGCCGCTGCCCGCCGTTCGTCGAGGAGTGTACAGACCTCGGTCCGCCGCTTTCCAGGACCGTCGTCACCGCCACGCCCGATTACCAGATACCGTCGTTCCGAACGTTTGATCGCCGTGAACCGATCTCCGTGTAACCCGTTTTTCAACTGTTCGTGCTGTTCGGGTGTCGGCTGTAACTGATCGTCGTCGACGAGTTCGTCGGAATCGACGCCGTCGAGGTACGAATCGATCGGTTCGTCTCGCGGGGGGTCTTCGCTATTCGTCACGCTATTTCATAATCAGTCGGACAACTAATATAGGTACTGTTCGATGGAACATTTCGGGAACGGTTAGTGAAACAGTTGATTCTATCGACCGAGTGTTTATGAGAGATGCCACCGTAGTGTCCGATATGCACCCGGAAACGACCCAACCAACCGACGGCGGTGAGCGAGGGCCCACGGACGGGTTCGACACGTGGCTTGCCCTCCAGAAATCGACGGATAGGACTCGTGCGAACCTCCTCGCGGATATCGTTGGTCACCCGAAGGGCGCGCCGAGCGTCAAGGAACTGGACTACATGAATCCCAGCCTCGAGGCGGATGCAATTCGCCGCCACCTCAAGACGCTGCAGGAAGTCGGGGTCCTGGAGGAACTCGAGGTCGAACCCGGAACGCGAGTTCGAGGCTATCCGTACAAGTTCTACCGCGTAAGCGAGGCGGCGCGGGAGCTGTTCGACCGGAACGATCTCTTCCCCGAGGACGCGTGGACGCGACAGTACGAACGAGTGCAGAAGACGGGTGAGATCGAGGAGATCGAAGCGATGCCTCGTCCGAGTCCGTAACGGCTGTCGATACTGCACTGCGTTTCCGGTCTGATCGACATCGAGACGAATCGGGTGCGTAGTCGGTTCGCTCGTCGGGTCGCAATCACTAACTCGGTTGCGGATGACCGAACGGGTATGAGCGACCTCGCCGATCAGGAGTGGCGGCTGATTCGAGACGACCCTCGTGCTGGCGACGTACAGATGGCCGTCGAGGAAATCGCCGCGCGGACGGCACTCGAGGACGACCTGCGAACCGTCCGCGTCTACTCGTGGGAGCCGAGTACGTTATCGCTGGGGTACCGCCAGGACCCCGAGACGGTCGACTGGGACTACTGCGAGCGCGAAGGAATCGGCGTTACGCGCCGCCAGACCGGCGGCGGCGGCATCTACCACGATCGCAACGCCGACATCTCCTACACGATCGTCGCGCCGGCCGACGAGGTGCCCGGGAACCTGATGGACTGTTACGACCTGTTCTGCCAGCCCGTGCTCGAGGGACTCCAGCGCATGGGTGTCGACGCCGACTTCGCGGGCGCCGAACAGTCGTCGATCTACCAGCCCTCCTGCTACCTCCGGGATATCAACCCGGCCCACGATGTCGTCGCACCGGCGGGGGAGGGGGCGGACGCAAAGAAGATCAGCGGCAACGCCCAGTACCGCCAGCGCAATGTCGTCATCCAGCACGGCTCGATCAGTTACGACCTCGAGCCCGCCCACCACGTCGGCGTCTTCGACACGGATCTCGAGCGCGAGACGTTCACCGATCGGGTGACGAGCATCCGTGAGGAAGCGGGGATCGACCGCGAGGAGGCCGTCGACACGCTCGCGACGGCGCTCGGGGAATGGTGCGACGCCGACGAATCGGGATGGCGCGAGGGCGAGCTCGAGGCTGCCCATGAGCTCGCCGACCGGAAGTTTGGCGCCGACGGCTGGATCCGGAATCGGGAGGTCCTCGAGGCGACCGAACGGTGACTCCCGCGGGCGGTGCCGTGGCTCGGGGTCAGTAATCGATCGGAAAACGGGGATCGGCTCGAGCCACACCGTGGGACGATAGCGGGTTGGTTCGTCGACGACGAGCGAATCGCACCTGTTCAGCTCATAATCGCTTTCCAGCTCCAGCCGCCGACGATGATGACGATCAGCGCGAGGACGAAGAACACGCCCCACTGCTGACCTTCGGTCTCTGCGATCGGTGCGAAGATATCGATGAGACCGGTAAACTGCATCGCCGCGAGCATGATCAACAGCAGCGAGAAGATCGAGACGACGGCGATCCCGATCCAGTTCCGGGCCATCCACTGCCCCTCCTCTTCGGCCTCTTGCTTGGAGGTTGTGGTCGTCTCCGTTGGCTCTCGATCTGGTTCGGACATACACTGCTCTTGTGCGGACTCGCGGGAAACGGTTCCACCTGCAGACTCCGGGTTCGGTAATTTCGACGGCGAAGCGAGTGCCCGCTCTCGAGCCCGGCCCCCTTCGAGAACACCGAATCAGAGCCCCTATCCGAGAACGCCGCTCTGCCGGCGGCGCAACGTTCCCCGGACAATCGGCGTCGCCGGGAAGACGCCGATATCGAGCCGGTCTATCTCCTCGACGGCGAGCCCGTCGTGGCTGACGAACCGCGCGACGGTCTCGCGGGTGAGATGACAGCCGCCGGCCCCGCGCTTCCAAAGCGGATCGAGCAGTTCCTGGCCGGTCCCGCGCCAGCCGTCGGCGTGGACGTGCTCGAGAAAGCGGAACTCGCCGCCCGGTTTCAACACCCGGACGACCTCCTCGAGCGCCGCGTCCGGATCCTGTATCGTACAGAAGACGACGCCGGCGAGGACGATGTCGAAGCTCTCGTCGGGGTAGGGCAGCGATTCGGCCCGCGCGTCTCGGAGGTCGACAGCGAGACCGGTCTCACGAGCAGCGTTTGCTGCCCGTTTGCGCATGTGTGGATCCGGTTCGATCGCGTGGTACTCGAGGTCGTCCGCGGCGGCGTCGACGGCGAACGGGAACATATCGCCGGTGCCACAGCCGAGTTCGAGCACCCGACCCGAGAGGTCGCGCGCGAGGTACGCTCGCTCGGCCTCGACTACCGCCGGTTCCGGACACAGATCGTAGACCGCGGCGAAGACGGGGTGGGAGATCTCGCCGTGCGTCGTCGCCGCGGATCGAGAGCGCTGTTCGGACATTTCAGTATACGTGACGACGCGCGAAAAGTAATGGTTTCCCGTCCCAGTAGGGGGTACAACTCAGCGGATCGTGTCCGGGATCCGGTCGATCACATCGGTCGCGAGGACGCCTGGGCCGTACTCGGCCGTCGCCAATTCCCCGCTCTTGCCGAGGATCCACGCGCCAAGCTCCGCCGCGTCGCCGCGATCCATTCCCTGCCCGAGCAGCGAGGCGGTGATTCCGGCCATCGTGTCGCCCGTTCCGGCGACCGTCAGCGCCGAGGTCCCCGTCTCGTTGCGCTCGCGTTCGCCGTCGGCGACGATCTCGTCGACGTTCCCGGTCAGCGTCACGACGGCGCCGGTCTCCTCGGAGATATTCGATAGCGTCCGCTGAAGACGTCCCATACATCCATTCCCGAACGGCGACGGGTAGCCGTTCGGCAGGCGTGTTCTGGTCGCTTTGGGACGCTGTACGAAACGACCGAATACACACCCCGGCGGACTGATCTGTGCAGAATCGCTTGAGCACGCGAGAGTCTGCGCCACCGAACATGGCCGATCACATCCGACCGCGGATCGGTTCAAGTTCGAACCCCGTCGTGTGCCACGACAAGCCATAGTGGGTGGCCGCCATACTTCGGCATATGTTCGACGACAGAACCGGTGCCGGCAATCGACTCGCCGCCGAACTCGAGACCCGCGGCCTCGAGGCCGATATCGTGCTCGGAATTCCACGCGGTGCGCTCCCCGTCGCCCGGCCGGTTGCGGACGCGCTGGACGCCGACCTCGACGTGGTTGTCGCCCGGAAGATGGGTGCGCCAAAGAATCCCGAGCTGGCGCTCGGAGCGGTCGCCAGCGACGGCAGCGTCTGGTACAACGAGGACCTCATCGATCGACTCGGCGTCTCGGACGACTACCTCGAGGAGGTACGGGCGTCGGAGGCGAACAACGCTAGCCAGAAGGCGGATCGCTATCGCGAGACCTCCGGACTACCCGATCTCGAGGGGAAACGCGTGGTGGTCGTCGACGACGGCGTCGCAACGGGTGCGACCGCGAGGGCCTGCCTCCGGCAGATTCGTGAGTCCGGTGCCGAACACGTCACGCTCGCCGTTCCGGTCGGCTCGCCGCGCGGTCTCGAGGACCTCGAGGCCGAAGCCGACGACGTGATCGCACTCGAGCAGCCCCAGTCGTTCCGCGCGGTCGGGCAGTGCTACCGGAGGTTCGGGCAGGTGACTGACGCGGAGGCCCTCGAGTACCTCGAGCGGAACGGTTAGTTCCCCATGGGGGGTCTCGAGTTGGAGCCCCAATCAGGGCCAGAGTCCACGCATCTCGTGGGCCTCGGCGACCCGCGACAGCGCGACGACGTAGGCGGCGTCGCGCCAGGTCACGTTCTTCGACTCGACCTCGTCTCGAACGGCCGACCAAGCGCCGACCATCTCGGATTCGAGTTCCTCGTGGACGCGCTCGAGGCTCCACTTCCGGCGGTTGATGTCCTGGAGCCACTCGAAATAGCTCACCGTCACCCCGCCCGCGTTGGCGAGGATATCGGGGATCACGTGGACGCCGCGCTCCTCAAGGATGGCGGCGGCGGCGAACGTCGTCGGACCGTTCGCGCCTTCGACGACGATGTCGGCCGCGACATCGGCGGCGTTGTCCGCGGTGAGAACGTTGCCGACAGCGGCGGGGACGAGAACATCAACGTCGAGTTCGAGCAGCGCTTCGTTCGATATCCGGGTGATGTCGGGGGTCTCGGTCGCGTACGCGGTAACCGCCTCCGGCTCCTCGTCGTGGGAGGGGATCGCCCCGACGTCGATCCCGTCGGCGTCGTAGATCGCGCTGTTGACGTCGCTGACGGCGACGATGGTCGCGCCCCACTCCTCGAGCAGGCGGGCGGCGTTCGCGCCGACGCTCCCGAAGCCCTGGACGGCCACCGTCGTATCGGAGAGCGGGTAGTCGTAGTAGTCGCAGGTCTCGCGCGTAACGATGGCGACGCTGCGACCTGGTGCTTCCTCGCGGCCGTAAGAGCCGCCGACGACGGGCGGTTTGCCGGTGACGACGCCGGGGATAGTCTCCCCTTCCTGCATACTGTAAGCGTCCATGATCCAGGCCATCGTCTCGGGATCGGTTCCCATGTCAGGTGCGGGGATGTCCGTCGTCGGACCGATGACCGACCGGATTTCCTGCGTGAACCGGCGCGTGAGTCGCTCCTTCTCGCCGTCACTCAGCGATTTGGGGTTGACGACGACGCCACCCTTCGCGCCGCCGAAGGGGAGGTCCATGACGGCGCACTTCCAGGTCATCCACATCGAGAGGCCGACGCACTCGTCGCGCGTGACCTCGGGGTGGTAGCGCAGTCCGCCCTTGTAGGGGCCGCGGACACTGTCGTGCTGAGCGCGATAGCCGGTGAAGACCTCTACCTCGCCATCGTCGCGCTCGAGCGGGACGCTCACTTCCGAAACCTTCGCCGGGTGTTCGAGGCGCTCTAAGACGGAATCATCGATCTCGAGGTGGGCCGCGGCGCGCTCGAGTTGTCTGCGTGCGGTCTCGAGTGCGGTTTCGGGTTCGGCCGTCTCGGTCGCCTGCTGCTCCTCGGTAGACACTGCGGACTGTTGGTGTGATGCCATGAGATCAAAACTGGATTACTCGATCGGTGTTCGACGATTGCGCATATCGGCGCCGCAGTCGGGACAGCAGGCGGCCGTCGTCGCGCGGACGACGGTTCCGCAATCGAAACACTCGTAGCTCGATACATCGTCGGGGTTGAACTGGACGTCTTTCATGGGAGAGGCGGATATTGTACTTAGGAATAATAGGGATATTAGGAAAGGCATATTCGTCAGATAACTAGCGTCGGCGAAATTGTAGGGTTCACTATTCAACCACTGCCACAGTATTTGCCGGAAGACCGATCTCGTCGAACAGGATCGTGAAGAGTTTGCGCTGAACGGTCCGGATATGACGGTAGAACGCGGCCGGCGAGATACCCAGCGTATCGGCAACGTCCTCACCCGAGCGCTCCCGGGGCGAGGTGAAGTAGCCGCCGTAGTACGCCAGTTGGACGACCTCGAGCTGTCGCTCCGTGAGGCGCTCGAGGAGTTCCGTCCGGAGATCGCGTGTCGTCGTCCGGTCGACGCTCCGTTTGGCGTGCAAGTCGACGTCTGCGAATGCGCTCGAGACGACATCCACGCTGCCGCCCGGGTCGACTGTCCGCGGCACGTCGACGACGACGCGGGTCTCCGTTGGTGTCGCCTCGACGCTGCGCAACACGACGCCGTGATCCGCAAGTTGCAGCGCCAGAAACGGCGGCGAGAGTTCGATGAGCACCGTTCCGCTCGCGATCTCTGCAGCACCGTTGCGATGGGTGTCGTCGCCGCCGTCGCCCTCGTGGTCGCTGTCACGGTGATCGCCAGCGTCGACATCACCGCCATCGATAACCTGTACGCCTTCGACGGCGACGAGATCGGCGGCTGCGTCCACGACGGCCTGCGGGGAGCCGCCCTCGACGGTCGTAAACACCGACGCGCCGTCCTCGTGTAGCCGAACGCCACCGTCGAACGAGAGCGTGCAGTCGGCCCGACGGGCGAGTCGAGAAAAGACGAAGCTCTCGTCGCGGACATCGAACTCGAGACGGGTCCGAGAGTCGGTCAACAGCGCCTGTTTCCGTTCGACGGCGGCGATAGCGGAGGCGATCGTCTCGCCGAGTTCCGCGAGTACCGTGCGCGTCACCTCGTCGAACGCGTCGGGTTGGTCGGCGTAGACGGTCAACACGCCGTAAATAAACTCGTCGTACGCCAGCGGGACGCCGGCGACGGACTGGTACTCCCGCGACAGCGCTTCGGAGCGCCACGGCTCGTCACGAAGCCGGTCGACGACGTTCGAGACCACCGTCACCTCGCGGGTGGCCGCCGTCCGGGCCGCGGGCTCGGTTGCGTCCGCCAGCGAGAGCGAGACGCTGTCGAGGTAGTCCCGTCCGCGGCCCGTGCCACCGTGGGTGTTCGCCTCGAGTCGCTCGTCCGCGACGTCAGTGGTGCCGATCCAGGCGAACGAGAAGCGATCGGCCGAGGTGAGTCGCTCGCAGACGGCCGCCTCGATCTCCTCGCGGGTCTCGGCCCGAACCAGCGCCACGTCTATCTCACGGATAATCTCGTTCACCCGGTCGAGCCTGGTGAGTTTGCGGTTCTGTCGCTGGAGTTCCCGGTCGCGTTCGCGGAGGGTTCGCTCCCGCGCGACGCGATCGAGGGCCGCTTCGGCCGTCGCCGCGAGCAGGTCGGTCAGTTCGCGTGTGACGTCGTCGAAGGCGTCGATCTCGGATGAGCCGACGAGGAAGACACCGTGATCGCCCAGCGGGACGACGCCCGCGCTCCTGATGTCGGTCGCCGGGTTCGCCAGCGCCGCCGAATCGGCGACGTCCGCGAAGAACTCGGCGTCGCCCTCGACGAAGACTCGTCCCGAGATGCTGTCGGCATTCGCTCGTCGCGGCGCGAGCGGGCCGTTGAGTCGATTCAGACCTGGAGACGAGGCGACCGGCTCGAGGACGTTCTCGTCCCTATCGAACAAGTACGCGCCGCTGGCCTCGAGGTCGAGGACGTCGGTCGCGTCGCCGACGACGATGTCGGCGATCTCGCGCTCGCTCTCGGCGTAGAGGAGTTCCCGTGCCGTACGGTGGAGCGCCGTCAACGCCTCCTCGCGGCGCTTGCGTTTCGTCACGTCCCGACAGCTGTAGAGGATCGTCCCGTCCTGAATCGAGACCTCACGGACGTTGACTAACAGCGTGTGTTCCCGACCGGCCCGATCGGTCGCCGTACACTCGATGTTCGTCAGCACGCCCTCGGCCTCGAGATCCTCGCGGTCGTACAGCTCCGGGCCGAGCAGTTCGTCGATCGTCCCCATCTCGTGGATCGCGTCGTCGTCGTACCCGAAGATGAAGTGGACGTTCGGGCAGACGTAGGTAAACTCGCCCGCGTCGTTCGTGATGAGGATCGTGTCGGTCATATTGTTCAGCGTCACGCGGTGCAGTTCCTCGGACTCGCGTAGCTCTTGTTCGAGTTCGGCGCGTTCGGTGACATCGCTCGCCTGCGCGAGCAGCGAGACGACGGTATCCGAATCGTCTCGAACCGGACGAACCGTCACCTCGAGGGTTCGCGGTTGCGGCTCTGAGCCGTCGTCGTTCCCGGCCGACTCGTCACTGAGCCCGTTCACATCGCCGACGTGGATCTCCACCTCCCGATGGACGACCGTTCCGTTCGCCGCTCGTTCGACCGCACTCCGGAGTCTCGTCGGCCCGGCTTCGACACGCTGCCACCACACCAGTTCCGGAAACGGCCGTCCGCGCACGTCGGCCTCGGGGACATCGATCGCCTCGAGTGCGGGCTCGTTGGCCCGTCGAACGCTGCCGTCGGGGTCCAACACCCACGCGTACGTCCCCGGGTCGTCGAACACCGCGCCGAACTGGCGCGCTCGCGCCCGACAGTTACGTCGATCCGTCCCCCGTTCGATTGCCCGCTCGAGCGCCGCTGTGAGAGCCGTTCCGGACCACTCGCTCGGGACGTACTCCGTCGCCCCCGCCGCGACGGCCTCGGCGGCGAGCAATTCGTCACCGTCACGTGCGGCGTAGACGATCGGCAGATCGGGATCGCGCTCGCGAATCCGCTCGACGAGATCGATTCCGTTCCCGTCCGACAGCGTCTGAGCGGTCAGGACGCAGTCAACGGGGCGTTCCTCGAGCGCCTCGAGAGCCGCGGCTATGCTCGAAACCGTCTCGATGTCGCCGATACTCTCGGTCGTGGTTTCCGTTCGGTCCGTCCACCAGCCCGTGGCCGTTCCCGCGTGCTCGGCGTCGAATCCGACGGCGAGTACTCGCGCGTCGTCGGCGGTCCCTTCGGGAGCCATTCGTCTCGTATACGGACGCGAGGTGGTAGAACCCATCGATTCGCCAAACGAATGGTCCATCAGGCGTACTTCTGCCACACTTCTCGCATCGGAACCCACCCGTCTTCGGGGTCGACGTGGTCCGCGAGGACGGCGTTGAGGACGGCTCCCAGCAGGAGACAGAGCCCGCCGAGGTAGACCCACGTCAGGATGATCAGGATCGCGCCGGCGATACCGAAGAGTGCGATGCTCTCGGAGGTCGCGACGTAGATTCTGAAGCTGACCGCCAGGACGGTCCACGAGAGGGCGGCGAACGCCGTTCCCGGTAGGACCTCGCCGACCGAGACGTCGGGCTGGGGGAAGAAGTAGTACATCGGGAGAAAGACTGCCAGCAAGAGGCCCGCAAGGACTACGGCGCTAGCGGCCGTCGCCAGGACACCCCCAACCAGTATCGAGAAGCTGATTCCGACGACGCTGACCAGCGCCACACCGATCGCGAGCGTCGCCGTCACGAACACGACGTTGAGCGCCGTCACGAGCGTCACCGTCGCGGCCGTGTTAACGTACGATTCGCGCTTCCGGGAGCCGTAGACGTCCGTAAACGCGCTGTTGACTGCCTGAAACAGCCGGACTGCGCTCCACAGCAAAATAATCAACGCGAGCAACGCCGCTCGCATCCGGTCGGCCCCGCTGCCGGCCATTTCCTCGAGACCCTCGTCCGTCACGACGCCCTCGAGACCCGCCGCCGACTCCAGTGCGGTCACCAAGGGCTCGAATGCGTCGGCGAGCGTCACGGCGACGAGGGCCAGGATGACCAGCGGGACCAGCGTATTGAACCCGTGGTAGGCCAGCCCCGCGGACTTGACGCTGATCTGTCGTTCGCGAGCGACCGCGGCGACATCTCGGACAAGTGAGGAGAGACTCGAGTCGGCCATGGTTCGATATCGACGGCGCGCCGGATATCGATTGGGCCGGCAGGCGGGTCAGAGCGCGTCTCGGCGCGGCACTGAAGCGGTGAAAACGAGCGAGGGGAGGTGTTATTCGTCGGGACGGATCGACTGCACGTGACCGACGACACCGTTTTTGAGTTCGACCTCCGGTCCGTCGGGTTCGTCGCCGCAGATCGTCGCAACCTCGCCGATGATCGGCTCCTGATCCTCGGATTGGACGTCCTGGTCGCCCTGGACGTCCTCGACGGTGACCCCCTGTCGCAACTCCTCGGCAGAGGTCGTCGTGAGTGCGACGAGCGACTGCGTGGAAGACGCGGAGCGTCTTCCTTTGGATGAATGAGCGCTTCTGGCGCGAGCGAATCGGTTGGGGAGGACGTGGCACTCACCACCGCCAGCGACGGCAGAACGCTTATTTTATCGCATTCACGCCGATCACGTGACCGACAAGTAAGCCCAACCACTAAGCACCAGTTCCAGAGAACCGATCGTCGATCAACTACTCGTCGTCGAACTCGAGTGCCGCGGAGTTGATACAGTAGCGTTTTCCGGTGGGTTCGGGACCGTCCTCGAAGACGTGACCGAGGTGACCGCCGCAGTTCGCACAGAGGACCTCGGTGCGTTGCATCCCGTGGCTGTTGTCCGGTCGGGTCTCGACGATGTCGTCGTCGGCGTCGTAGAAACTCGGCCAGCCGCAGCCGGATTCGAACTTCGTCTCCGAGTCGAACAGCTCGGTCCCGCAGCCGGCACAGGTGTAGCTGCCGTCGTCCTTGTGGTCGACGTACTCGCCGCTGAACGGGGCTTCGGTCCCGGCCTCGCGCAGGATTCGGTACTGTTCCTCGCTCAGTTCCGCTCGCCACTCGGCGTCGCTCGATGGGAGGTCGGCGTCGGACTGGCGGTCTCGGGATTGCTCGTCAGCGTCGTGTTCCATACGCATCCTACGGGCGAGAGACTCAAGAGTCTGTCCGCATTCGTTCCCGCCCGTCCAACGGCGTCTTTATCGGCTCGTGATAACGTCCGTGCTCTCGCAGTCGGGACACTGAGTCATTCGACCCAGCTTCGGGACATCGATCCGACGCCAGGCATCGTCACCGCCGGGGGCTTCGAAGCCGCAGTTTCGACACCGTGACGGACCGAACGTGACTGATTCGCTCACCATACGCGGTGTATGCTATGTAATGGCATAGTAATTGTCCACGACGGTAGTGAACGTTCCGATAGCCGTACTGTAGGTGCAGTATTTCAGAGTCGGCTCGAGAGCGAGTGGACGCTGGAGAACGAACGACCCCCCACGGTCGATCGACAGTCGTCAGTCGGAGCTCGGTGAGAACGGTTCGATACGGCCCCGTCCGTAGCTGACAGTGTGGCCGGACGGTCGGTCGGTCGTCACCTCGTCCCGTCGGCGATCACCGTCGACGGTCAAATTCCGGTCCGTACGCTCGAGGAGCGCTTCGAACCGGTCGAAGACGTCGATCGTTCGCTCGCCGGCCTGACACGGCGCAACGTGAAGCAGTTCGCCGTCCTCGTCGAACTCCGCAAGCGCGACCGTCGGGAGCCGCCAGACATCGTGAGAGTTCCCGGTTATCGTCGACTCGATATGTGCGTTCCGGAAGAACGGATCGAGCTGTCGGCCGGTGGAAGCCGCCCACCGCTCGAACGCTTCGAGGCGCGTTTCGATTCGCTGGAGCTGTGGGATCCGAAAGGCGTGGTCCGTCTGTTCGATTTCTTTGCCCCAGACGCCGACCTCGACCGACTCGATCGGGTCGCTCGACTCGAGTTCCTCGAGTCGCTCGAGGGCGCGTTTTTGGGTGGGTCCCGCGCTGGTGGGCGTAAACGATCGGATCCAGAGCTCGACGGTCGTGGGGGTAGGAGTATGGTTCGACACGTTGTGCTTGCTGTCGTCGGAAACGTACAAAAGTGTTGGCGCAGCTATCAACCTCCCTGAAATACCGCTTCAAGCGTTCTGTGGGGAATATCAGTCACTCGAGGGATAACGATGCGAAGCCGATATCGACAATCAGCGCTGCGTGTGGGAATCCGTGATTGCCACTCACAATAGGCAGTCGGTAACCAAAAGGAATCGTCCACCGACGATCCCATCCGACAACGATCAGTGACCGACGCCGAATCGCTGGCTCGTCGGCCCACAACGCACACATTCACGGTCCCTGGTCGCCAACCCATCACCGATGACAGTTGCGCGAACCGTCGAACTCGAGGGGCACATCATCGACTCGGGGACGATGGGCATGTGTTTCGGGGTCGTGATGGATATGGGCGGCGAGTTCGAGGTCGAGGAGTTCGAGGTCGGCCGCCACAAGCACGCCGAGACGTACTGCCGGATGCGGGTGATGGCCGAGACCGAGGAGGAACTTCGGGCCATCCTCCACGAACTCAACCAACAGGGCGCGACCGTGGCCGATCCGCGGGACGCGACGCTCGAGGCGGCCCCCGAGGACGGGGTCGTCCCGGTCGAGTTCTACTCGACGACGAACCACCCGACCTACGTCCGCGTCGACGGCGAGTACGTCGAGGTCGAGGACGTCGAGATGGACTGTGCGTTGATCGTCGAACGAGCGGGTCCGGAGTACCCACAGGAAGTCGGCGACGGCGACGATGCCGACGACGGAGAAAGCGATGACGGCACGCGCGTGTACACGAAAGTCCTCAACGCCGTCGAGGAGGGCGACCTCGTCGTCACCGGCGAGACGGGTATTCGCGTCGAACCGCCCGAACGGCCCCGGAACGGCGGCGGCTCCTTTGGGTTCATGCAGGGCGGGGTCTCGAGCGAACGCCCCTCCGCGTCGCTGATCGAGGAGATCGCCAACGAGATGCGAGAGGTACGCGAGAACGACGGCAACGTGCTCGTCGTCTGCGGCCCGGCGATCGTCCACTCCGGAGGGCGGAACGCGCTGGCCGACATCGTCCGTGCGGGCTACATCGACGGCCTGAGCGCCGGGAACGGCTTTGCCGTCCACGACTTGGAGAGGGACCTCTACGGCACGTCGCTGGGCGTCGACACGGAGAGTTTAGAGCACCCGCGAAAGGGCCACAAACACCACATCTACACGATCAGCGAAATCGCCCGCCTCGGCGGGATCGAAGCCGCCGTCGACGACGGGATCATCGACGAGGGCGTGATGTACGAGTGTATCGAAAACGAGGTTCCCTACGTCCTCGCGGGCTCGATCCGCGACGACGGGCCGCTGCCGGACACGATCACCGACTCGCTCGAGGCCCAGGACGCGATCCGCGAGCAGGCCCAGGAGGCCGATCTCGTGCTTATGCTCTCGACGCTGTTGCACTCCGTCGCCGTCGGGAACTGCCTCCCTTCGACCACCAAAACCGTCTGCGTCGACATCAATCCCGCAACCGTCACCCAACTGCTCGACCGCGGCAGCGCACAGGCCATCGGTATGGTGACCGACATCGGGACGTTCATCCCGATGTTGCGCGACGAGTTGCTCGAGTAACGGTTGCCCGTCCGCTCATCGTCCGTCTCGCTCGTCGAGCGTCTCGAGGCCCAGATTCTCGGCGACCCGGAGACGTCGAACTCCATCTCGTCCATGAGTGCCGATCCTTCGAGATGACCGCTCCGTCTTCGACCATAGCATACGTTTTGAAGACAATATCTCCGTGTGAGAACATATTTAGTTGATTGGTTCAGATAGTTCGTATAAGATGGAAGAGCGATCGAATCGAACACGCCGACAGTGGCTCGCCGTCTGTGGCGGTGCAACGGTGGGTCTGTCAACACTTGCCGGCTGTATGAGCAGTGACGACGAGTCGGAGACCGGCAATGGTGACGATGAAGACGACGAGACGGAGGAAACTGACAACGGCGAGTCCACTGAAACAGCGAGCGGTTCGTGGCCAATGGACCGGTTTACCGCCGACAATCAGATGGTCGCCGACGATCGGAGCGGTCCCGATGGCCCCCTCGAGGAACGTTGGACGACCGAAGTAGAAGATGTGACGTTGTCGGCTCCCGTCGTCGATCACGGACTAATTGTCGTCGCCGACGAAACCCCAACGCTGCACGCAGTCGATCTAGCGAGCGGCGAAATCGAGTGGACGTTTGAGGCCGAACTACCGCCACGAGCACCGTCGAACCCCCAATGGGATCCGACGACACCAGCAGTGACCGACGACGCCGTGTATTTCCTCACCGACAAACTCTACGCGATTGACCCGGACGAAGGCGAGGAGTTGTGGTCCATCGAACTCGGGTCGTTGTACGCTGGTGACATTCGAGTCTTCGACGGGATCGTGTACGTCAACAACGACGGAGAGCTGTACGCGATTGATACCGACGACGAGGACATTATCTGGGAGAACGAAGCCAGTGGAACAGAAGATATCGCGGTTGGAGACGATGGAACACTCTTTGTAATCCGGCGTACGAACAACGGAAACGATTACGAGGCGTTGGCCTTCGATGTCTTCGAAGATGAGTCACTGATGACGTATTCACCATCGGGGAATATCCGGTCAGGGTTTTCGTTGATGGTACAGGACAAAACAATATACACTCACGACCCAGCCAGTGTTACGGCAATCGATGCAGAAACAGGTAATTCAGAAACAGTGGCTGAGTTCGAGAAAACAGAAGAGACACACCCAGCAAACACTGCTCCACCGTCGATTGCAAACGGAGTTGTCTATTCTGGAGGGACATACAACTATCCGGCAGTGTACGCCACAGAGTTAGATACCGGTGAAGAACCCGAGGAATGGAAGTCTGGAAATATTGAAAACGGCCCAAATGGGCTTCAACCATTCGTCTCAGATGATACGCTCTATATCTGGCGTGATCTTGGATATACACATCTGCATGCTCTCGATCCAGAAACGGGAGCGGAACAGTGGACGACGTATACACTCGATCACATAGAGACAAGTCTCCACGGATCTATGGTTGAGGGGTATGCGGTTCTCGAGGATTCTATCGTACTAACCATCAACAGTAATACCGGTCAAGTTATCGTAACACTTGAACCGTAACGACCAGTAGTGATCTCCTCCCCATAATAAACGGAGAGGAAGCTTCGCTCCCTCAATCAGCCGGGCGTATCTCGACGACGCCGGAACTTCCTATGTCGCGGGTGTCGTATTTGTTGGTGTGTAAATCGGTTAGCATGACAGAACTACTGGTTTCATGAGAACGGAGTTTTTGTGCATCCATCGAAAATTTCGCTGAATTAATCTAATTCCAGCTGATAGATCACTGTGGCCCTATATCGTCGTATTCGGTACTGTCTTCAGATGGACCCAGCGCTGCTGCCTCGTCTTCATCGAGAGCATCCTCGATCGCTCCCAATAACTCACTGAACCCGATTTCATCAGGATCTGCGAACGATGGATCGCCGGTATTCGGCGGCGCACCCGTTTGCATCGGCATGAGCCCGGGCATGATGATCACGATTTCGAGGGAGGTGTCGAACTCGATCGGTTCGACCTCGCCGATTTTCCGCTCGTTACCGTTTCCGAGATCAATGTCAACATCCATCCGATCGCGAACGTATGTCGTACTCTCACCGTTGGCTGGACCACCCGCCGTCGCACTGATCTCGAACCGAGAGTACTCGCCCTCGAGATCGAGATTGTAGCTATTAAGTTGCAAGACGTACAGCGCCGGTGGCCACGGAATCAGCGGCAGCCCGGGTGTCGGAAGCCGCTGGTTGTATTCGGCTCCGAGCGCCGCGTGCTCGCCGGCGATATCGTTATCCATCACCGTAGAGCCCGGCGGACGAACCGACGGCACTTCACTATTGTCGACCGTCTCGAGGTCCATATACGTCGGTGACCCGGAGACTTCAAACTCCATCTCTTCCATGAGCGCCGATCCCTCGAGATGACCGTTGCGTTCCTCGACATCCCCGGCGAAGATATCCTGAATGAACCCGAGGGAGTCGTCGAGTGCACCATCACCGGTGGACATCGCGTCGTCGACGTCCTCGACCGTCTCCTCGTGGAACTCTGCCATCTCCTCGATCCGATCGGTGAGGCTGTCGAAGTAGGCCTGTCGAACCGCCATTCGAATCAGGTCCGGAACGTTATCGTACGACCCCGTCGCCATGATCTCGTCTTCGAACGCTAAGACGTTTTTTTCCAACTCCCTGAACGGCGAGTCCCCACTCAGGAACTCGACTCGCTCTTCTGTTACCGGCTCAACGTCTTTCTTGACGAGCGCGTTTATCTCGTAAAGGTCGTCTTTCAGCCACGTCTCGAGTTCGTCCATGTCGAGATCGGATCCGCGCTCGAGATCACTGAAGTCGTAGCTCGTCGAACTGGCTCCGTTGATCGAGCTTTCGATCGTGCTCTCGACCTCCTCCTCGGGAGAGTCGTCGGAATCCGGAATGTGTCTGATCGATATCGAATCGTTGATCTCGGCTTCGATCTGGTCTTCGAGATCGTCTCCCGAATCGAGCGAGCCGACGTTGAGCAACGTTTCCAGTGAATCGACGACGACGGGTTCGAAGTTATCTGGGTCCGAAAGTCCGGCAATAGCGCCACGGTCGTCGTACCCCTCACCGGCTTCGAAATCGTCGTGGATCCGACTCTCGGGGACCTCGAGGTCGTCCACGGGATCGGCGTCGATATCGACACTGACCGAGACCGTTTGCGTCTCAGGCGATCGGAGTTCGGTTATCGTGTCGCTTCCGTTTTCCGTGCTATTTTCGAAGACCGATCGCTCCTGATACTCGAACTCGACGTTGATATCGAGACTGTGGATGTCACGATCGGAGTACTCGCCCTGAGTGGTTTGCCAGTCTTGGGACAACGAGACGTCGACGTCCTCGATCCCCTCGGAGCTGTACTCCGAGTACTCATACGAGTAGTTCTCCGGTGACCCGCTCCGGTTTGTCGGAAGCGACCAAGGCGACGTGCTCGTCGTTCGCTCGACGTCGACATCGTATATCCTATCAATGTACTCGTCCTCCATGGAACTGCCGGGAAAGCTCTCGTCGTACCCGATCGGCGACTCACTGCCGTCGATCTCGCCTGGATTCATCGCGCCGGGTAGTTCGCCCAGTTCGTCGGTCAGCAAGTCGACACCGATCAGCTCGTAGTACGCGATATCCGCCATATCGTTCGGCGTAATCTCCTCTTCTGCAGTCAGTGGATCCATATCGCCGAACAGACTATCGATGATCTCAGCTAACGACGGTGCGTCCGGGAGATCTCCGTCTTTGTCACCGAAGATATAGTCCCGGTACTCATCACAGATACTCTCCTGGATATCCGGATCCTCGAGATGATCGAATATCCCTGCGTCCGATTCGAGCTCGTCGAGCGCCGCGTCATCTTCCGGCGTGAGTATCACGGCACGTGACTGATCGACCTCGACCATCTCTGAGTAGTCCTCGTAGCCTTCGGCGAAGATCTCGAGGGTAAACTCCGTCTGTCCGTCATCGAGGGCGAACGATCCGTCGACGCCCTCCTCGTAGACGAGTCCGTCGTCCGTCCAGAGGTGAACATCAGCGTCTTCGATCGGCTCCCCCGTCGGACTGTAGATATCGATCGAACGGTCCGTCGACCAGGAGAGACTGACCGTCGTCCGGTTGTCCGTCTCGTCGAACTCCACACTCCGCTCGAGGCGCTCGTGATCGTCTTTCACGACCACGACATCGTACGACCCCGGCTCGTCCAGTTCGAACGAAACGTCGCCGGAGGCGTCCGTCGTTCCCCGGTTCTCGCCGTCAACCGAGACGGTTGCACCGCTTCCCTCTAAGACGGAGACCGACGACCCGAACGACTCGTCTTCGTCGTCATCGTCGCCGACCATCTCGTCCATCATATCTGCGGCAAAACACGCCCACGCAGGACGCATCACACGGTCGGCGTACGGATCGACGGCATCGTCGCCGAACACCTCTTTCTGGACGCCGAAGATGGCGTCGTTCGCCATCACCTCTGTATGATCGTGTTTGAGGATTTCGTCGAACGTCCATGGATCCCGGTCATCCCCGGTACCTGAATCCAGGCGATTGATAACCGACTTGAAGTACGCCATCGGGTAGAGACGCACGGCCGTCTTGTGAGCGAAATTGTCGAGATCGGACGGACTCCCTTCGAAGAAGCCCTCGTTGAGGCTCTCGTTGAACTCCTGGGTCTTCTCCTGTAGCTCGAAGATCGGCGTGCCGACGGTGACGGTAAGCTCCTCGAGCGTCCGCTCGCTGATGACTCGATCGCCGTCCTCGAGCGTGATCGTCACCTCCTCGAGTGTGACCTCGATCGTACCGGTATCGGGGTGGGCGATGTCGACCCTCTCGTCGGCATCGCCGACTGCGGTGTTGGGAGTGGCTGAGAGGCCGTCGATGGACACCGTCGTTTCGGCGTCGCCGATCGTCTGGCCCGCGTTCGGCAGCGCCTGCTCGGCCCGCAGGTGGATCAGAAGTTTGAGATACGTCTCGAACACGTCGTCCGGATCGCCATCGAGGGCGTCCAGTTCGGACGTTGTCACCGGCTGGGCCGCAGCCTGATGGGTCGCGTCGACGACCGCACCACGGAGTTCGTTCTGGGCTGCCGATTCGGTCTGCTCCATCGCGAGCGTCTGATCGACGTTCGTTTCGGGCGTATCGCGCGACTCGAGGACTCCTACGATCATGATGCTGCTGACGAGCATCAGGACGCCGATGATCGCGAACGGAACTCGTGCTCGGTCGTCGATCGAGATGGTGTGTGGTCGGTGTCGTGTCATGGATCCCACGTATAAACGGCCAGTTCGACGGTTCCCGGCGAGACTGTCTCTTCGAAGTACGACTCCAGTTCGTCCTCGTCGGAACCGATTTCGTCGAGGTCGTCGCCGGTCTGGCCCGACTGGAGGTCGTCGGCGATCAGGTCGGCAAGACCGTCGACCAGTTCCTCGTTGGCGTCGTCGGCTCGAGCCTCGGATCGAGCCAGCGGAGCCTCGTCCCGGTCGAGATCGGCGCCAACGAGGTCGGCCATTCGAAGGTAGTGCGTGGACTTGATTGCCCGATCGAGGTTCTGACGCTCGAGGGCCAGTTGCGATCGCTCGGTGGGGAAGTAGCCCTCGACGATCGACGCCGCGATCAGTTCGGCGGCCTCGTCGGCACCCTCGTTGGCGTAGGTATCGGCCAACGCGCCGTCGTCGACGGTCGGCATGCCGCTGTCTGCGGTCATGGTGACGGCACTGAAGTCGTCGGTAACCGGCGGTTGGCTACCGACGGTAGTGTTGCCGTGGATCGACGCCTCGTCGTAGGGCTGCCAGGTAGCGGTGACGTAGACCTGGTGGGTGGCCCCGACGAGACGGCTCTCGACGTGTGCGGCGACGCTCTCGCCGAACGAGTCTGCGTACAGAATCAACTGCGCTCCGTCGAATTCCGCGTTCACGACCGCCGCTTCGGCGATCGTGCCGACCGCTGGGCCGTACATCGTTCGCTCGTAGCTCTCGATCCCTTCGGGTTCGTCGTAGTGACTGCTGTTCGTCACGTTCTCGACACCGTAGACGACCGAGACGGTCGACCCGCTGAGGGTTTCGGCGGTGTGATCGGCCCGATCGGCCTCGAGACCGTCCTCATCGTCGTTGAGGTAAAGCCCGATCACGAGGACGCTTGCCGTGATCAACAACAGCGCCAGGGCGATGTCGAGAACGGTACTGACGGCGCGGTCGGATGTCACCGGTTCGGTGCGAACGACTCGATCGGCTCTCACGGCGACCACACCTCAACGTGAAGGGTTCCGCCACGAACGTCACCGGCGACGTCGGTCTCGACGGGGATGGGACGCTCGCTGACCTGTGTCTCGATCCCGGAGCCGTCCTCGGGTGGGCCCTCCTGTGGGGACGCTCTCGTTCCATCCGAGTCGAAATGCACGTCGTCGACGACACGTTCGTGGCCGTCATCATCGATTATCGTCACCTCGACGTAGACGTTCTGTCCCTGTGGCAACGACGACATCTCGATATCGGAGAGATCGGTACCGCGATCGGATGAGTAGACGCCATCGTGAGAGATGTCGTCCCAGATGAGATCGATCGCGACGTCGTCGGAGGTTCGATCGGTCCGGTCCGTGAGTACGTCGGTAACGAACCCGCCGTAGAGGACGATCGCCATCCCCACGACGATGATGGCAACCAGTGCCGCGAGCGGCTCCGTCTGGCCCTTAGACGACGACGAGTGTAACATGGTATTTCTCCGTCTCGTCGTTTAGTTCGATCCAGTTCAGTTCGTCTGCGCGCTCCTCGGAGTCCGTACCGAGCGGACAGAGATGCGCATCGTCCGACGAGGAATCGAGCGTCGCGCTGCACGTAGTCCCGTCGAACTCGGCAGTGACGGTGAGTGGATAGTCGCCGACCCAGACGTCCTCGTCTTCCCCACGATATTCGTAATCCAAATGGACATATTGCGTACTGGTTCCCCTATGAGTCCACTCTCGCTCCGTCTCGTAGAGCGGGTTGAGTTCGTCTTCCGGGTCGGTCTCGTCCTCACAGTCGCTCAACCAGCAGCGTGCCGAGTCGACCCAGTCCGAAAACGTATCCGCAACCTCGCTCCAGAACGAACTGGAACCATCATATTCCTCCTCTACGATCGACGTTCCGGTGACAGTGTAGTGGACATCAGTACTTTCGTCACCGAACCCCGAGAATGAAGCGTCGATCTTTCGAGGAACGGTGTACTCGTCGGTGATGATGTCGACGGTCTGGTGGTCGGTGGCTTCAACGTGAATATCACGGACCTCGTTGGGTTCTACGGCGACCTGCCGAACGGTTAGTTCCTCCGACGCGGTCAGCCACTCGCCGGCGTTGTCCTCCTCGGCAGCAGCGAGGCGATCCATGAACACCGTCGCTGCGTCTTCGTGCGGCTCGTCGATTTCGTCCTCGAACTCCTCCTCGAACGTCTCGCCGTAGACGAGTCGCTCGAGTCGATCGTCGCCGTTGACGACGACGACCTGCTCGTACCTGAGACTCGAGCGATCCGTTCCCTCCTCGTTTCGCAGTTCGATGGTTGTCCCGTCGATCTTGATCTCGTCGGCATCGTAGCCGTAGGTCGAGGCGGCCTCGTAGGAACTACCGGACGTCTCCTCGATCGCGTTCGCCGTTCCATCGGCGTCCGGCGGTGGCGCCGTCGGGAGCCCGAGCACGATGCCGGCCATCGCGAAACTGACGATGGCGACTGCTACCCACACGTACCAGGCGTCGGCGGGGGCTTCCCAGTCCATGTCCACTGTGGCCGCGTGCTAGTATTTAAACTTCAGATGTGAGAACGAAATCAGTTCGACGAACGCGAACGGCGGGTTGACGGCTACTTCCGGTCGTCCCAGGGGAACCGGGCTCATCTGAGCCGGCATCGATCGGACAGTGCTCTCGACACGTCAGTCGATATGAACGTATTTGTGAGCGGAGACGCACGATACGTGCATGCATCGGAGACGGGTGCTGGCTGCTGTCGGTGTATCGGCTGGAACACTCTCGCTCGCCGGCTGTACGACGGATCTCGGCACCGACGATTCGGACGACGGGGCCGCAGGCGACGACGGTTCTGAGGTCGAAGACGACGAGCCCAAGAGCAGTGACGAGCACGACGACGAGGCGAACAGCAGCACCGGCGACGGTGGGGATACAGCTACTGATGACGGCGACGAGCACGCTGACGATCTCGAGGACGAGGGCGACGAAACCGACGAACTCGCGGCCAACGGCGAGGCAGCCGCCCTGATCGAATCAGCCGAAGCCGAACTCGACGCGGCCGGCGACGAGTTCGATACAGCATTCGAGGAAACTGACGATCCGATGGACGACGGGTCCCACGAGGTCGAGACCCGACCGATCGATGCGCACCTCGACGCGGCCGCGGACGATCTGTCGGCCGCACGCGCTGACGCATCAGCCGAGCAACGCGAGACGATCGAGGCGCTCGAGGGCGTCGTCGAGTTCTTCCGTGACTTCGTTGCCGTCTTTTCCGCATTGGGCGACGCGATGGACGAGTTCGAACGGTGGGAACAGTACCTGGAAGTCGACCGCTGGGACGATGCGGCCAGTGCGGCCGAGCAAGCGATCGACTACAACGACGACGCGATAGAGCGGCTCACGATCACCCGATCGACCTTCGATGAGATCGACGCGGAGGCGCTCGACGGAATCGACGAGGTCGACCGCGTCGAGATGGAAGCCTCGCTCGAGAAGATCAGTGGACTCCTCGAGATGTTCGACGTGCTGTTCACGGGAAGCGGACAGATGGCCGCCGCGATGGAGCCGTTCGTAGACGGTATCGACGCGCTCGAGGAGGACCGGTTCGACGCCGCTTCGTCGGCGTTTTCGGCGTCGTCCGACGGGTTCGAGGAGGCCTATCGAACGTTCGACGAGGGTGAGGACGACGTTCCGGTGTCGTTCCAGAGCGACCTGATCGAGATGACCTGTCAGATGGACGCACTGGAGGATGCGACTGAGTACTACGCGCTCGGGGCTGAGGCGTTCGGGAATGGGGAGTACGAACGCGGCCAATCGTACTTTGCAGAGGGCGAAAGCGCAGCGGAACGGTGTGACCACGACGAGATCACCCTCTCTTTGCACTGACGACGTGCGAGCGTCGCACGGTCTCGACACGAGTCACCCACTTTCGTTATGTGGTTCAAGCACGAACCGCTAGTCGATGCACTCCGGGAAGGCACTCGCCGACGCGACCCTCGAGACGCTCCCGGTTATCGTCGGTGTGATCGATAGCGACGGGGAAATCCTGCTGACCAACCGATCCTGGCGCGAGTTCGGTCCTGACGATTACCGAGACGACCACGTTGGCCTCAACTACATCGCAACCGCCCAGATAGGTGACGATGAACACGCCAAACGTGCTGTGGAGGGAATCGAAACCGTCATCGAGGGCGGTCAAGAGACGTTTGCGATGGAGTATCCGTGTCACTCTCCCGAGCGAAAGCAGTGGTTCATGATGCGAGCCAGTCGGTTCACCGTGGCCGGCGAGGTTCGCGTCTCCGTCGTCCACCTCGAGATCACCGAGCGAAAACTGGCCGAGATCGCCGCCGAGGAAACGGCAGCGGAGCTTCGCGAGGAACACCGCACGCTCGAACACCTCCTCGACCGAATCGACGGACTTCTTCGCGACGTGACCGCCGCCGCACTCAGTGCGAGGACACGCAACGAAGTCGAACGCCGGGTCTGTTCGCGTCTCACCGACACCGATCCGTACGACCTCGCCTGGATCGGTCGGGCAGACATCGGAAATAGTCAGCTCACGCCCCACGAGTGGTCCCACGACGGCGACGTCCCGCTCGAGGACGACGACCTCTGTCTCGAGTCGGACAGGAGCCATCCGGCCGTTCGGGCGCTCGAGACGGGAGAGCCGCAGGTGATTCAAAATCTCGAGACGGTCGACGGCGCGGCCCGCTGGTGGCCCACGGGCGTCGAGCGGTACCAGTCGCTCGCCGCACTCCCCCTCACCTACGGCGACATTACCTACGGCGTGCTCGTGCTGTTCGCGACGGAGCCAGACGCCTTCGCGGAACGAGAGCGACTCGTCCTCGACTCGCTCGCCGGCACGATCGCGACCGCGATGAACGCAATCGAAACCCAGCAGATGCTCACCACCGACACGGTCGTCGAACTCGAGATCGCGATCGAGGACTCGTCGCTGTTCGTGGCGGCACTCGCGGCCGAACTCGAGGCGACGATCACCTACCGGGGGTTGACTTACGACGGGGACGGGACGCCGCTCGCGTTCTACCACGTCGACCGCCCCATCGATGCCGTTCCACCGGCGGCGGCGTTCGAAGGGGTAACCGACTGTACGATCCTGTCGACGTACGACGAGGGGGCGCTGCTGGAACTCGCCGTCGACGAGACGATCGTGACGACGCTCTCGGGACGAGGCGCCGATATTCGCCGATTCGATGCCAGCGACGCGGCCGACCAGACGGCACATCGAACCGGGACGAGCGTTCCCGTCGTCGATCTCACCGTCAACGTTCCGAACGGTCAGTCTGCCCGATCGGTGTACGATTTGCTCGAGGAGCGCGCGGCCAGCGTCGAACTGCTCAGCTACCACGAGACGGATCGGCCGCCGCGGTCGCGACAGGACGTGACGGCGCGGCTAGAGTCGTCGCTTACCGATCGCCAGTTTACGGCCCTCCGGAAGGCCTACTACGCGGACTACTTCGAGTGGCCGCGGAACGTCTCGGGCGAGGATCTGGCACAGTCGATGGACATCTCTCGGTCCACGTTTCACCAGCATCTCCGGTCGGCGCAGCGAAAGCTCCTCGACGAACTGTTCGACGGCGACCCGCTTAGTAAGGGCTAATCGTTTTATATGCATCTGTCGTACCCTTTACACCCCACAGTCGTCAGTTGGGCATGAGGAGAGAATGCAACAGGAACATATCGACGTAGGCAAGGCGATACAGCGGCAAACCGGGAAAACGTTCTATCTCGCAACGCGGTTCCTTCCGGAACGCGTTCGCCACGCCACACACGTTCTCTACGCGTTTTTCAGGATCGCAGACGAGGTTGTCGACGATGCGAACGGTACTCCGCCCGACGAACAACGCGCTGAACTCGAGGACCTCCGTGCCCAGGCCCTCGGCGAGACCGACCCTGACGGTCCCGTGCTCGAAGCGTTCGGCGAACTTCGCCGCGAGTACGATATCTCCGACGCCGAAATCAACTCCTTCATCGACGCGATGCAGTCGGATATCGACACCGACCGCTACGAGAGCTACGCCGATCTCGAGTCGTACATGCGAGGGTCGGCGTCCGCGGTCGGCGTGATGATGACTGCGATCATGGAGCCCGAGGACCGGGCGGCCGCGCTCCCACACGCCGTCAAACTCGGCGAGGCATTCCAGATGACGAATTTCCTGCGGGACGTCCGCGAGGACATTCTCGAACGCGATCGGATCTACCTCCCCCAGGAGACGCTCGATACACACGGCGTCTCACCGGAACAGATCGAACGACTCGAGTACTCGGACTCGTTCGCCGCCGCGATGGCTGCAGAACTCAAGCGAACGGAGGATCTGTATCGGGAGGGCGTCGCGGGGATTCGGTATCTCCCCGAAGACTGCCAGCTACCCGTGTTGCTCGCGGCCGTCCTCTACGCGGAACACCACACCGTTATTCGGTCCCAAAACTACGACGTCCTCAGTCGGGACCCCGCGCTGTCATCGACTCGAAAGCTGTGGTGTCTCACGAAGACCCGCTGGCACTGGCACTGGAATCGCGATCCCGAGGCCGTCTTCCGACGCGTTTCCGCCGTCCCCGCACTCGATACCGATCGGCACGACTCCGGTCACGGCGGTCACGTGCCGACACAGTGACGCCGCCGAGCGGCCGCTTATCAACTCCCACTATATTGTGGATTTCCTGTTGTGAGCTCTCGGAACGTAGTCATTCCCGTATGTCAACTGGCGATTCACACGATCCGCTCGCTACCGACCGTCGAAACGCCCGCACCACTGCGATCGGACTCGGCGTCTGGCTGACGATCACGTTGGCCGCCGTGCTCCTCTTGTTCCTGTTCGGGAGCACACTCACGTCCATCTTCGTCTGACCGCCGTCGAGTCCCGATCGGCGTCACTCCGAGATGTCCGCTTCGCCCACCACCTTCGTTTCGGCGACGACGAACTTCCTAACGTCTGCTTCGAGTGCGTTGCGACGAGGTGATCCTCGAGGTTCTGGTCGCGCGTCAACTCGTCGTGACAGAGCGGGCACTCGACCGGTGCGATAGTTGCCATACATTTTCCAGTAGCGGCGCGAGCAAAAGCCTACAGCAAGCATGTTCCCTCTCCGGATCTCAGCCTGGAGAATCGACGGACGGTGACCGAATCACCTGCCGTAGCGGTCTTCAGGAACGGATTCGCGTCACGAATTACGGCTCCCGACGCCGCTCGAGGGGAGCGAGCGTCGGATCATCTCGCGGTCGTAGCGATCCGTTCGGAACAGACCGAGACAAAACAATCCGGCGACGCCAGCCGCCAGCCAGTTGCCGTAGAGCAGGTTGATCGTTCCCCAGAGCAGGACGAAGCTCACCAGATCGTCGAGAATGAACTCGCAGTTTCGGACCCGCTCGAGCAGCGACGCCCGATCGAATGCGAGATCCACGAGGAGAACGGCGACGGTGCCCGAGAGCAGCCAGCCGACGTAGTTCGAAACGGGGACGCCGTAGTAGACGCCCGGGGGGACGAACGCCCAAAAGCCGATGGCGACGGCGGCAGGATCGAGCACGAGGTCGATCGCAACGACGGCCGCGATAGCCGCCGGAACTCTGACGAACGGATTTGCACTCCAGTCCTCGAGAACGAGCAGCGTGAGCAGATAGGCGTTCAACACCAGCGGAATGAAAAACAGCGGTAGCGCCAGCGGCACCTCTCCCAACAGCATCGGCCCGAGTTGGATGGTGTACTCGAACGCGCCGTACGGCCAGTCGGTTCGCACCCCGACGATCTCGATCGCGTACGTGTACGCCGTCAGCAGGCCCAGACAGCCGAGCGCCCACCAGCCGATCCGCGGAAGCAGACCGACGACCAACGGCGAGCGCATCACCATCGTCCCGAAGAGGATGAACAGCGGATTGTACGCCAACGGCTCCGGCATCAGTCCCTCTGCGCTGGCGACCAGCGTCACCGCGCCGACGAACGGAAAGACGACCGCGATCGTAAACCGATTCTCGCGAATGATGGTCTCGAGGCGGCGCTGAATCCGCGTTCTGGTCTCGCTCGGCCGTGTCGTCGAGTTCGATGTATCCATTCAGATCAGCCTCCTGTCGTCGCTCATCTCAGACTAACCTCCAGAGTCCGCCCATCGTCAGGAGTGCACCGACGACCGTGTTGATCGCCGGGAACCACCAGTAGGCCCGATCGACGGCGACGCTCGAGGTGACGAGCGCCGCGACGAGTGCGGGGTAGACCAGCATGAGCGCACCGAGGCGGACGTCGAGCACGGCGAACGCGAGCGCGCTCGCGAGCCAGCACGCGCCGCAGTAGGCGTAAGTTTGCGACTCGCCGAGCATCGTCGCGGTCGTCCGAATCCCAGTCTCGCGATCGGGTTCGATGTCGGGAATGGCCGAAAAGGTGTGCATTCCCATCGCCCACAGCCAGCCGCCGAGGACGGCGAGCAGGGGTGGCTGACCCCCCGCGACGGCGGCGTAGGCTGCCGCACCCGGCGCGATATAGAGCCCGTTCGAGACCGAATCGAGGATCGGCGTCGTTTTGAACCGAACCGGCGGCGCGCTGTAGGCCGCCCCGAGGACGAGAAAGATCGCGAGCCAGGGCCAGGCCGCCCGCGGCAGGAACGGGACGAGCGCCAGCCCCAGAAGGACGCAGCCGACGACCGCGGCCGGAACGAATCGTTGGCCCCGATACCGTGTCTCCTGTTCGTCTTTCTTCGGATTCGCGACATCGATCTCGCGGTCGTAGACGTCGTTGATCCCGTAGAGGAAAACGTTCGCCGGCACGAGGAAGTAGGCGAACAACGCGACTGCGGCGGGTGCGAACAGGTCGTCGACCGAACTCGCGGCATACGCGACGCCGACGAGCACAGGTCCCGCCAGATAGAGCCAGAACCGAGGTCTCGAGAGCGTCAGCAGATACGATAGCTCCCCCCCGAGACTGCCACCGTTCGCGGACGTCGACTCCGATGTCATGGTCGTCTGAGCGTGGCACCTACAGTCGCCGCTGTCTGGATTCGAACCGGATCGATCGCTCGCTGGATCACTGTTCTCCCGACTGGCCGTGGTCCTCGAGTACCTTCTCTGCGGTCAGTTCGCCGCTGATGAGACACATCGGGACGCCGATCCCGGGCGTGGTGTCGCCGCCGACGAAGTAGAGTCCGTCGACGCCCTTCGCCCGGTGGGGCGGCCGGAAGAGCGAGGTCTGTCGGAGCGTGTGGGCCAACCCCAGTGCCGTCCCGTCGTAGCTGTTGTATCGATCGGCGAAGTCCCGGACGCAGAATTGTTCTTCGAAGACGATCCGATCGCGTAGCTCTTCGCCGGTGTTCGTGGCGATGTCCGTGAGAATCTTCTCGCGGTAGGTTTCACGAATCTCGGGCGTGTCCTCGAGCCCCGGCGCGATTGGCACGAGCACGAATAGGGCGCTGTGGCCGTCGGGAGCGACCGTGTCGTCGGTTTCGGAGGGGACACAGCAATAGTAGGCGGGGTCGTCGGGCCACTGCGGGTCCTCGAAGATCTGGTCGAAGTGTCCCTGCCAGTCCGTCGGGAGGACCAGGGTGTGATGAGCCAGTTCATCCACCTCGCCCTCGACCCCGAGGTAGAGTAAGAAGGCGGAGGGAGCGTAGGTTCGCGACTCCCAGTAGTCGGCGTCGTAGCCCCGCCGTTCGGCCGGGAGCAGTTCCTGCTCGGTGTGGGCGTAACTGGCGTTGCTGACAACCAGATCGGGACGCAGCGGCCCTCGGGGAGTCTCGACGAGAAACGCCCCCTCGCGACCCTTGATCGCCGTCGCCGGTCGGTCGGTGTCGTACGTGACGCCCAGTTCGCGTCCCAGTTCCGTGATCCCGTCGATGACGCCGCCGATGCCGTCCTCGGGATACCAGACGCCGAGGTTGAAATCGACGTGGCTCATCAGGTTGTAGAGCGCCGGCGTGTTCGTCGGCGAGCCACCGAGGAACACCAGCGTGTACTGCATGATCTGCTGGAGTTTCGGATGTTCGAAGTAGTTCTCGACGTGGCCCTGCATCGACCCCAACAGGGAGAGACCGCGGGCCTGCCGAGCCACGTCGAGGTCGACGTAGTCTCGCAGCCGCTCCCGGTCCTCGTAGACGAAGTGTTCCATCCCTACCTCGTAGTTCTCCCGCGATTTGTCGAGGTAGCGCTCGAGCGCGTCGCCCGCACCCGTCTCGTACTCCTCGAAGACGGCCTTCGTTCGCTCGAGGTCGGGCGTGATATCGACCTGATCGCCATCCTTGAAGAAGAGTCGGTAGTGCGGGTCGAGATGAGTCAGTTCGTAGTAGTCCGACGGCGTGCGATCGAACTCGGCGAAAAAACGCTCGAAAACGTCGGGCATGAGGTACCAGGACGGACCCATGTCGAACCGGAAGCCATCCTCCTCGAGCCGACTCGCACGGCCGCCGAGCTGTTCGTTCTTTTCGATGACGTGGACGTCGGCACCCCGATTCGCGAGGTAACAGGCCGTCGAGAGCCCGCCGACGCCGGCCCCGATCACGACGACGGACTCGTCGGCCAGCGATTGCATATATCACCGTGACTGTCGGCGTGGTCATAAACGTACGCCATACCTACGTAGGGGACCGCAATTTCGAGTTGCGGCAGGAACGCCGTGCAAGCACGAAGCGAACGAGTGGTCGTTGTCGTCGATGGATATCTGTGTCAGCCACCCGTACGGCCCGTATGAACGGAACGACAGCGGTCGTCACCGGTGGAACTCGCGGGATCGGACGCGCCGTCGCCGAAACGTTCGTCGACGAGGGTGCAACGGTCGTCGTCGGCGCTCGAGACGGCGACGGCGTGGCGGAAACGGTCGACGCACTCGAAGACCGGCTCGAGTCGTCCGAGAGCACGGATGCCGCCGCGGCAGGGCTCCGGACCGACGTGCGCGACGAGTTCGACCTCGAGCGACTCGTCGAAACCGCGTCGCGGACCGGTCCGTCTGGTGGAATCGATGTCGTTGTCCCCGCGGCAGGCGTCTATCACGGGAACCCAGGGAGTACGCCGACCGACGGCGAGTCGTACTCGGCGTTCGACGATCACTGGCGGATCAACGCCCGCGGGGTCTTCGGAACGATCCTCGAGGCGTTGCCCCACCTGAACGACGGCGCTCGCGTGCTCGTCCCGACGGGGGCTGTCGCTCGCGAAGCCAAATCGGGCTACGGCTCGTACGCGATTTCGAAGGCGACCGCCGAGGCGGTGGCTCGCGGGTTCGCCGCCGACACCGACTACACCGTTGGCTGTCTGGATCTCGGGCAGGTTGCGACGGCGCTCTCGGGCGGCCAGGGACGTGATCCGGAATCCATCACGGGAATGTTCGTCTGGGCGGCGACCGACGCCGATCCGGACGCGATCGACGGAACGGTGGTCGACCTTCGAACCTGGAAGCAGGCGACGCGGTGAATTGCTATCGCAGCCATTGGTTTATTGGTTCGAACTACAGGCGAGGCTCGGACGGATTAGACTCGCCGCAGAAGCCGTTTCGATCGAGAGAACATTGCGGTCAGTCCGAACAGCGCGAACGCCGTCGCTCAGTGTCGCAGAGTGCGCGGAGAAATCTCGTTTAGTGGCCGGAACCGAGGTTCAATCGATGTGGCCTTCGCGACGCAGTTGATCTGCGTCTTGGCTGGTGTAGCGCCACTCGATTGTGGCCTTCTCGTCTTGCCAGTCCCATGGCTCGGCGACGACGATGTCGTCTTGTTCGATCCAGGTGCGGTACTTCATGCGACCTGGGATGCGGCCGAGCCGTTCCTCGCCGTCCTCACAGCGGAGTTGCACGTGGTTCCCTCCGAGGTGTTCGGTTACGACGGCGAATACTTCATCGCTGTTGGGCATACGGAGATTCCGTCGCCCGGATTCTTCTGTCACAGTCTCACTACGTGAGGCAGACGTTTAAAACATTGGAGAGCCGTGGTAACATCTGACCCAACCGTAACCATTCAGACACCTAACCAAACTGTAACCGTTCTGCCGGGTTACCTGTGTGGAGGTCGTTACTTCGGAACGGAAAACGGCGCTACAGCTCTCGATCCGAATCCGGGTTCTCGAGTTCCCACAGCACCTCCGGCAGAAACGCCTCGAGGTTGTCGATGACGCTCCGGTCGCTGACGTCCAGTCCCTCGCAGTGCTCGTGGGCCGAGTCCCGAATGTCGACGTGAAGGTCGCCGTCCTCGAGCCAGACGCCGAGCGGGAAGACGGAGCACCTGGTCGGTTTCCAGTCCTCCTCGAGATGCAGCGAGCAGAGGCCGTCCTCGCGGAGGAAGGCACAGGCACAACCGTCGTCCGCGACGTGGTCGTCCCGATTCTTCTGTTCGCGGGTGACGAACTTCTCGCCGCGAAAGTCGGTCGTGGTCTCGGCGAGGTTCGCTCGCTGGGCTAACTCGAGTAAGTCCTGATCGTAGAGCAAGACCCCGTGCTGGCAACACCAGGTACACTCTTCGACGCACTCGAAGGTGAGGTCGGGATCGAACTCGACGACGACCTCTCGGTCGGGGTAGACTTCGACGCGTCGCGTCGCATCAGCGCTCACATCGGCTCGGAGGGGGTGCGCGCGGAAGTGTGTTTCTGCTCGCAGGCGGACCGCGCCAGCGGGGACCGCGGCGAACGGCGACGGGGAGCGTCACTCGGTCTCGAGTGCACCGTACATAAAGCCCGCGTGGGGCGAGCAGTAGTACGGCTGCGTGCCGGTTTCCTCGGCATCCCACTCGAACGTATCTCCCTCGCTGGCGATCGTCGCGTCGAATTCGTCGCCACCACCGCTGCGGCTGTCGATCGAGTCGGCCGACGTGACGGTGTGGAAGACGCCGTCGGTGTTGACCCATTCAACGGTCGTCCCCTCGTCGAGACGGACGAACGCGGGATCGAAGACGAAGCTTGGTTCGCCCTGGTCGTCGTCGCCTGCTCGAGTCTCGATCTCGATGCTATCTTCGCCAGTCATATCGACGAACTCCTCGTCGACTTCGCCGTTGTCGTCGGCCGTGTCCTCTTCGCTATCGTCTTCGTCAGGGTCGGTCTCGTCTGGATCACCGTCGCCGATTTCGATCGTCCCGTCCATGAACTCGGCGTGGGGTTCGCAGTAGTAGTGCTGGACACCCTCCTCCTCGGGCGTCCACTCGAATTCGTCACCCTCACTGCTGAGGGTCTCGTCGAACACCTCGCTCGGTGATTTGTCCTCGAGCGAGTCAGTCGACGTAACGGTGTGGAAGACGCCGTCGGTGTTGATCCAGCGAACGGTCGTACCGGGTTCGATTTCGACGTGGTCGGGATCGAACACGAAGTTCGGTTCGTCTTCGTCCTCGTCGCCTTCTCGAGTGACGATTTCGACGACGTCCTCGTCGTCTGCGGCGTCGTCGGTACCGTTTTCGTCGTCGTTGGCCTCGTCGTCACCGCTTCCGCCGTCACTTTCTCCGAGGCAGCCGGCGAGGGTCGCGGACAGGGCACTCCCGCTGGCGGCGACCGCGAGCAGTCGTCGACGGCTCAGACGGTGTGTGTCCATGAGTTACTGGGGCGGTTCGGTGGGCATGAACTCGCGATCGATGCCGACCTCGACCTCACCCCACGGCATCTCGTGGTCGCGGGTGGCGTGGTGGACGAGCCAGGCACCCCACTGCTCGGCGTCCTGTCCGCCGTGACCCGCGTCCCAGCTGTCGGCCTCGTGCTTGTGGAAGTGCGTGAACTCGTCGGCCTGTCCCGCCGGGATGTCGTCGCTCGTGAACTGCCCGCGCTGGCCGATCCCGAAGTAGATGAGATTGTCGGCTTCCTCGACGGCTGGCTCGTCGAAGTGGAGCAACAGGAAGGTCTCCTCGCTGACCCACTTCCAGAGGTGTGCCGGCGTGCCGTGGGGCGCTTCTTGCTGGTCCTCGTTCGTCCAGTGGTCGTCGAAGATTTCGATGAGCGCGTCGCGTTGGTCGTCCGAGAGATCCCCCTCGCCGCCGTCGGGGGCTTCCCAATCCGTCTCGTGTCCCTCACTTCCCTCCTCGGGCGGGGTCGGCATGAAGCCGTAGTCGACCTGCGGCTCGATCGGCTCGTCGTGGAACGGGTACTCGATCTCCCGAACCGCGATGTGAGTCAGCCAGTAGCCTTCGTCGCCCGTTTCGCCTCCGTGGCCGTCCTCCCAGCCGTCGGCCGTGTGCTTGTGGAAGTGCGAGAACTCCTCGCTGGGCTGGCTTTCCTCGGTAAAGAGCCCCTTCTGTCCGATCGTGATATAGTCGAGTTCGGTCGCGTCCTCGGGATTCGGCTCGTTGAAATGGAGCCCGATGAGGTTCTCGTCGCTGACCCACATCCAGACGTGTCGCGGGGTGTACTCCCGGTCGTCGCCTTCGACTTCGTGCTGGTCCTCGTTCATCGGCTGGTCGTCGAAGAGATCGACGAGCGCGTGGATGTCGTCCTCGGAGAGCGACTCGCCCTCCGGAGTGGGATCCAGGCTCGCGAGGTCGGTCTCCTCCTCGTCGCCGTTTATTTCTTCTTCGTCATCGTTCACCTCCTCGTCATCACCATTTGCGTCATCCGCCGTTTCATCGTCACCGCCGAGACAGCCTGCAAGTGCGATCGCGCCGCCTGCACCAAGCGCCTGAATTACACGTCGCCGGTCGATCGCTCGAGTGGTATTGCGTGACATACAAGCGAACGAACGGGCCATCGGATAATGTCCCTATGGCGGTGATGTATGCGCCGCGCACAGCCCATATCAGTTATATAGGGGCAGTTACTGAGCGACTGACAGCCGAACAGTCGACTCGAGCGCGTGCCCGTTACCGATGTGATTCTCGTAACTAGCCGGCCGTTCCTGTCCAGACGTGCAGTTTCTCTGAATCGGTTTCCGTGTCCGGGTCGATCAACACTCATACTCGTTGCCATACGCTACACGACGTCAAACCCGTCGAGAATAGGATTTGAAACTGCCGTCATCGGGCCACCCATCAAGATCGATCTCATTGACGGTTTCCCGATAGCGATTGCCGCAATGAGTGCTCGTCGTACGGGTCGACAGCGGGTGTGTGTGCCGGGTACACAGCCGCCATCGGGTTATTTCGAAGCCGAGCCTACCGATGCGTATGCGAGACAGTCCCACAACGAACGGCAGTTCTAGACGGTACGTTCTCGGTTCCGCGGCGGCTGTCGGTCTGGCTGCCGTCGCAGGCTGTCTCGGTAATTCCGGCATCCTCGGTCGTGTGACGGACGACGAAAACGCTGTGACCACCGGTCCACCGACGGTTGACCGGTTGCTTCCCCAGGAGTACACGATCGAAGAACTGAACGAAGCGAATCTATCCGGTGGACCGGGCCAGGACGGAATCCCCTCGGTCGACGATCCGCAGTTCGCTTCGTCCGACACTCCACCAGCAAACCTCGACGGAGGCGATCCGGTCTTCGGCGTCGAACTGAACGGGGACGCGAAGGCCTACCCGCAATACAACCTCGTGTGGCACGAGATCGTCAACGACACCGTTGGCGGAGAGTCGGTTTCGGTGACCTACTGCCCGTTGACCGGGACGGCACAGGGATTCTACCGTGGCGAGAGCGAACTCGGCGTCTCCGGCCGGTTGATCAACAGCAACCTCGTCATGTTCGACCGCGGGACGGAGACGTGGTGGCCCCAGATACTCGCGTTGGGTATCCGCGGTCCACACGAAGGCGAGTACCTAGAGGAGTTTCAGGTGATCTGGACGACGTGGGATCGCTGGCGCGAGCAGTATCCGGAGACAGTCGTCCTCACAGAAGACACCGGCCACATCCGCAACTACGGCGACGACCCTTACGGGGAATACAATCCGCGGAGCGGGTACTACGAGAACGAAAATACGCTGTTCAGCCCGCTGGAGACCGACGATCGGTTCCCAATGAAAGCGGTCGTCATCGGAGTCCGGACTGCCGATGGCGCGATGGCCGTCCCCAAGGAGACCTTGCGTGAGCGGCTGGTCGTCAACGGGACGATGAGTGAAACGTCGTACGTGACGGTCTACGACGGGTCCCTCGACACGGGATACGTGTATCGAAACCCGGACGAAAGATCGGTCGAGGCGGACGGCGGAGGAGTTGGCGTCGACGGCGAACCACACGAACCCGACTCACTTCCCCTCGAGCGAGAGATCGGTTTCGACGCGATGTGGTTCGCCTGGTACGGCTACTACCCGTCTACGGTGGTCCACGAATGAGCGCCATCGGCCGACTTACCAAGCGGCTGCGCCCACGGTCACGGATCCGAGAGACGAAAGCCGCAACGCTGCTCGTCGTCCGTCGATACGACTCGCTGGCGGTCGCAACCGTCGTGATGATCGGCTACCTCGTCGCGTTCCTCTGGGCCGTCGGCGACCTCGCAGTTCGACCTGACGTGGCGGCCGATCTGATCGTGGTCGACGATCCGCTGGGCCGGATGTTCGACCGAACCGGTCCGGCATCGTTCGAGGCCGTCGCAATGGTCGATACTGGTGTCGTTCGGATTCTGGTGTCGCCGGTGAACGTAGCCATCGGACTCCTCCTTGCCGGCCTCGTCGGCGTCAATCTCGGCCTGACGTATCTCGCGGTCGTACAGCCGGCCGCCTGTGGCATTGGCGCTGGATCGGGGCTTCTGGCCTCGTTTCCGGCGCTGCTGTCCGGAACGATCTGTTGTGGTCCTGTCGTGCTGATCGCCCTTGGAATCCAGGCGAGTGGTCTCATGTTGACCATGTTCGCTTGGTTGTTACCGGTGGGAATCGGCCTGCTGCTCGTGAGTCAGGTGTACGTCGCCGGAAAAATTGACAGCACGGCGGTATCGTCGTGAGAAAAGCCAGTGTCTGGAATACGACAGTCAGTAGCTGGTTACGATCAGCAGAATTACCGGGAGTCAGTTCGTGGATGCAACCGTAACAGGATCGGTGCCCACTCTGTCGATCCAGCGTTCGGCGGTTGCCGATCGGTGGCTGAGATGCTGGACGCTCTGAGCGGCTCCCCGCCCGAGCCAACTCGCGGTCGTCCCGCTCACGGACCGAACTCGTCAATGCGTCCGTGTACGGTCTCCGCCCACTCGTCGACCGCCTCGTGCATCGACTCCTGTGCCTCGGGTACGGGTACGGCGAAGTACTGATAGACGTAGCCGCCGCCCTCGAGGAGTCGGCGCTCTCGCTCCACCAGCCCTGTCTCACACAAGGTGGAAAGCGAGCGGTTTACGTTACTCCTGTCGCGCTCGAGGGCGTCCGCGAGTTCGGAGACCGTACTTCCCGGCAACTCGAGGAGCCGAAAATACGTGCGCGTTTCGTGGGGCTGAATCCCGAAGACACACTCCATTATCCGCTCGAACTCCGGGCTGTCGACGAGCATCAGCGCTTCCATGCCCTGATCGGGATCGGTCATCGGATAGTAAAGGGACGGCAGGGAACGACCTATACGTTGGGAATCCCCGCGCCGCGATCGAGACCGCGGACGGCACCTCACTCGCCGACGGAGGGCGGCGTTTCTTCGCGTTCGTCGGATTCGTCGGCGGAGTCCGCTCTGGCGAGTCGATACCGCTCGAGACACTGACGCATCTCCTCCTCGCTTTCGAACGTGAGCAGTTTCATCGGCGTGTCGCAGTAGTAGGTTTCTCCCTGACGACGAAGTGCCATCCGCAACGTCTTGCCGAGGATTTCGACCTCGATGATCACGCGGTTCCCGTTTCCGAGTTCCCGCAGAATCTCCCGCGAAGTGAGGTCCTTCCGACTGACGTAGATGGTCTCGGTCATCGACTGGGACAACGGGTCACAGGCGTATAAGACACGCGTCAAGAAACCGGGGTTTCTGCGTCGGTGGCCCCCTCCTAATCGTCGACGGACGCAGCGTCCACGATCGTGTTTCGAAGCGTCCCGACACCGTCGTAGGTGATCTCGACGGTGTCACCGGGTTCGACCAGTCCGGGGTTGGCGGGACTCCCGAACGCGATTACGTCGCCGGGTCGGAAGGTAAATCGTCGCGAGAGATACGAGATGATCTCGTGGGGACCGAACAGCATCAGTTCGGTGTTGGCTTCCTGTCGACGTTCGCCCGCCACGTCGGTCCACATGTCGATTCCCGTGGGGTCGACCGCGGTTTCGATCCACGGTCCGAGCGGGCCGGAGCCGTCGAACGCCTTGCGGGCGGTTCGACCCTGCTGATCGAGCGCGTCCATATCGTTCATGATCGTATAGCCGCGCACGACGTCCGACACCTCGTCTGCCGAGAGGTTTCGGCAGGGTTCGTCGATGACCGCCGCGAGTTCGCCGGCGTAGGTGAGTTCGCCAGTGAAATCGGGGTAGGGAATGGGGTCCCGGTGGCCCAGCACCGAGGCCGGCGGCTTGATGAAGAAGTCGGGTTCGTCGGGCCGTTCGTACTCCATCTGATCGAGCGTCGCCGCGTAGTTCCGACCGACGCAGTACAGCGCCGAGGGGTCACAGGGCGGCAGGAAGGTTCCGTCGACGCCGACTTCGTACACGCCGTCGTCCCCGTGAACGACGCCGTCCTCATACTGGCCACTGACTGGTCCGTCGTCCGTCGCGATCCGCGCGAGTTTCATTATCGGCGGTCTCGAGTCCAGAACAGTAGTGATATCGGTTCGGTCCCGCTCCGGTCGAATCGGTCTCGACTCGAGACGGATCGGCCCATCGTTCCATCTCGCCGTCGATCACGTCGACTGACGAACACAGGCACATATGACATCCTCCTCGCTCGATAACGGGGAAGTATGTGCGCCACCTTCACGGTCGACGACGAGGGAAAGCCGGTCGTCAACACGAACGGAAAGGAAATCGGCGTCGTCCAGGACGTCGACGCGGGCGTCGCCTACGTCGAGCCCGGAGCCGAGATGACCGACTCGATCAAATCGTGACTCCGGCGGGATCGAGAGGCCGCCGACGGGATAGAGAACTACCAGCTCGACGAGGAATACGTCGACGAGGTAACGGCGGACGAAATCCGACTCCAACGCTTCTGATCCGGCTTCGCCCCGGATATCACCGGAGGAGTTCCTCGATATTTCGATACCGGACGTTCGCCCACGCCTCCGTCGACAGCTCGAACCGGTCGAACAGCTCGAGCTGTGGCACCTCCTGGTCCGGAGCGAGGAAGTCCGTCCCGAACACCAACTGCTCGTGGTGGTCCTCGAGAAACCCCTGAGCGTACTCCTCGTCGCGTGTGAGCGCGTTCCAGCCCGAACCGGCCGAGACGTCGCCGTAGATGTTCTCGTACTCGGACAGCAGTTCGGGGACGCGCCCGCCGGGTTCGATCGGCCCCGACGGGTAGTCGCCCCGGTCCTCCCAACTTACATCCGCGGAGATGTGGGCCCACCATGCGTGGGCGTGGGCGACGAAGTCGACCGACGGGAACGAGGCTAGCACGTCCTCGAGTCGCGGCAGTCCGACCTCGTCCATCATCGCCTTCTCGTCGGTGTGAAAGAGGATCGGGAGCTCGTGGTCGGCACACAGCTCGTAGAGACGCTCGAGCCGCGGATCATCGATCGCCAGTCCGGCTTTGAGCTCGCCGAAGCCGCGCGCGCCGCGCTCAACGTATCGCTCGAGAAGCTCCGTTACGGCCCCGAAATCCTCCTCGTAGACCAGCGTTCGGGGATCGACCGTACAGAAGGCGAGCAGCCGATCGGGATACGCCTCGACCTGCTCGAGGACCCACCAGCTCGGCGCCTGGACGGGATAGCTCTCGGGCGAATCGAGCGCCTGAACAACCGCGTAATCGATGCCGTGGGCGTCCATCCACGCCACCAGTTCGTTGGCGCTCAACGGATCCCGATCAAGCGTTTGCTCGGGTATCAGGTGCGTGTGCGCGTCGATCAGTGGCAGGTCTGCAGCGGAGTCGTCCTGCGTCGTGTCGACTCGAGGGGGCGTCTCGTCGCCGCCCGACTCGGTCCCGCGGCCCGTCCCACCTGCCGACGAGTGGTCGACTCCGGCGACACCAGTGATGCCGACGAGTGGTCGACTCCGGCGACACCAGTGATACCGACGAGGCCGGCGCCGCTCCCGAGGACGCGTCGCCGCGTCGTCGGACCGCGCGAGCGTCCACCCTCTCGATCTCGAGTGTCGGTCATGCGCCCACCTCCCACGGTCCCGGTGAAAACGGTGGGGGTACCAGTCGTGCGTCCGACCGATTCGCGGCGTGGTTTTCGCTCAGTCCTCGAGGACGAGATAGGTCCGCGTACCACGGTGCTCGAGTGAGACGAACTCGGTGTCGACGTTCGACTCGACGAACTCCTCGATTCCGGCGGCGTGTAGGTCGGTGACGTCGATACGGCGTCGTTCAGGCTCCGGCTCGAGTGTGGTTGCCGTGTCGGTGCTTTCGGTCTGCTCGGTTCGGTCCTCACTCCGGTCGACGATCAGTGCCATACCAGTCAATAAGACGGATAGTACGTTAATCCGATCCACCCAGAGTGAAAGTGAAAGTGCAGGACAGCGTGCGTATGCCGCGGATAATCGAGAGGCGCGCCGAGAACGGATCTCAGTTCAGGTCGCGCTACCCGACCCGTTTGATCTCGACCGAATGGGGTCCGCCGTCGGTCTCGAGCGTGATCTCGTCGACGATCGCCTCCCGCGCGCGTTCCTGCCACGCCGCGACCGCCTCGCCGTGTCGCTTTCGAACGCGATCCGTTTCGCTCGGATCGACATCCTCGAGTTCGGTCTCGAGCGTAGGATAGTCGGCGACGACGTCGTCGGCGATGACGGCCGCCGGGGCGACGTGAACGGCACCGGTCAGTTCGGTGTCGTCGAGGTGGTACACGTGGATGCGTGCCCGCATCCGGCCGTGAAACGGCGGCGTCACCCGGAGCACGGCCTCGCCCGGATTCTCCTGGGTATACGCGTAGGCGTCGGCGGCGTCCGCCGGCGAGAGCGCGAGCGAACGGATCGCCGTCGGATCGTCGGCTTCGTCCCCGGCCATTGTCGGGATGTTCGCCTCGAGACGGGTTAACGTTTCGAGGCGGAACGTGACAGCGCGCTCACCGCGTCGGTCGGAACACTGTCGCCCGAACGTCGGTCGAGACGCCGTACGTCGCGTCCGCGAACGAGTCGGGAAGGGTCTCGTCGCGATCCTCGTAGTGGGCCCGAAGCGAGGCGGAGACGGCCTCCCGAACGCAGGCGCGGGTTGCCGCGCCGACATCGGTGCCGCTTCCGGAGAACTCGACGCGCTCGCCCGACGGATCGTGGCCGACGACGATTGCGTCCGTCGTCGTGCCGGGAAACCCGGTCTCGGCGAGCAGCGTCGCGGCCTTCGCCTCCGCGGCGACGGCGATCAGGTTCGCCAGCGCGCCGGGTGCGAGCGCCCGCGTCGTCCCGACGATCACGTTGACCGTTCCGGGTCCCGAGTGGGAGCGCGAGTCCGAAGCCGAGTCGTCGACCACCGACTGTTCGTCGGGGTCCATCGGCAACGCGGCCGGATTCGAGATGCCGGCTGTCGCGTAGGCCGTGACGGGACCGTACTGGGCCCCGCGGGCGTCGGACTGTTCGACGCCGGTAAGCAAGACCGGGCGGTCGCTGCCGCGATCGAATCCCGCCGCCTCGAGGCGCTCGTCGACGTACGCCCCGAGATCCGTCCGGTCCCATCCCTCGGGTACCGAGACGTTGTACGCGCAGTCGGCCGTTCGGCGGCCGCCGTTCCACCCAGTAGAGAGCCATTCGGTTTCGGGCCGGTGTACCCGGAGGACGCCGTCCCGACGAACTGAACCGTACGCTGGATCGGAATCCATCATTCGGATGTCGTCCCCTCGTCGGTGTCGTCGCCCGCGTCGACACGACGTGCGCCGTCCTCGAGCACCCCGAGCGCCGCGAGCAGCCGGTCGTTTCGCTCTCGGTCCTTGACGGCGACGCGGACGTGCGACTCGAGGCTCCGGAAGGTCCTCGCGTCGCGGATGGCGACACCGTCCTCGCGGGCGGACGCGATTACGTCGTCGACACTTCGGTCGCCGACGTCACACAACAGGTACGGCGCATCAGACGGCACGACATCGAACCGTCCCTCGAGCGCCTGGCGCATCCGCTCGCGCTCGCGTTCGACGCGTTTCCGGGTTTCGCGGACGAACGCGTCCTGGCGCAAACAGTGCGCACCGACGCACGCGGCCGGCGTGCCGAGCGACCACGCTCGACGGGCCGTCTCGAGCGCATCGCGCTGCTCGCCGGTCGTGACCGCAAATCCCGCTCGTAGACCCGGCAGGCCGAACAGCTTGGTCAACGAACGGGCGACGATCACGTGCTCGGCCTCGAGTCGGGCCGCCGACGGGAGGTCCGTGAAGCCGAGAAACGCCTCGTCGACTAACAACGTCGTTCCCGCCTCTCCACAGCGGGCCGCGAACGCCGCTAGCGCGTCCGGGTCGGCCGCCTCCCCGGTGGGGTTGTTCGGCGTACAGACCACCGCGAGCCGACACTCCTCAAGCAGCCCGTCGCCCACCGCCAGTAGCTCGTCGTGCGAGACGAATCGGGGCGATGCACCCTGAAGCCGCACCTCGCGAGCGTACTCGCCAAAACTCGGGTACGGAATCAGGGCCTCGTCGCCGGGCTCGAGGGTGCACTCCATCGCCAGTCGAATCGCGGCCAGTCCGCCGGGTGTTGGGATCACGCGTTCCGGCTCGCAGTCGACGAACGTTGCCGCGGCGGCACGGAAGTCGGGATAGTCGTCGTCGGGGTACCTGCGGGACGCCTCGAGCGCACCTTCGTACACCGCTTCGACGCCGTCGGGCGTGTACGGATTCGTGTTAGCCGAGAAGTCAAGGACGGTCCGGTCGGTCTCGCCGCCGTGGGGGACGCGGTCCCCGGTTCGTATCGAGTCAGGGTGCACGATCATCCTCCGGGCTCGAGTTCGCGGGGTCGTCTGCGTTTCCGTTTCCGCTCCCGTTCCCGTCGTCCTCGTCTTCGATGCCGAGACGTCCGCAAACCGCCTCGAATCGATCCAGCACCGCCTCCATTCGGTCGTCGGGTACGAGCGAGAGCGCGCCGCCCATCGCGACGCCCTCCTTGGCCACGCCCGCGCAGTAACGCGCCATGGAGACGTGCTCGCGCGCGTCGAAGCCGGGATCAGTAACGGTCAACGCGCAGTTCAGCCGGTAGCAGGCCTCGCCGAGCCGGTCGCCCTGCTCGCGATCGACGAACGAGGTGGTCGCGATCGACAGCGGCGCGTCGACGCCGGCGTGGCGTAAGACGGTTGCGACGGCCACCATCTGGGTGCCGCCGGCAAGGGTGACGTCGATACCCGACTCGAGCGCGCCGGCGGCGATCCCTGCGACGGTCGCCTGCACGGGGTCGCCGACGGCGTGGATCGCCTCGATCGGGCGGCCGTCGAAGCTCCCGGCCGAACCGCCGCTCGCGGTGAGGGCCTCGTCGACGACCTGCCGTTTGCGCTCGATGGGGTTTTTCGGCAGCGACGAGGAGACGCCGGCCGGCTCGCCGAGTGCGGTGAGGACGCCGAGTGCGGTCGTCGTGCCGCCGGGGACCGTCTCGCCGACCAGAAGTTCGTCGTCCGGCAGGCTCGCGCCGTAGGCGTGGGCGCGGTCGAAAATCGCCTGTGCGTCGGGGACGGCGACGGTATTGCGGATATCTGCTCCCGGCTCGACGCCGAGACCGACAGTCGGTGCGCCCGTCGGCTGTGCGAGACCCGCGTCGACGACCGACACGTCGAAGTCGATCACCTCGCGGACGGCTCGCGTCACCGCGGCCGGCGTCGGACAGCCGTTCGGACTCACCGGCGTGACGGGAGCCATCGTCGGCTTGCCGTACGCGAGGATCTCGACATCCGCAGAGGGCGTGTGTTCCATCAGGTCCGGTGACGCTCCGGCGGCGCTGATACCGTCGATCAGCGCGGTCTCGGTCGTGCCGGCGGGGAGGATCACGCGCATCTTATCGCTCCTCCGCGCCGGGACGCTGTAGTTCGTTCGCCGCGAGACGAGCGTCTTCGGGTCGGTTCACGTTGATTGCGAGTCGTGGGTCGTAGTGTACGTCTGTCATAGTCTGGGAATCGGATGCGTCGCCGACGACGTTGACTCCGGTCGGCGCGAGGTGAGTTTCGGGCTCGAGCGTCGAGTCGACGCTCGCGCCGAGCCGGCGTTTGAGCGCGACGGGGACGCAGACAGTCCGCGAGACGTCGCACTCGCCGTGAGTAGCGAGGATGCGGTCGATAACGGGTGCCTCGAGCAACGGGAGATCCGCGGCGACGGTCAGCACTGGCGGCGAGATGGCGGGTCGATCGAGGAGAGTCATCAGATCAGCCACGTAGCCGTCGCCGGCCGTCTCGAGGATCGTCACGCTTGGGGTTTCGCCGTCGCCACACTCGAGGTGAGCGCGGCTTTTCGGGGCGTCCGGCGAGACGGCGGCGTAGACCGTCTCCGCGCGGCTTGACTCGAGCGCCGCCAGCACCCGATCGACCATCGCGACGCCGTCGATCGGGTGGAGCGGCTTCTCGTGGGCGCTCTCGAGTCGGGTGCCCTTCCCGCCGCACATTACGATAGCGTCCACGCGATCACCCCCAGATGGACGCCGGCGACGCGGCCGATCTCGTTGGCCGCACCGAAGACATCGCCGTTGATACCGCCGAGGTGGCGGTTCGCCCAGTACCAGGGGAGGGCAACGCCGGCGACGGCTCCCGAGAGCGCGACCGCAGCGACCGGGTGGGGCCAGGAGAGGAGGGCTGCCGGGAGCGCGACGCCGGCGGGTGCGACGAACGATGTTGGGACGGCCGCGGTCGTAAACTGCCGTCCCATACCGTCGTGGCTCGCGTGACCGAAACACGCCATCGCCGCCATCCCGAGTTTCGTCCCGACTTCGGCGGCGATCGCAACGGCAACCGCGACGAAGACGGGGAGTCCGGCGAGTCCGAGACCGGCCAGTGCGAGCCCCGCGACGGTGACTGCCACCGCGAGCACCGCGCCGACGCCCGTCGTCGTGTCCTTCAGAACCTCGCGGCGGCGGTCAGCGTCGCCGTGGACGACGAGCGCATCGCCCAGATCTGCCACGCCGTCGAGATGATGGATTCCCATTACGGCGTACACCGCGAGCAAATAACCGAACGCGACGGTCGGCGCGGCTAGCGTCTCGGTCGCCAGCAACGGAATCGCCGCGATCGCGCCAGCGACGAACCCGACGACGGGGAACGCCGCCGGCCGCGTGCGAAACGCCTCCCAATCGCCGTCGTGATGGCCGACTGGCAGCCGCGTCAGGAAGCCGAGCGCACCGCGGACGGCGGCGAGCCGGCTCATCGGCTCACCTCCCGGAGGAGCCGCGTAACCGTCTCGATAGCAGTGTCTGCAGTCGGCTCGAGGAGCGTGCCGACGACCGCCGGTTCAACCTGCGTTCCCTCGAGCGTCGTCACGGCGATCGCCACCCCCGCGGCGAGAGCGATAGCGAGGAGCACCGACAGAACGGCGGCCAGTCCGACCACGGAGACGGCTCGGTCGCCGTCGTCGACGGTCGGCAGGTCGGCGGCGGTGTTCAGATCGTAGACGCCCGGCTTGGTAAGTCGAACTGAGAGCGCGCAGGCGAGGGTCGCCATTGGCCATCCCGAGTTGGGCGACGGCGGATCACGCGCCCACTCGCGTGCGCGAAGCACCGCGAACGGGTCGGCTCCGGCGACGGCGATCGCGATCGCGGTGATTCGGGCGGGGAGCCACATCACGAGATCGTCGAGTCGCGCGCTGGCGGTGCCGTGGGGTTTCGAGGGGTAGCCGAGCATCGAGTCCAACGTGTTGACGCCCTTGACCCACGCCGCGGCCGCCGCGGCCGCCGGCAGCGAAACCGGGGCAAGCAGAGCGAACGGAAGCAACGTTGCGACCAGGCCGTCTGCAAGATTCTCGCCGACACTCTCGACGGCTGCACTGCGGATTTCAGCAGGCGAGAGCGTCGAGGTATCACGACCGACGAGGCCGCGGACCCGATCGCGGGCCGTCTCGAGGCCGTCGTCGGTAACGTCAGTCGTTCCGTCGGTGTCGGCAGCCCGTCCGTCAGTGTCAGCAGTCCGTTCGTCAGTGTCGGCAGCCCGTCCGTCGGTGCCGGCCACGTCGCTCCCACCGGTACGGAACTCGTCACCGACGTCGGTTGCGGCCACGACCGTCTGCGTCAACTCGAGCAGCGAGCGCAGGCTCGTGGTCAGAAAGAGCACGAGGCCGGCGACGATCGCACCCGCGAGCGGAGACGCTGCACTCGCCAGGACGACGGATCCACCCGCGACAACGGCCGGAATCAACGGTGCAAAAAGGGCGATCCCGACACCAGCCAGTCGCTGGCCACCGTCGGTATCGGCCCACTCCCTGTCGAGCGTGTCGACCAGACGGCCGAACCATGCCACCGGATGGAGCGCGTTCGGGGGCTCGCCGATCAACAGGTCCAGGCTGAACGCCAGTCCGAACAGCGCGATCGTCGTCAGTATCACGGTCGTCCCTCCCGGGGCTCGGCGAGGTGGCGCGCTCCGCTCACACCGTCCCCGTCCAGTCGCGCGGTCATGACTCCTCTGACTCCGAGGGCACCGCCAGCTTCGAGGGGATCGTCTCGAGTGGATGTTCCTCGAGCAACAGCGCGGTCCCGCCGACTGCCTCGATTCCGCCGTCGGTCCGAGAATCGTCGCCGACGTGGACGAGTTGGTCGGGGTCGACATCGAGCTCGGCGGCGGTGAGTTCGAAGATTTCGGCGGCGGGTTTGCGCCAGCCACAGCCGACGCTCGTCACGATGGCGTCGAACTCGTCGCGGTCAAACGCGGATCGGACGAGCGTCCGACCGACCAGTTCCGGGACGCTGCAGTTCGAGCAGATCGCGACGGGACCTCGCTCGCTGGCGGCGTCGACGGCCCCTCTGGCACCGGTTCTGGTCTCGACGTCGGGATCGAACGCGGCAACGATCGCCCGTCGAACCGCGTTGTGCTCGTAGCTGACCCCGCGGCTCGCGAGCGCGTGCGAGACGTGAGCGGGCAACGGCACCTCCGCACCCTCGGGCGCGTCGACGTGTGGCTCGGCGTAGGCGTCAGCCCAGTCGTCCGGCACATCGACATCTCGCTTCTCGAGTTCGGTCGCGACGGCTGCGGCCGGGTCGGTCGGTCTGTCGGCGGTCACGAGCGTCCCGAAGAGGTCGAACGATACTCCCACGTACGTGTGACTAGCACAAGCTCTCTTTAATTTCGCGATCCACCGTGTGCCGCCTGCCATCGCTATTGGATGGTGCTGTGAATATCTCTGTCAATCCTCAATGGCCTCGTTCAGCCACCGTGGGCCATCGACGACCACCCTTCATCCTGGTCGACAGACTCCGTCATCTCGTTCGGCGCGGACTCGAGGCGATCGGATCGTTGGACCCCGCAACCGAGAGCGGAGCGCACACCGAACGGACCGTTGACGGCGAATCGACGCCCGGCACACGTCACCGAGCGACGGATCGATCGACATCGGGCAGCGTCATCGATCCCGAGACGGGACCCACGAGCCGCGGTGAGATCCTCGAGTACCGCCTCTTGCCTGCAGCGTGCGTTCGCGCGGTGGTAACCGAACACGGTGGCCGGGTCAAACAGTGCCGGTTCACCGACGAGTACGGCTGATCGTCGAGGACGACCAGCCGACTCCTTTCGGAGCTCGGGGAACGCGACGTAATCGAGCGATACCGAATCGGGCATGAAAAAGTCGTACAGCTCCTCCAGACGGAAGCCGCCGCTCAGGAAACGAGCGAACCCCAGAAAATCCGTCGGCGTAACCGATCGAAACCGACTCGTCCGATCGATCAGGCGAGACGAGAGAACGCGAGGTTGCCGGAGATGTTCTTGATGTAGATTTCGACGACGTCGCCCTCCTCGGCGCCGGGGACGAAGATGGTGTACTTGCCTTTCTCGGCGACACCGTCGCCCTTGCGGCCGGTGCCGGTGATCTCGACGGTGTAGGTCTTGCCCTCCTCGACGGCGTCGGCCTGCTGCTGTTGTTGGCTGCTCGTCGAGCGCTTGGTGACGGGACGGAACGCACCACAGGCGTCACAGCGCAACATCGGCGTCCGATCCTCGCGGACGAGACGGGTGTCCGGCAGGCCACACTCCGAACAGAGCACGTACTCGTCGATGTAGGCCTCGACGGCGACATCGAAGTCCTGCTCGGAGAACGTCCCGTTGTACCGGCCGCGGCCCTCCTCGAACTTACCGCTGGTCCCCATCTCTCGCTGGATGAATCGGTGCAGGTGTTCGTCCTCGCGCGAGAGCACGTCGGCGATCTCTCCGAGGTTCGTAAAGCGCGTAAATGCGCCGTCTTTCTGGGCCTCGGCGTCCGGAATCTGCAGTCGTTCCTCGTCGCCGCCGATGTCCGGAACATCGTCCATCGCTCGGTCGAGACTCGCTTCGTAATCCATACTCGAGAACAGACGACGCTGACGTAAATCGGTTCTGCTATCACGATCGGGGGCGGGCGTGGCGTCGCTCGAGACCCTGTATAGTAACAACTGCAACGATTTACATACTGATCGCCGAACCGTCTGGCGATCAGGTATGCAATGACTTGCAGTGGCTACTATAGCTCACCGGCTCAGAGCGAGTCGCCGCCGCTCTCGCCGATCGATCCCGTACTCTCCTCGTCCAGACCGGTGAGATCTCGCTCGGTGTTGGCCTCGTTCGGACTCCCCGCCTGGCCGGTGATCTCGCCGTAGACTGCCTCCCGGAGTTCCTCGGGAGTGTCGTACTGCTCGCCCGCCAGCCGATCGAAGACGCTCCCCAGCGACTCCGTCTCGTTGGGCATGTCGATCGGTTCGTTTCCGTACTCCGCGGCGATCTCCTCGCTCGTGGTGGGATACTCGAGGTCGCCGAGGTGGCGTTCGACATCGTCGAGGATCGACTCGGTCTCGTCGGCCCGCTCGGACTTGCGCTGTTCGGCGCGATCCTGTGCGCGGTCGCGGCTCGGACCCTCGTTGCTCATACCGGTGGTATCTGCGGCCGACGGAAAAGCGGCCGGCCAGCGATCGCCTGTGTTCGAACACACCCACGTGAGACATCATCGGGGTGTTGTCACACTACTCGTAACAGGAGTGTTGTCGCCTGCATCCTCCGAGTACACTCTTGAGTGATCTCTCGATACTCGACACCACGCTATGGCAGACGGCGACGAGAACCGACGGAGTATCGCCATGTGTAAGGAATGCGGTGCCCTCTATGCCGCTCTCGAGATCGCCGAGGACGATTTCCGCCCCATCGGCAGACGCGACGGCTGTCAGTGCGGGAGCCTGGAGTTTACGCCCGTCGACAAGTCGGTCTCGGCTCTCGGCCTCAAGGACGACGTAACTGACGAGTGATCCGGCGGGCGAGTCGGCAGATCGGTCTGTAAGACGAGTGTCTCACAGCAGTGGGGCTCGAGAACTCTTTCGTTTGAACGGCCGCTCGAACGCTGTTTCTCCCCGATTTGAACAGTTGGAAGACGATCCGCCTCGCTTCGCTCGGCGGCTGCGACTTCCGTGTTCAAATCGGCTCAGGATAGGTTTCTCACTGCTCACGTCGTTCGCAGGAGAAATCCGCCCTCCCCGATTTGAACGGGGGGCAAGTCGATCTACAGTCGACTGCTCTACCAGTCTGAGCTAAGGGCGGTCGCATTTCAACGTAGCCGCTCTGGATAACATAAGGGTTGTTATTCTCGGCGACGGGAGGCGTGTGACGGCTGGCATACGGTAGAATGATTGATATGGATAGAGTTACAATACCACGTATATCTCGGACATGAGCAAGATCACGTTCCGCGCCGACGATGACCTCGTCGAGCAACTCGAGCGCCTCGACGTATCGAAGAGCGAAGCGATGCGTGAGGCGCTGCGAGCGTACCTCGACGGCTCCACGGGGGCCGACCGAGGTGCGGGGCGTGCGTCGATTGGTGAGCCGGAGTCAACCGGTGCCATCGACGACCTGATCCGAACGCGTGTCGACGAACTGCTCGCGGATCGGCTCCACGAGTACGGACTCGACGAGAGCCGACTGCGGGAGTCCCGTACGCGCGGACGAAATACGGGCGACGTCACGATCAGTGTCTCACTCGAGGACGACCGCCCGATTCCGGAGCGGTCGGCTCGAGACGACCAGCGGGTCCAGACTGATGCACACGCGCGCGGAGACGGCCACGCCGTTCACGGCGACGGGGCCAAACGGCCCGCTCGTGAGGACGCCGACGAGCCGCAGTCGCTCGAGGACGATCCGACTAGTCACTGCGACCAGTGTGGAGAACACGTCGACGACGACCACGTTTACTGTCCGAACTGCGGCGAGAAGACCTCGCGACGACTGTTCTGTGACTGCGGCGACGAAATTCGGTCGGACTGGGCGTTCTGTCCGGGCTGTGGGCGTCGAACGCCGGCCGCAGACGTCCTCGGCCAAGACAGTCATACATAACGACCCGTGTAAGACACAGAAAGTCGTGTCCGACGAAAGCTTTATTGTCTATGCCAGTATTTCACTTATTCGCGTAAGACGGTCGTCTTACAACGGTCGGCAAACGCCGAAAAACGCCCGATGTCGGGCAACTCCGTGTAAGACACGCCGCGTCTGACAGGGGCGCGCGCCGTCTTACCCCAAAGGGAATACAACTATGGAGCGTGTGACACTGCGAATTCCGAAGCAGCAGATCGACGAGGTAGAGCAGTTGGTCGACTCGGGCGAGTTCCCGAACCGGAGCGAGGCGATCCGGTCGGCCGTCCGAGAGATGATCAACGAACAACAGGACGCACCGAGCGAACAGACCGGCAAACGAAACTGGGCCAAGGTGTAACGATGCAGGACATCGTACAAGACGCCCTCGAAAACGCCGAACAGGAGTCCCGGGAGATGGAAGACATGGACGACGACGAGTTCGGCGATCCGCGGATCGTCATCGTCGGCTGTGGCGGTGCCGGTAACAACACCATCAACCGGCTGTACAACATCGGCGTCGACGGGGCTGACACCGTCGCGATCAACACGGACAAACAGCACCTCAAGATGATCGAGGCCGACACGAAGATCCTCGTCGGCAAGTCGCTCACGAACGGGCTCGGCGCTGGCGGCGATCCCTCGATGGGCGAACGCGCGACCGAGATGGCCCAGGGCACGGTCAAAGAGGTCCTCGGGGATGCAGACCTCGTGTTCGTGACCGCAGGCATGGGTGGCGGAACCGGTACCGGTGCCGCCCCCGTCGTCTCCGAAATCGCCAAAGAGCAGGGTGCGATCGTCGTCGGGATGGTCTCGACGCCGTTCAACGTCGAGCGTGCCCGGACGGTCAAGGCCGAAGAGGGTCTCGAGAAGCTGCGAGACCAGGCCGACTCGATCATCGTCCTCGACAACAACCGACTGCTCGATTACGTCCCGAACCTCCCAATCGGCAAGGCGTTCTCGGTGATGGACCAGATCATCGCCGAAACCGTCAAAGGGATCTCGGAGACCATCACCCAACCCTCGTTGATCAACCTGGACTACGCGGACATGTCCACCATCATGAACCAGGGCGGCGTCGCTGTCATGCTGGTCGGTGAGACCCAGGACAAGAACAAGACCGACGAGGTCGTCAAGGACGCGATGAACCACCCGCTGCTGGACGTCGACTACCGCGGCGCGTCGGGTGGCCTCGTCCACATCACCGGCGGTCCTGACCTCACCCTCAAAGAGGCCGAAGGAATCGCAGACAACATCACCGAGCGCCTCGAGGCCTCGGCGAACGTGATCTGGGGCGCCCGGATCCAGGAGAACTACAAGGGCAAGGTCCGCGTCATGGCGATCATGACCGGCGTCCAGAGCGCACAGGTGCTCGGTCCGACGACCCAGAAGCAGGCCGACAAGTCGCGACAGAGCATCGAAGGCGTCAAAAACACCGACTTCGACGCGAGCAAGAACGTCGACAACGAGTTCAACGCCCACAGCGACGGCGGCCGCGAGGAACTCGACAAACAGAACGGCGTCGACGTCATCCGGTAATCGGCGCGACTGACACACCACTGCAGTCACGGCAGACGAGCGGTACGCGACACACCACTCGACACACCACCTGCGTGCCGTTCGACCGCCGTTTTTGCCGTTCGCGACGGATCCTACGAGAACTCGAGTCCGATAGTCACAACACCCCGTGTCGTGTACTATCCCGCCGACCATCCGATGCACGCACTCGTCTTCGCCGCCGGCCGAGGAACCCGTTTACGCCCGTATACGGACCGGACGCCGAAACCGCTCCTCGAGATCGCGGGCGAACCGCTGCTCGTTCGGACGCTGCGCTCGGTTGTCGACGCCGGGGTCGACGGAATCGTCATCGTCGTCGGCTATCGGGCCGGCGACGTGATCGACACCGTCGGCAGCGTGATCGATGGCGTTCCGATCAGGTATGCCGTGCAAGACGATCGGGAGGGACTCGCCCACGCGGTTTGTACGGCGTTCGAGGAGGGCTACGGCGTCTTTGATCCGGATACCATTGAAGAGGACGAGGACGGAGCCCTCCCCACCGACGTACTGACCGTCAACGGCGACAACGTCTTCGACGACGACTGCGATCTCTCCCGGCTCGTCGACCGCCATCACGAACCCGACGTCGACGGAACGCTCTTGCTCGATCGCGTCGCAAGAAACGAGGCCGAGACGACGGCCCGCTGCGTGCTCGACGACGACGGAACGGTTCGGTCGCTCGAGTCCTCGACCAGCGAACCCGAATCAGGGTATATTGCCGGTGGCGTCCAGACCCACGACGCCCGGACGTTGTTCGAGGCGTGTCACACGGTCGAGCGGAGCGACACCGGAGAGTACGAACTCGCGGACGCACTCGAGGACCTGATCGCCGACGGCAACCGGTACGTCGGCGTCGACTTCGAGGGCTGGCACCTGAACGTCAACACGCCGGCGGACCTCAAGCAGGCGCGGAAGTATCTCGGTGCGGACGGTTCGACGGGGTAGCGACCGCCAGCGCCATCGACCGGCCGGTTGCGGAGTCGATGGCCGGGAATCTGTTCGGTCGAAACTGTTTAATGATATTCAATAAACACCATACAGTATGTCCCTCCGTACCGCCCTCCAGGTCGTCGGACTCCTCGCCGCTGGCTACCTCCTGATCGTGGTGCTCCTCGCGATGGGGCCGATCGGGCTGTTCGGTTTCGGACCGTTGCTCGCGATCGGTGCTGTGCAGGTGTACCGAAATCGGACCCAGCGGGACGGCTCTGACTCCGGCTCCGAGGGCCCGAACTACTGTCGGCACTGTGGCGAAGCGATCGATACGGACGCCTTCGGCGGCGAGCATGAGGACGACCAGTGGAAGGTTCGACACTGTTCGAACTGTGGTGCGCCGCTCGAGTCCGCGACGGAATCCGACCGCGAGGCCGACACGGCCGACGGGACTGCCGGCCGGCCGAAGAACTGCGCCGACTGCGGCGCACCGAACGATCCGGATCGAACGACGTGTACACACTGCGACGCTGCGTTGTGACAGCCGCCGGGTTGCAGCTCCGATCAGACGAGCGACTCGAGCAGCGAGCACTTCCGACAGACCTCGCGGGTCGTCGTCGAGCCACACTCAGCACAGTCCTGCAGGTTGGCCCCATCGTCGCCGCTGAACTCGTCGGACATGATGTTGGCCAGCTCCTCGTAGCCCGAGAGAATCGAGTGGCGGGTGCCGGGATGGTTCTCCTCTAACCCGTAGAGCAACTGCTGGATCTCGCCGCGATAGGCCTCGCTCGAGTGGGGACACTCCGTGATGTGGGCCGGAAGGTCGTTGACGTGTGCGTAAAGGGCGACTTCCTTTTCCGGGACGTCTCGCAGGGGCTTCGCCCGCGGGACGAACTCGTCCTGCTCGTCGCGTTCGGAGAGGGGGCCGAGGCTGGCGTCGAAGTGTTTCGCCATCTGTTCGACGTCGCCCTCGAGGAAGTTCATCATCGCCGTCTGGGCCTCGTCGTCTAAGTTGTGGCCCGTCAGCAGGAGGTCTGCCTCGAGTTCGTCGGCGTAGTTCGACAGCAGGTCTCGACGAAAGACGCCACAGTAGGCGCAGGCGGCCATGTTCTCGGGGTCGTCCTCGACGACGTCGTCCATCCGAACCCCGAACTCCTCCTCGTAGCTGACGACCTCGTGGTGGATGCCGAGCTCGTCGGTCAGTTCGACGCAGGCCTCGAGGCTCTTGTCTCGGTAACCCTCGATCCCCTCGTGGATCGTCAGCCCGACGAGTTCGATTCGGGGGTCCTCCGCGAACGTCTCGTGGAGGATTTCGGTGAGGACAACGCTGTCTTTCCCCCCGGAGAGGCCGATTACCCACGTCAGGGGGTCCTCGGGTGTGACACCGTGGGGAACGAGGTCGTCCCGTCGGACCCGTCGGCGAACCCGCTTTTCGACCGACTCCCGAAAGTGATCGGTACAGAGGTGTGCCCCGGAGTAGGCGGCGTGCATGATTGCCTCCTCGTCACACCGGTTACAGTCCATTAGGGGTCCGTTGACGGGCTGTACGCATCACGGTTTCGTCTGCGCGAGGGATCGCCGTCACTCGAAGAAGAGACGGGTCCCCGGAGCCACGGCTGCATCGTCCGGAAGTTCCGCGAACCAGCCGACAGCGTGTGCCTCGGGGTGTTCGGCCGTCGTCTCGACGACACCGTCCTCGTCGACTCCCGGCGTGGCACCGAAGACGACGAAGGCCCGCGTCGTCGTTCGTTCGGTGCCCTCGAGTCGCGCCTCGTGGCACCACACGCCCTCCAGCGAATCGAGCGTGATCGCGAGGCCCGCTTGCGATTCGACCCAGTTCCGTGCGGCTGCAGCGTAGTCCTCACCGGGGCCGACCTCCGGCGTCGGAAGTTTCCGCGCACACTCCTCGGTGACGCGCATCAGCAAGACGTCGCCATCGCCGTTCGTAACGCCGACGACGGCCATATCGTCCAGGCCCTCGAGCGTTTCGAATAGTTCGCTGTCGACGCATTCCGTCTCGTCGTGAAACTGAACGTCGGGACGGTCGCGAAGGCGCTCGAGGTCGGTGACCGATTCGACGGCACTGCTCGTTGTGGTCTCGTCCGTTGGTTTCGATGTCATGGGTTCCCTATTGATGCGCTCTGAGCGCGGCGAATCACGATACGTACAGCGCCGAACCAGGCATCTCAGGCCGGAACCGGCTCTTCTTCGTCCGCTTCGTCCTCGTCGTCTTCGACGGCGTCGGCGCCATCCTCGAGCGCGGCGAGCAACGTCTCGATGTGGCGATCGCGGCTCGCAGAGGAGAACAGTTCGTGGCCGCCGTCGTAGAGGACGACGTGTTCGGCGGGGACGCGCTCGCCGATCGGGCGGAGGCTGACCACAGGATCGCGCAGCGAGCAGAAGACGACCGCGTCGTGGTCGATCGTCAGCAACTCGTCTTGTGCCCGACGGGTCTCCCGGACGAACGCGGGCGACACCCAGTCCGGCGTCGTCGCGATCTGGTGGTCGGTCGCCAGTTCGCCGAGGGCCTCGCGGCCCATCTCGCCGGCCGGGAGACAGGGGAGCGTCGTCGGCAGTTTCGAGGCGAGATCGAGCAGCGGCTCCGCGTAGTCCGCGCCGTACCCCCACCACGGGCTCAGGTAGACGTGGTTCTCCGCGCCGTCGAGAGCCTGTCCGACGAGCGCGCCCGCGCTGTGGCCCAGCAGCTGGTACTGCTCGTCGAACTCGACGACGTACTCGGCGATCGGCTCGAGCCAGTCGGCTTTGAAATCGTCGATGTTGGTGGGAAGTTCGAACGCATGCACCCGGTAGTCGGCCTCGGTCAGCTTGCCGATGAGCCAGCTGACGTTCTCGTGGGTCCAGCGGTTGCCCCAGCCCATGACGAAGACGAGCTCTTCGTCGCCGTCCTCGTTGAAGATTCGGTGTCTCATAGGGATTCGTTCGCCGGGAACCAATAAAAAAGGTGCTCTCTTGACACGTGAGTGTGTATCATGGTTCGGGGGCTCGATAGCGGGGGACAACCCTCACTCTCCGGGCGATCCGACGACAACGGCCAGTGACGGCCCAGTCGTTTCCGAATAGCTTTCGGGAGCCACCCACGACTGCAGTTATGTTCGCGACGCTCCGTTCACGGCTCTACAAACTGGGGTTCAATCTGTTTCCGGCCTACCGCGGAACCGGCGGTCGGGTCACCTACATCGCCCCCGACTGGCAAGAAATTCGTATAAAAGTCCCACACAACTGGCGGACACGCAACTACGTCGGGACGACCTTCGGCGGCAGCCTCTACGGCGCAATCGACCCGTTCTACATGATGATGCTACTGAAAACGCTCGGTGACGGGTACGTCGTCTGGGACAAAGAAGCCGATATTCGCTTCAAAAAGCCCGGTACCGAGACGTTATACGCACGATTCCGTCTGACCGACGAAGAACTCGAGGCGATCCGTGCCGAACTCTCGACCGATGGAACGGAGTCAATCGATCGTCACTACACTGTCGATCTCGTCGACGCAGCAGGAACCGTCCACGCGACCGTCCGGAAGACGATCCACATCTCGACCGACGAATCGAAGACGGCGTGACAAACCGTTTTGCTACTCGAGACCCCATGTCCGGTAATGAGTGGTTTTGCGCGCAGTCACGCGGTCGACCGGCTCGAGCGACTCGTCGACACCGTCGAGGAGGAACGAATGCCCGTTCCGGTGCGAGAGGTCTGGGCCTTCGGCGACGTCGCGCTCGGGCTCGATCCCGTCGAACGGCTCGACATCTACCTGACGAAGGACATTCTGATGCGTGACGACAGCGCCAACGGCGGCGATCCGGACGCAACGTTCGGCGTCGACGGCGTCGGCAAGTCCGTCCGGGCCGACTGGGCCGCCGACCACCCGGAGTACCTCCGGGCAAACGCGAACGGACATGCCGCCCCCGAGAAGTGTCTCGCCGCCCACCTGCTGGGCGATTCCGGTCAGGAGGAGCCGATCCATCTCGAGGTTTGCAACGCCCCCTTCGAGGATAACGTCACCCAGCGCCTGCGCGGCGCGACGATGCGCGAGGATTACACCCAGTTGCTCGACCCCCGCGGGGTCTGTCTCTGGGCCGAGGGAACCCGCAGCGACGAGGCGTTCCGAAAGCTTCGCGAGAGCGAACTGGCGCTCCCGGCGCTCTCGAGCGCACTCGAGATGCTCGGGATGGACGCAGAAGCTGCCGCGGACGCGGCCGGGGAACTGCACGCCTGGCGCGAGGAGCAAGAGGGCGTGACGGTGCGCGGCGACGTGGTCTGATCGGTACGGGGGTCGGCATGGGCGAGCACTCGTACGAACCTGATACTTTTCATCGCCCCCACACGAAGTGTCAGTATGGTTCGAGGGGTTATCGCCCGACTCCGCGAGTGGATCGCCGTCGAAGACGCCGAGGAGCGTATCGAAGGCTCCGGCGAGGCGATCACGTCGCCCCAGCACCGACGCTCTCCGGAGGCGGAGCGCGAACTCGATCGACTCGGAGAACTCGACGACGAACACCGTCGCGACGACCCGTAGCTCGCGTACCGGGACGTGCCGTCCCGGGCGATGAAAACTGGAATCCGCTACTGGATGTCTCGCCGCCTGAACCAAAGCTGGCTAGCGACGACGCACGCGACGGTCATCACGATCAGAACGCCGGCGCCGGTGAGGTCGTAGGTGCTCTCGAGCAGGATCTCGTTCGGATCGAAGTACCGCATCGGTGCGACCGCCCCGATCACCTCGTAGTCAGTCCCCGAAAGCAGCGACTCGAGCATGAACAGCCCGAACGTGACGCCGAGGGCGATTCGCTGGGCGATGCTCGTCCGGTCGACAGCGACGGAGGCGATCAGCCCGATGCCGGCGCAGGCGAACAGGTACGGAATCGAGAGGAGGTGGACGGCCGCCAGATCCGCGGCCGAAAGCGGCTCGCCGACCAGAACCGCCGCCACGTAAACGACGAACGGCGTGATGAGGTTGACGACGACGATGGGAACGGCGAGCGAGGCGAACTTCTCGCCGACAGTTCGGGCCCGCGAAATGGGCATCGAGAGCAGGATGTCCATCCGACCGCACTCGACGTCGCCGGCGATCGCTCCAGCCGCGAGGTACGCCAGATAGAGCCCGAGCAGGATGATCCACCCGAAGACGTAGAGCTCGAACGCGAGAAAGCCCTCGAGGGAAGCCATCGTCTGAATGTTGAACATCTGGATGATCTGGTCGGGATAGGCCTGCAGGAACTCCTCGTCGACGTTCTCGAAGGAGCCGCTGAACGAGGGGTAGATCCAGATCACGACGACCGCCAGCAGCGACATCGCAATCGAGAGGTAGACGCTGCCCTTCAGACGGTGGCGACCGTCGTAGCGGGTGAGTTCAAACATCGTCGGTCACCTCCGTGGGGGTCCCCTGACGACCGGCCGCGGTGCTCTCTTCCCCGTCCACCTCGCCGCCGTAAAATCGCATAAACACGTCCTCGAGCGGCGCTTCCTCGATCGAGAGGTCGAGCAAGGGATACTCCCGTAGGCGCTCGAGCAACGCATTAACGTCGCCGGTGAACGTAAACGTACACTCCGTAAACGTCGATTTCGAGTCGTCACGAGCGGATTCCCTACTCGAGTCCGCGCCGCGATCCAGCGTCGCCTCGAGGTCGTGGACGCCGTCGATCTCGAGGGTGTCGCGCGGGATCGGATCGGCGGCGCGCAGCCGGACCACCTTTCCGCTGCGGTCGAGCAGGGATTCGACGGGTTCGACCGTGACGAGTCGGCCGTTGCGGATTATTCCCACTCGATCGCAGAGCCGGCGCACCTCGCCGAGAATGTGCGAGGAAAAGAAGACAGTTACGCCCCGTTCTCGCTCGTCGCGAAGGAACTCGGCGAACCGGTGTTGCATCAGCGGGTCGAGCCCGCCCGTCGGCTCGTCGAGGATCACCAGCTCCGGTTCGTGCATGAACGTCGTCACGAGCCCGAGCTTTCGGACGTTGCCGCGGGAGTAGTCCCGGACCAGGCGATCGAGCGGCGGGTCGAACAGCTCGAGCAATTCGTCGCTGCGCTCGTCGCCCTTGATCGAGGCGTGTAACTCGAGGACCTCCCGGCCCGTCGCGGTCTCGTCGAACGCGGGACTGTCGGGGAGGTAGCCGAGGCGGCGTTTGGCCTCGATGAGTTCGCCCTCGTCGGCGATGTCGTGACCGAGCAGTCGGGCCGAGCCATCGGTCGGCGAGAGGAGGCCGAGCAGCGTCCGAATCGTCGTCGTCTTCCCGGCTCCGTTCGGGCCGAGATAGCCGAATATTTCGCCGCGCTCGACGGAAAACGTCACGTCGTCGTTGGCGAGCACCTCCCCGTAATCCTTCGTGAGTCCCTCGAGTTCGATTGCGGCCATACCGAGTTGTTAGTCGCCGAAGTACATGTAACCCGACGACACTGTCCGCGGAAATCGGTCGGCTCGATCCGACCGACGGCCCGACATCTCTCCCAGGCCGAGCCTCGAGGAGAACGGCTATATCCGTCGGGTCCAGTGTCGGCGGTATGAGCGCGCCGTCACTCGCCGACCGGATCCGTTCGCCGCGTACTGCGATGATCGCCAATCTCGCTCTCGTGATGACGGGGTCGGTGCTCGCCCTGCTTTCGGTCATCGACATCGTCACCGGCATGCTGCTCGTCACGATCGGGTTCACCGGCGTCCTCGTCTCTCTCGTCGGTTACCGTTCCGAAGGCGACGCCGGGCACGACTGATACGGGGTGGATCCGTCGAGCTAGACGCGGCCGACGACGACGAAAAACGGAACCGCTTCCTCGCGGCGATACTCCCGCGACTCCATCTGTTCGATCACGTCTCGACCCATCTCCCGCCACGCGCTTCGGAGGTCGTCGTACCCGGACTCGCTCAACGCCCCCGAGAGCATCGTCTCCCGATCGTCGGCCAGCCCCGCCCCGGTCGCCTTCCGCCGGGCCGCGAGCAGCGCCCCCTCGCTGTAGGGTGGGGCGACCGTCCGAACGTGGTCGTACCGCTGGGTCTCGCACACCTCGAGGCCCGCTCGCTCGAACGCCTCGCGAGCGTCGGCGCCGAGCGCGACATCGGTTGAGACGCCCGCGAGGTAGGCTCGTCGGGCCCGGCGCTCGAGTCGACCTTCGCGCTCGACGCTCGAATCGATCTCGACGGCGGCGTTGTCGGGTTCGACGGCCGCGACGAGGTCGGTCGAGACGCGCGCGAACTCGCAGAGCGCGGCGGAGGGATCGGGGAGGTTGATCAACAGTGCCTGACAGACCACGAGGTCGAAGGTATCGTCGGGAAACGGTAATCGGAGGGCGTCGCCGGCGACAAGCGGGATCGAGTTGCCAGCCGAATCGCGATCGGCTGCGGCCGCGAGCAGATCGAGGTCGACATCACAGCCGACCACCGTGGCGTCGTCTGCCGCCTCTTCGCGCAGGACGCGGCTCAGTTCGCCGGTGCCACAACCGACATCGAGGATTCGGGACCTGGTCTCGAGAGCGAGCGGCTCGAGGGCCTCGCGGGAGTCGTCCCACATACCCTCGCGGGTCCGCTCGAGGTAGGATTCGGAGAACTCGCGCACGGGACGGGGTACGAATGGGTCGAGTAAAAACGGGTCGATTCGCGGTTCTGGCCGGCGTGGCCGAAGATCACCTTATCGAGAATTGTTCCGCAGGTCTCGTCCCACGGCGACGAGCAGGACGAGCCCGATGAGGATCATCGATCCCTGTGCAACGGCGGCGACGGTCGACTCGACCGCCCCCCGCGTCAGCAGCGCGACGACGTCCGGAATCCCGCGAGCGGACCCCAACACGCCGAGCAACGCGAGTGCGCCGATTCCGTAGATCGCGAGCCGTTGGCGATCCGTTTGCCAACCGACAACGCCGAGCACCGCGATGGCGACGCCGAAGACGGCCGGAATGAGCGCCGTGACGCTCGCGAAGTCGGAGAGCACATAGGCACCGATACCCACGGCGACGAGGGCGATTCCGAGTCCGATCCCGAGTGCTGGCGTCCTGTTAGGGTCGCTCATATCTGACCGTTAGCAGCGGCGAATCCTATACCTTCCTCTGACAGTCGCAAACGCGATACCGACCGATGCACGATGGGCTACGGATCGCGCCGCTCGCCGCCCGCAGCGACACTGCGCTCGTTCGTTTCACTCGCTCGAGTGGCGTAGTTCGATCCGATACGTCGGTCGACGGCGGACCCCGTCGATTTTTCAGGCACCTCGGCGTAACCGTGGGAACATGGGTTCGCCGAGCCAGACGCCGGCCGCACAGCGCCACTCCGTACAGCCGACGGCCATCGTCTACCCGCTCGGCCTCTGGGTAGTGATGGCCGTCCTCGCCGTCATCAACGGGATCTTCAGGGAGACGATGCTCATTCCGCGGATCGGAACGTATCCCGGCCATCTACTCAGTACGGCCCTCCTGGTCGTCGCGATTCTCGCCGTTTCGGCCGGCTATTTCGCATATACGTCGATCGACTACACTCGAACGGAACGACTACTCGTCGGAATGATCTGGGTCGTGTTGACGGTCGGCTTCGAGTTCCTGATCGGCTACCTCGAGGGAGTTCCCGTCAGCGAGACTATCGCACAGTACGACGTGCTCGGGGGGCAGGTTTGGATCGTCGTCCCGATAACGCTGCTCGCCGCACCGCTGCTCTTCGGCGCGTATTTCGCTCGAGAGTGATCTCGCATGAATGCCTCGCCGAACCGTTGGGAGGTTGCATCCTCGGTGGCGATCCTCGCGCTCGCGAGTACGTCGTGCCTTCTCGGTTTGTTCCGGGACGGTCACTACGCCGAGCCCGCTGGGGAACTGCTGCGAATACACGCACAGGACGCCGTCGTCCTCGTAATCGGCGTTCCCGTGCTCGCGATCAGCCTACTGTACGCGACGCGCGGGTCGGTACGCGGTCGCATCGCGTGGCTCGGCTCGCTCGCGTTCATGACGTACATGTGGACGCATTACGCGTTCGTCGTCGCGTACAACGAGTTCTTCCTCGGCTACGTCGCGCTCTTCGCCCTCTCGACGTTTACGCTGATCAGCGGCTCCGCCAGAACGGACGCGACCGCAATCGGCGACGCAGCACGCGGTGCGCTGCCGGTACGCGTCTACGCGGGATTCCTCGCGGTCGCCGCGGTCGGACTCGCGGCCATGTGGCTGTCGGACATCCTTCCCGCTCTCAGTGCGGGGACGCTTCCGTCGGCGATCGATCAACTCGGCGACGAAGCCGCGTACACCTACGTCGTCGATCTCGGCGTTCTCGTCCCCGCCCTCGCCATCAGCGCCCGCTGGCTCTGGCGGGAGCGGCGGTGGGGGTACGTGTTCGCCGGCGTGTTACTCGTGTTCGCCGCGCTCGTCGCACCGGTACTGACCGCGATTACGGTAGTGGATCTTTACGGCGGGATCGAGATCTCGGTGCCGATCCTCGTCGGAACGATCCTGCCGCCGTTTCTCGGTGTCGTATTCGCGGGCACGTATCTCGCTACGCTCCCGTCGGAAGTACCGTAATTCGGTGGAAAAAGACGCGTTCGAATCTCGAGACGCTTACGCGGCTCGCTGGCCGCACCGCTCCCAATCTCGCGACTCTCGTTCGCTCCGCTCACTCCGAGTCGCGCAGCTCTTTCACCTTCTCGATGTTCCACGCGAAGCCGCGGCCGTCCTCGGTGGGCGTCTCGAGCGCGAACGGCAGTTCACGCAGATCCGGGTGGTTCACGATTGCCTTCATGCCGTCCTCGCCGATGTAGCCCTCGCCGACGTGGGCGTGTTCGTCCTTGTGGGTGCCGACGTCGTGTTTCGAGTCGTTGAGGTGGATGTATTTGAGGTACTCGAGGCCCACTTCGTCGTCGAATCGTCCCACGGTCTCGTCGACCGCTTCGGGCGTCGTCAGGTCGTTGCCCGCGACCAGCGTGTGGGCGGTGTCGATACAAATGCCGATCTCGGTCTCGGTTCGTTCGATGATCCCCGCGAGGTGGGCGAACTCGCCGCCGAGTTTTGTGCCGCTGCCCGCGTCGGACTCGATGAGAATCTCGACGCCATCGGGAACCTCGAGTTCGTCGATCAGACTCGCCGCGTTGTCGAGGCCACCCTCGACGCCGGCTCCCGTGTGCGCGCCGAGGTGGACGTTGACGTACGGAATGTCGAGGCGCTCGGCTGCATCGAGCTCAGCCTGCATGCTCTCCTTGGACTTCCGGCGGAGGTCGTCTTTAGGGGTACAGAGGTTGACCAAGTAAGACGAGTGGATCACCCACGGCCCCTCGAGTTGTTCGTCGGTTTCTTCCCGAAAGCCCTCGGCGGCCTCGTCGCTGAGTTCGGGCTGGGCCCAGACCTGCGGCGAAGTCGTAAAGACCTGGCCGCAGTTGCCGCCGAAGGCGAGTTGTCGGTGAATCGCGTTCCGCATGTCGTCGTACGGCGGTGTTTCGTCGTCGGACGAGACGCGCGAGCCGGAGATTGAGACGTGTGCGCCGACCTTCATGGACTCCCGTCAGTACCGATTCGTGATAGGGATACTGATTTCGGAGCCGAGAGCGACCGTCGCTCGTCCGTCTCTCACAGCCGGCGCTGACCACCGGAGCACGGCTCGAGCGACGGAGTCACCAGTGGCTGGAGTGTAGCGGTGCGAAAAATGAATTAGTAGTCAGCGTCGCCCGAAGGCGACGTGAAACCGATATTATAGACGCTCGACGTTGGTCGCGCGCGGACCCTTGGGGGCCTGTTCGATATCGAATTCGATCTCTGTGCCTTCCTCGAGGTCCGGACCGCCAACGTCTTCCATGTGGAAGAAAACGTCATCGTCCGCATCGTCCGTCTCAATGAAACCGTAGCCGCCTGTGTCGTTGAAGAAATCAACCTTACCGTTTGCCATTACAACCAAACGTATGGATGGCCCCCAGATAAGGGTTGCGAGGGTCGTGGTATCACGATTGGGAAGGCCCCACAGGGAGTTCGCGGGAACGACACCGACTCCGTCGTTCATCGTCACCAACATCTTTAACACGTGTCGATACGTTCTCGAACCGAGACTAATGAGCATTCCCGAGACACTCGGACTCTCGAGTGCGGCGCTCGGTGCTGTCTTCGTTGTAGCCTGGATCGTTGCGATTGGCGTCGCACTGTACCGATACGACCGCGAGCGGATCACCCGACGAGAACTGTCTCTGGCTGGCGGTGGCGCGCTCATGTGGCTGGCGTGGAGTCTCCTCCAGGTCGTCACCGCCTTCAGTGGCGGTGTGGCCACGATTATCGACCTCCTCAGTCTCGGACTCTTCGTGGCCGGCGTCGGGCTGTTGGTCCACTGGTGGCGCATCCGAGATGCAGACGAGAGCGAACGGCTCTAACCGACTGCCGGAGACGGGACAGTGCGAGAGTACGAAACAGTGCGACGACGGCGCCGACGAACGATGGTCTCGAGCCATGTGCAGCCGACCGATTCCTGTGCCACGTACACGCATCACACTGCGAGAGCGGAAGGAAACCCGTTTAGTGGCCCCGCTCGTGGGACGGACAATGAGTACGAGTTACCGAATCGGACTCGTCGGCAAACCCTCCGTCAGCAAGTCCTCCTTCTTCAATGCCGTCGTCAGCGCTTCGCGCTGACGGGCCGCAGAATCGCTGTGCGATTCTGCGACGGCGACGATGAACGACGTGCCCGAGAGCGCCTGCGTCGTACCCGTTTAGTGCGACGGTCGCCGAGCGGCCGGCGGTTCGAATAACTGTATGGCAGGGTCACACGTAGCATTCTCGAAACGGAAGGAAACCCGTTTAGCCGGGCCGCTCGAGGGACAGATAATGAGTACGAGCTATCGGATCGGACTCGTCGGCAAACCCTCCGTCGGCAAGTCCTCCTTCTTCAATGCAGCGACGATGAACGACGTTCCCGAAGGCGCCTACCCCTTCACGACCATCGACCCCAGCGTGGGCGAGGCCTACGTGCGCGTCGACTGCGCCGCCCCCGAGTTCGACGAGGAGTGTACCCCGAACGTCGGCTACTGCGACCACGGTACCCGCTTCGTCCCGACGAAACTCGTCGACGTCGCCGGGCTGATCCCCGGCGCTCACGAGGGTAACGGTCTCGGGAACCAGTTCCTCTCGGACTTAAACGAGACCGACGTGCTCGTCCACGTCGTCGACTTCTCCGGTGAGACCGACCTCGAAGGCGAACCCACCGAGGGCCACGATCCGCGCAAGGACATCGCCTTCTTAGAGGAAGAACTCGACCAGTGGTATCTCGGCGTCCTCGAGAAAGGGATCGACCGCTACGCCTCCGGCTACACGACCGAAGACGACGCCATCGAGGAGGAACTCGCCGTCCAGATGAGCGCGTTCAAGACCAACGAGGACGAGATCAAGCGACTCATTCGGCGCACGGATGTCGGCTTCGACCCCGAGGGGTGGGAGGACGCGGACAAACTCGAGTTGGCCCGCGAGATCCGCAAGGAGACCAAGCCGATGGTCATCGCGGCGAACAAGATGGACACGCCCGAAGCCCAGGACAACTACGAGGAGATCACGAACGATCCGGAGTACGAGCACCTGACGATCGTCCCCTGCAGCGCCCACGCCGAGAAGGCGCTCAAATCGGCGGATCAGGCGGGCGTCGTCGACTACCGACCCGGCGACGAGGACTTCGAGATCGTCGGCGACATCTCGGACGAGCAAGAACAGGGGTTAGAGCAGATCCGCGACTTCCTCTCCGAGTACGGCGCGAGCGGCGTGCAGGCGGCCATCGAGACCGCGCTGTTCGACGTCCTCGAAGTAACGCCGGTATTCCCCGGCGGCGCGAACGGCCTCGGCAACGAACGCGGCGAGGTGCTCCCCGACTGCTATCTGATCCCGCCGAACTCGACCGCAGAGGACTTCGCGTACAGCCTCCACTCCGATATCGGCGACGGCTTCCTCCACGCCATTGACTGCCGATCGAACCGGCAACTCGGCAAGGACTACGAGGTCGAGTCGCGGGACGTGATCGAAGTCATCACGACGAACTGAGGCTCTCGAGAGTAATCCGTACCGACGACGAAAAGCGTATTCTCCGCTCGTGGAAACGCCACGAGTGTCGGCCGCCTGAACAAGTGCTAGCCGCTCGAGTCACCGTCGCGTCTCGTCGGTTCGGACTACCGTCCCCAGATCACGCGCTGAGCGGCGTCGTCGAGACGGCTCGAGACGCCCGAGAGCCACGCGCCCGGCGAGAACGTTCGCAATTGGTCTTCGTCGACCTCGATCCGGTGCTCGCCGTACGGATCTCGATCGGCCCGCTCCTCGGCGGACCGGTCTGCGTTCGCGACCTCGGTGGCGACCGACATCGAACAGCGGCCGCACGCTTCGCGGTCTTTGGCCATAGTGGTCCCATATTGGCGATACGGAGGCTTAAGTGCTATCACGGAGGCATCCATCCGCGGAGCGGTGCCGACGGACTTTTGGAGTCGTCGTGCCATCAGCCCACATGGACCGGCCACGCGCCGAGTCGCCACCCCTCGGCTGGCACGCTCTGAACGATCGAACCGGTGACCGATATGAGTGACCGCACACGCGACCCCGACGACGGCGAGACCGCCGGAGAGCCGCTCAAGACCGCACCGTCGAGTTCGGACGCCGAAACGCCCCCGAGCGAGACGCTCGAGGGCGTTCCCGACTGGGACGACGAGTACGTCGATCGGGTGAGCGACCGACTCATGCACAACTACGACCTCGAGAAGGACTACTCGGTCGAGGGTGAGACGTTCACGCTGTACGGCCAGATGGCGCTCTCGAGCAAGAAACACTTCCTCCATCCCGCGCTGTCGCTGGCTGAACACGAGTCGACCGAACACCTGTTCGTCAGACGGGTCGACCGGGTCGACGACCGGACGCTCGACCGGTTCGTCGACCTCGGCGAGCGGCTGGCCGACGAGTGGATCGATCCCGACGAGGAACACTTCTCGACGGACTTTACGTTCGTCGCGGTCGCACCCTCGATCCCCGACGAAGTCCGCGACCGCGTCTCGGGATTCGACGGGAGAACGCTGCTGAAGTACGGCTACCACGGCCACTACGAGATCAATCTGGCCGTCGTCTCCCCCGAGAGCGAGGCTCTCGTCGCGAGCGAGAACGCCGACGTCGCGACCGCCTTTCGCCTTTGGGACTCGATCGAACGCGAGGAGCCGGGCATTCTCGACCTGATCTCCCGACGGTTACAGCTGTAGTCGCGACCACCACGCGACGGTCGTCTTTTTCGCTTCGAATCCGCGCGACGAGCTGTTACAGTCGCTCTTACTCGAGTCAAAAAAGCAAAATCGCAGTCGAAATCGCGACGTCGAGTCGCGATCAGTCGTCGTCCGTACTCACGTCGGCTGCAACGCCGTCACCGGTCTCTCGAGCCGTCTGCATGTTGTCGTAGCCGATCTTGAACAGCGAGAGCGCGAGGTAGAGCAGGATCGCGATGATGATGATCTGGGCGACCGCCGACAGCTGCCCGACCAGTCCCGTCTCCGCCTCGGCAGTGATACCGAGCAGCCGGCCGGCCAGGATCTGATAGATCCCGACCCAGCTGAGACCGATCACCGTGATGAAGCCCATCAACACCATCGGACCGCCGGTCGAGATCAGCTGCTTGGATTTGCTCCAGTTGGCCAGCCAGACGGTGCCAGAGAGCAGCGCCAGCGACGCCAGCAGCTGGTTCGCGCCGCCGAACAGCGTCCAGAGGTCCTCCCATCGACCGCTACCGAGCAGGAGGAACGCCGCGATCGCGATGAACGTCGTGTTGATGTAGCGGTTAGATGCGTACTCTTCGACCGGCGTTTCCGGCGTGCCGACGATCTCCTCTAACATGTACCGGCCCAGTCGAACGGCCGTGTCCATGCTCGTCAACAGGAAACTCGCGAGCACGAGCGCCATGAACGGCGCGGCGTACTCGAACGGAATGCCGAGCGCGGTGAGGATCGCCCCACCGCCGGTCGCGAAGTTCGGCAACGCGAGACCGATCCCGCCGTCAGCAGCGGGAATCGCGACGATCGTCACCGCACAGAGGGCGACTGCCGCGAGCAGTCCCTCCGCGAGCATCCCGCCGTAGCCGATCAGTTTGGCGTCGGTTTCCTTGTTCAGTTGTTTCGAGGTCGTCCCCGAGGACACCAGCGAGTGGAAGCCGCTGATGGTCCCACACGCGATGGTGAGGAACAAGAGTGGGAACAACGGCATGAGCGGCAGCATCTCGGCGAGCGGCCCGCCCTGTCCGGTGAAGCCGTACCAAGCTCCGGTTGCGATATCGAAGCTCAGCTGATTCCCGGTATCGGGGTGAACCGCGTCACTGCCCATCCCGGTGATGAACGTGCCGACGATGACCGCCAGCAGGCTCCCGCCGACCCCTGTGTACAGGAGAAACGACGAAAGGTAGTCACGCGGCTGCAACAGCATCCATACCGGTAGGACGCTCGCAGCGGCCCCGTATACGAGTATTATCAGCACCCACGCACCGATGTTCGCGCTGTCGAGCAGTTCCGGGAAGAACAGCGCCGACTCGAGCAGAACAATCGTGCCCTCGGGATACTCGCCAGGGACGATCGCGAGCGGGTACTGGATGCCGACCCAGACCGACGCGAAGACGCCCGCAACGAAGACGACCGTCCCGACCGAGAACGGCAGCCCCATCTGGTACAGCCAGATCCCGAAGATGAACGCGAGCGTAATGTACAGCAGGCTCGCGGTCGCTGCCGACGGGTACGCGTTCAGCACGACCCCGATGACGAGTGCGAACACCGCCACGACGAGGATCGTCAGTAAGAACGCGAACCACAGGAGCATGTTTTTGCCCCGTTCACCGACGTACTCGCCGATGATGTAGCCGATCGACTTCCCCTCGTGTCGAAGGCTGCTCGACAGCGAGATGAAGTCGTGAACCGCGCCCATCAGCGGGTTCCCGATCGCGACCCACAGCACGGCCGGGATCCAGCCCCAGACCAGTGCGGCCGTGATCGGCCCGACGACGGGTGCGCCGCCCGCAATACTCGAATAGTGATGCCCCAGTAGTACCGGCTTCTTCGCCGGGACGTACTCCTGTCCGTCTTGGTACTTGTGTGCTGGCGTCTCCCGACTGTCGTCTAACCCCACGAACTGCGAGAGGTACCGACCGTACCCGATGTACGCGACGGTAAACGTCGTCAGCACCAGTGCCACGATCCAGATTACACCTGCCATGGTATTGTCTCCCTAACCGTCTGTTGAACGGGAGCATTATAAATATAATTTATTGTGGTTTGCTCTAGCCCTGATCATATGACCAGTTACCGCCGAAAACGCCGATTTCTGTAAAACGACTGGACACTCTCGTTCGAAAGAGCCGGACGATCGTGCGTTCGAACAGCCCGATCAGGTCGTCCGCGGTTGGTCATCACCGACCGAAATCTCGAGTTCGCCGGCGACGTCCTCGAGGATACTCCCTCGAACTTCCGCGACGCGCGTCTCGATGGTCGCAACCACTGGCGTGTCGAACTCCCGTTCGATGTACTCCAGACGCTCGCGTTCGGTCTCGACCCGATCGCGGAGGTAGGTCGCACCGCGGCCCTCCTCGTGGGGCTCCGGTTCGGGCGTCAATCGGTTGACGACGAGCCCGCGCACGGGCAACTCGGCCTCGCCGAGCGTTTCGAGCGACCGGGCGGTTTCCCGGATCGAGAGCTCGTCAGGATTGAGGACGAGGTAAAAGGAGGCGTCCTCGCGCAGCACCTCGCCGGCGAACTCGAAGCGTTCTTTGCGCCCCTGCAGGCGCGCGAGGATCGGGTCGCCCTCCATCACGCGCCGGGGCTCCTGATTGCCGATCGCGGCCTTCTCGAAGAGATCGATGCTGCGCCGGCGTTTGTCCATCAGCCGGTCGATCCAGCGCTCGAGGAGCTCCGGCAGGGCGAGCAGGCGGAGCGTCGACCCGGTCGGCGAGGTGTCGAACACCACCCGGTCGTAGGGATCGGCGTTCCGCATGACCTCGACGAACCGGTCGAAGAGGGCAGCCTCGTAGGCCCCCGGCGTCTGGTGAGCCATCTCGAGTTGGATGTCGACCTCGTTGACCATCGCCGCCGACAGTTGCGAGTTCAACTGTCGGCGCAGGTCCATCAGGTGGTCCTGGACCTCCTGTTCCGGATCGATCTCCATCGCCGAGAGCCCGTCGTAACCCTCGACGGGCTGTGGCTCGTCGCTGAACTCCTGATCGAAGACGTCGGCCGTGCTGTGGGCCGGGTCCGTCGAGACGACGAGCGTCTCGAGTCCGGCCTCGACGCACTCGAGTGCGTAGGCACTCGAGACGGTCGTCTTGCCGACGCCGCCCTTGCCGCCGAAGAAGGTGAACGTTGCCATCGATCAGAAGTGGTACTGGTGGCCCTTGCGCTCGATTACGGATTGGCGGTCCCACATGCGCCGTTCCCAGGCCTGATACTCGTCCTCGAGGTAGGGCAGCAGTTCGGCCGTGTAGTAGGAGACGGGACTCGGAATGCCGAAGGCGTCGGGGAAACACGCCAACATGAACGCGTCCTCCGTGTCTTCGGCTTCGGCCTCGATCTTCTCGTAGGCCGGGTGCGTGAACATCCCGTGGAAGAGTCCGCGAAGCCACTCCTCGAGTGTCTCCCGGAACGACGCGATCCGATCGGCGAGTGTCATCGTCGGTCATGCTCGGGCCCGAAGGCAAAAAGCTGTCGCGTCGGTCCCCTCCTCTGCGAGGCGTATCGGCCACAACACGACGCTTCTTGACCCTCGAGTCACAACCTCTCGGGTATGTCATCCGAATCCGGCGGCATTCCCGTCACCGTACTCTCGGGGAACCTCGGCGCGGGGAAAACGACGCTCCTCAACCACCTGCTGAAGAACGCGGGCGAACGCGACCTCGCCGTCCTGGTCAACGATATGGGCGAGGTCAACGTCGACGCCGAACTGGTCGCCGAGGGCTCCGACCTCGATCTCGAGGACGGCGTCGCCGAACTCTCGAACGGCTGTATCTGCTGTGAACTGCAGGACGACCTCGAGACCGCGGTGGTTCGACTCGCCCGCGAGCGCGACTTCAATCACCTGCTCGTCGAGTCCTCGGGAATCTCGGAGCCCGAACCGGTCGCGCGGCTGTTTACGACCACCTCGCGAGTGGCCGCCAGCTACGATATCGACGCGCTCGTGACCGTCCTCGACACTCGGCGCTTTCTCGACTGCTTCGCCGGCGACGAGGTGCCCGAACGGCAGGGGTCGGTCGCGGGCGACGAAGACGACGAGGCGACGCGACCGCTCTCGGACCTCATGATCGAGCAACTCGAGGTCGCGAACCTCGTCTTGTGCAACAAGACCGACCTCTGTTCGGCCGCGGAACTCGAGGAGGCCGAAGCGCTGGTCCGAGCGCTCCAGCCGGACGCCGAGATCGTCCGCACGGAGTTCAGCGCCGTCGATCCCGACCGGGTGCTCGGCGTCGACCTCTTCGATCCGGATCGAATGGGGGAGATTGCCGGCTGGCAGCGCGCGCTGGCGGACGAGAGTGAGGATGGAGACAGCGCCCACGACCACGGAGCAGACGGCCACGACCATACGCACGAGGAACACGGCCACGGCCACGACCACGGTCACCGCCACCCCGACGAGGTCTACGGCGTCGACTCCGTCGTCTTCCGCGCCCGACGGCCGTTCCACCCCGAACGGTTCGCGTCGTTCCTCCGGGAGCTTTCCGACGGGATCGTCCGCTCGAAGGGAGTCGTCTGGATCGCCGGGCGAGACGTCAAAATAGACGTTTCCCACGCGGGACCGTCCGTCCGCGCGACCACCAGCGGTCCGTGGATCGCCGCCCTCCCGGAGGTGCAACAGGATCTCTACCGCTCCAACCGACCGACCCTCGAGTGGCACGACGAGCACGGCGACCGACGGACGGAACTGGTCTTCATCGGCACCGACACCGACGAGGATCGTCTCGAGGCGTCGCTCGAAGACTGTCTCGTCACGGACGAAGAGTGGGGCGAGGAAAACGTTCTCGAGAACCCGTTCCCGAGCGAGGCGGACGACGGCGACGGTGTCGTCCTCCGAGAACCCTGACCGGTTTCGGTGGTGCTACAAGAGCCCCGAATCGATTTCGCGGCCGCGATTTATTCGACGTCGCCGAACTCCTCGACGAGCGCGTCGAGCGCTCGTTTCAGTTCGCCCTTCCGTTTCCAGGCGGCCAATCGATCCCCGAAAGGAATCGGTGCGGCGAGCGAGACCGACGACCGAATCGTGACCCGCGTGCCCGAGGGCACGTCCTCGAGGTCGATCCACGTCTCCATGTGGGAGAACGGTCCCTGTTCGCCCTCCTGGGTGTAATAGATCGATTCGTCGCGCTCCTCGAACCGCAGCGGCAGTTGCATGCCGGGACCGCTGGCGACGACGACCGTCGCGTTCCCTTGCTCGTCGATCGTCTCGACGGTGAAACTTCCCTCGGCTTCGACGATGGTCGGCGGATCGAGCCACCGGGCCACCACGACCGGTGAGGCATCGAGGACTCGAGAGACCGTCACCTCGCGCATATCGGCCACCTTCGTGGGAACCGATATAAATGCCCGTGTCGCCGAGTGTGCGATGGCCGACTCCGACAGGGAAACGGATAAGTGGGCGACGTTCGCGTATTCAGCCATGGCAGACCCTGACGCCGACCCGGACGGGTTGAAAGAGGGACTCGAGTCTTCGGAGGGTGACCCGCGTGTACTGGTCCTGCTGAACGCGGTGCTGTCGGCGCTGTTCGCCGCCATGTTCGTCTGGGGTGCGGATCTCGTCGGGGCCCTCGAGTTCGGCGTCGTGACCGTCGCCGTCGTCGCGATTGCGGTGTTCGTGCTCACGCACGTTATCACGCGGCCGTAATGGACCCCGCAAAGCGTCCCGGACCGCTACCGAGACGACAAGTACTCACGGCGGGACCCATTCCGATCGGGTAATGGACGTGCGGACCGCCGCGAACTATCGACCCACGAAACCCGAACTCGCCGTCTTCGTCTCGGGGGTCACCAGCATGGGTCTCGAGATTCTGGCCGTCCGACTCATCGCCCCGCAGTTCGGCAGCCACATCTACACCGTCGGCGGGATTCTGACGGTCGTCCTCGCCGCGTTGAGCCTCGGCTACTGGCAGGGCGGGAAGCGAGCCAGCACCGCGACGAACCGGGAGATGTCGTGGCTGTTGCTCGGAACGGCGGTGTACGTCGCGGTTGTGATCTACGCGAGCGACTTTCTCCTGCGGTATACGGCGACGCTCGCGTTGCCCCCGCGGTACGCCGCGCTCCCGGCAGCGATCATCCTCTTCGGGCCGCCGACGTACCTGCTCGGCTTCATCAGCCCCTACGCCGCGGAACTCTCACAGAAGCGCGGAACCGGCGAGGCGTCGGGACACGTCTACGCGCTGGGGACGATCGGCAGCATCCTCGGCTCGGGAGCGACCACGTTCGTCCTTATTCCGGGGCTGAGTATCGACGGGATCGGGCTCCTGTTCGGACTCATCCTCGTCGGCACGGCGGTCGTACTCAACCTCCCCACGCTCCCGCGGAAACCCGTCCTCACGAGCGTCGTCGTCCTCCTCCTGCTGGTCGCCGCGACCGGTGCCGGGCCGGTCGCCATCGACCACCGCGGCGACGTCGTCTACCAGACCCAGACGGCCCATCAGGAACTCGAGATCGTCGACGACGGCAACGAGCGGACGATGTACTTAGACGGCGCGCGACATAGCGCGGTGGACCTCGAGGACCCCGACCGACACGTCTTCGAGTACACGACCTATTTTCACCTGCCGATGCTCATGACCGACGACGTCGAAGACGTCGATAACGTCCTGTTCATCGGCGGCGGTGGCTACACCGGCCCGCAGGACTTCGAGGAACAGTACGACGTCGACATCGACGTGGTCGAAATCGATCCCGAGGTCACCGACGCCGCCGAGGACTACTTCGGCCTCGAGCACGACGAGAACATGACCTCACACGTCTACGACGGTCGGCAGTTCCTCCAGAACACCGACGAAACCTACGACCTGATCGTCCTCGACGCCTACAAACAGGATCAGGTCCCCTTCCACCTGACCACCGTGGAGTTCATGGACCTCGTGAGCGAGCGGCTGACCGACGACGGCATCTTCCACGCTAACGTTATCGCCGCGCCGAACGGGCCGGCCGCGGAGTTCTATCACGCCCAGCAGGGGACGATGGACGAGGTCTTCCCCGACACGTACGCCTTCCGGACCTCCGACTCGAGTGCCATCCAGAACATCCAGATCGTGGCGACGAACGAGGAGAACGGGTTCGCCGAGGCCGACCTCCAAGAGCGCAACGAGGACCGCGAACTGAGCGTCGACCTCGCGGACCAGATCGACAACCACCTGGGCGATCCGGACCCCGACGCACCGGTCCTCCGGGACGACCGCGGCGAGGTCGACAGCTTACTCGATCCGATGCTCGGACAGCGATACGTGATCGAGGAGACGGGCGGGAGTCCCTCGAGTGAGCCGCCGGCCGCACTCGCGCCGGTAGCGTGACGGTCACACGAGTATAGTAACAACTGAAACGATTGAGACACCGATCGAAACGCCCTCGTGCGATCGGGTGTGCAGCGATTTTCAGTGACTACTAGTGCTGGATCGCCGCGTCACTCTCGGACGGTAAGGACTGGAACCTCGCTCTTTCGCACGACGTTTTCGGTGACGCTTCCGAGAACGAGTCGATTCGCCCCGGAACGACCGTGGGTGCCCATGACGATCGCATCGATATCGTGTTCGTTGGCGTACTCGATGATCTGGACGTGTGGCTTGCCGTGCTCGATCGCCTCGACGACCTCGAGGTCGTACTCGCTCGCACGGTCGGCAACGTCGGACGTGGCCGCATCACCTTCGTTTCGCTGTTCCTCTACGACATCGCCCCACTCCGAGGAGGCCGGGCCGGGACCGGCGGAGAATTGACCGAGCGGAATCGGTTCGACTACGTACAGCGCGTGGATCGCGGCGTCGTTTTGCCGGGCAAGTTCGATTCCCTCTTCGACTGCGGCCGTTGCCGGGTTACTCCCGTCGGTGGGCACGAGTATGTGATCGTACATGATCTCATCTAGCACTTCAACGTGGCCAAAAATAGTCGTTCCGACGGTTCTACGCCCCTGGCAACCGGGTCGAACGGTCGGTCGTCCTCGTCGTACGAGCGATAGCCGAAACTCACTCGGGCCGAGAATACTCGGGATCGAACAGCTGCGCCGATCCGGGCGCCGGATCGCCTTCCGTCAGGTTGTACCGCGAGAAATCGTCCACGCCGGCTTCTCGAAGCACATCCTCGTCGTAGACCGCATTCCCGGTGAACTCCGCAGGGTCGCGAGTGAGTATCTCGAGAACGGTGTCGCTGACGATCTCGGGGGTTCGCCAGTCCTCTTCGGTGCCCATCCCGAAGTATCGCGTCGCGCGCGTGTCGATCGCCGTAACGGGCCAGAAGGTGTTACAGCCGACATCGTCGCCGCCGAGTTCGCTCGCAAGCGAGAGCGTGATGAAGCTCATCCCGAGTTTCGACCACGCGTACGGACCCGACCCGGGGGAGCGGTCGATGCCGACCGGTGGCGAATTCGTGAGTAGCCACGCGTTATCCACCTCGCGGAGATGGTCCGCGAAGACCCTCGAGGTCAGGTACGTTCCCCGAACGTTGACATCGGTCATGAGGTCGAACCGCTTGGGCGGCAGATCCTCGACGGCCGCGAGCTGGATCGCGCTCGCGTTGTTGATGACGATGTTGACCTCGCCGAACTCGTCGATCGCGCGGTCGGCCGCCGCCTCGACGGCCGCCTCGTCGCGGACGTCGAGTTTGATCGCAAGCGCCTCGACTCCGTGTTCTTCCGCTTCGCGGGCCGTCTGTTCGATTGATCCTTCGAGGTCGCGGTCCTCGTAATCGTCGTCGTCCTCGCTCGTCTTGCCCGTCGAGACGATGTTGCAGCCCTGCTCCGCGAGGGCGAGTGCGATCGACTTGCCGATGCCGCGGGTCGTCCCCGTGATGAACGCCGTCTGGCCGGAGAGATCCGGTTTCTCGAGTGCCATGCGTGCACATTGAGCGTCGGACAGATAAGAGTCAGCAAACGGGCAGGAGGGACGACGATTCGGCGCAAACCGAACCGAGACGCCGTCGGGACACCATCGCCGTCTCGTCGAACGGTGAACGGCGACCGGTTGATAAACTAGTGAGCGCGATAGCAAATCGGTAGCCTGTACGACCACAGATTCTGCGTTTGGATTCCTACAAACCACCAACTCAACAACACTTATCGTCGGTGTCGAGCTAATTAGCACTTTAGAAAAGGCGGTACACTAATGCTATTACTATCCAATTGTGTATTGTTGGGCAGGCACCACCAGATGGTTCATGGTTACCACTATTGTTTCTTGGCATATTGATGACTGGGGTTGTAGTCATCAAAGAACTTGGCCGCCGCTTTGGATAATATTCTCACCGATAAGTGAGCCGACTGGACTAGGCGGCGGACATACCGCCAACGGGTCCTCAGATTCATCCAGGATTGGCGTGCGAGGTCATCATATCAGATCAACTGTAACCGGATCTGCAGTTTCGAGATACTCAGCGAACTCGTTGCGAGCCCACTGCAGAGCAGTCGGGGAATCATTCATTAGGACGCCACGCACGCCACCGTTCTCATGGGCGGTGATATCAACTCGCGAGCGCTCGTCATGTTCCGTGATCCAGAGAGCATAAGGAAGGTCTTGGTCGGTCACGTAGAAGTCAACATGAGCAGTGGTGTCAATGTTGCCGAATCGATCCTGATAGGATTCAAGGAGGGAATCAAATGCGTTTTCGTGGAGGAGGAGTTCGGCTTTGACGTCGTGTTCTCGGACGAGGTCGGTAAGTGCTTCAATATACACCGAGAGGATGACGGGAACGAGACCAACTAGTCGGTCGGTTGCCTTGAGCGCCTCGATACTATCTTTGAGGGCAGATTCTGGGGCATGCGGATCGGCGATCTGGACGGATACTCCGCTGAAGAAGACGGGATCGATGTGGACATCTGTGGAGACGGAGTCAAGGACATCACTGGCGCGAGCGATACCGTCAATAGTCTTCGTGTGTCGGTTATGTTCAGCGAGAGATACACGGCCGAGTTGGGTAAGGTAGTAGGTGCTGTCACGTCGCTCAATACAGCCTGCGTCTTTGAGGGCGCTAATGGCGCGATCAATTGTCGAGCGGGACGGGGCGATGGCGTCGACGAGATCTGGTTTCGTCCGGGGTTCGGTTGCGAGGGCGGCGAGTACGTTGTGTCGTTTGTGGAGCGTTGACCGAAGTTCTGCGCTATCCTCGTTAGCCATATTACACGTTGTTTGACTAACCATAATAAATGTAAGTACGTGAACGGTAAATATTGAACATTCCGGGTGATCATCTATGGTAAGAGGCTCGCTGCGATGCTACCGTTTAGAAGCATCGCGACCCACTTGAAATGAACCCTCTGTGAGACGCAATTCGACTGCTCACATTCTGCTAGTCTCTTGAGTCGGCGAGTGACAACCAGTGGCCGCCACTTGTCACCACGAAATGGCATTCACCACTAATACCTTCTGTTCATCACTCGAATCATTCATCAGAAGGTGGGTCCCCCACCGATTTCCGGAGATCACAGAGATAAAATTTATGTGGATCGGTGGGGACGGGGTACATATGGAGCAGAATATCATTGAGCGAAATTTCATTGTCCGATTTTTTGTAGGGTTGGGTGTAATCCTAATGATGGCATACGTGGGTGAACAGCTCGGATTACTTCTCCTTGCCTATGGATTCCCATATGGAGGATGGGTCGGTGTAGCGATCGGTATGATTGTCGTCTTTATCGCATTCGCTGCTGTGTATACCCTCTATTGCTCCATAGTCGAATCGGAATAGAACCGTTAGTTAATTAATCTAAATATTTGTCGGGTTCGCAGGAGATCCAGGAAGTGAAATTATATTTTAGAGAAGTTAGAATTCGATGCTCCAATTCTGGTGTTGGAGATACTCGTCGTCGAAATTACCGCCCGACAAGTAACCGCCGAAGCGGTTAGTGGCACCATTGTAACCGCCAACATAGCATGTCGACGTTTGTTCGATAGCTAGACGGTAGCTGTTTCCTCCCTGAAGGTTGACCGTGACTGAGGTTTCCTCAGTGCCTTGGAAATCCTCGTCGTTGACAATGCCAGACACTTCCTCGTTGAGAATCGAACTGCTCCACGATCCGGTCCCACTCAGATTCTCAACAGAGAACTCAATGTCGATCTCCGAGGTCGCACCTGCTGCTGCCCACAGAGTACCTTGGTGTTCCGTTTCGACCGTTATAGTGGCGGACTCTGTGCCGCTACCCGAAACCTGGAAGACCGAACTGAGTTCAGCGTATGCACCTGGGTCAGATAACGCTGTGGGAGAAACGCTGATATCGGTTCGGGTTTCTCTGTCAGAAACAGAGTATTCCGCGTTTTTGTTCCCCCAGATTGTGTAGGTATCTGCGTCACCATCGTCGACAAACGACCGGGATCGATCACTACCAAGGTAGACTGTGAAGTTGTGGCTTGACTGAGGTCGAATGCTCGATCGTCCCTCTTCTTTGATCTCGTCAATAGTATTACTGCTTTCTTCCTTGGCTTTCTTTGTTTTGGGGTCCGACTGCAATTGTTCTGTAATCGAGGGGCCGTCCTTTTCGTATGAGACGGTCTCGAACTCCTCTTCGACTTCTTCAACATCGTAGTACACTAGGAACCCATTACTCACCTCCTCTATGAGGTACAGTGGAGATTCCCTATAGACCTCCGACATGGCATCGTCAGATTCCAGCTTCTCGGCGTCAAAGACATGCTTGTCATCGCTGTGGAGGTCGTCAGAAGCAACTTCACCATCAGTGGCGGCACCAGCAACACCTGATGCACCAATTCCTGTGAGAGTGGCGACTCCAAGAGTCTTCATAACGGTTCTTCTTGAGGCTCCTTTCGTTGATCGCGGTTTCTTCTGGTCCATGTTATCTGCTTGATTTGCTTGTTGTTGTCATTCTATTCCACTGATCGGTATCCAGTGATGTTCTATATTCCCTGACTTTCTATCTTCAGATATTTTTCTCAGACATATATGCTTAATTGAAGAACAAACTTTCAAAAAGTGGTAATTTTCCAAGATACATTAACACTCTTGAATGTGTGGTGATATTGCTATTGGTGAGCAGATGTTACTCTGACAGGGATTCTATCGGTTTTTGGCTGACTCGTTCAAAGAGTGGTCACGGCAAATACCCATACGTGAAGAGGATTTGAATGGTTCTGTTGAAATCCTCATCAGGTGATAAAATCTGATCCGAGTCCGGTCTATACGGGGAACTAACACATCGGTCGGTGTAGTGTCTCTTTGCTACAGCGAGCGCATGCAATTATAATGGAGATTGGTCTCACAGTGGAAGAGATGAGAGGATAGTACAGCATTTTTACTTCTGCTGGTTCGGGTTCATCGCGTAGAATACTACAGCCGTTGTAGCCCCCATTATGACTGGCTGTAAAATCATTGGTTCAGACAGCAAGTGACGAACCACGAATACAGACAGAGCGGATACGAGACCAGCCAGAGCAGCATTTTTGCACAATATAGATTCCGTGCCAAGTCATCCACCCAATAATATAGCTGCTTTGCCTTACCCATGCATTTTGTTATGCCAAATGAAGGTAAGTGCTTTTGCTCAATAAGCAGTCTTCAGCAACCGGCTATTTCATACGATTTCATATCTAAAAAATACGGTTCCGACAGAGTCTCTTCACTCACAATTCTCTTCGGATTGGTCGTCTGTGATTGGCTCAAGGGATTCTTCCATCCGTTCGAAATGAGCTTACGAAGCGCTTCCTCTGATGGTTCTCTCTGTACGACAGATGTACTCTCAGGCGGCTCTACGTTCACGTTCTCTAGTGGGTCTACGTCGATCACCATCTTGCAGATCTCCAGCAGTGCCCACTCAGAAGCCGAGTACGGCTGGCCCACCGACGATAACCTCATCTGTGACGATTCGACGTTCATTCGTGCAATCAAGAAGATCGCCACGTCCAAGGGTTCGGATGGCCAGCTCACATTCGAGGATTTCGAGGACGATGATTCGATGGCCGAGATCGACCAGGTTCGGGACGCGATTATGACGGCATTCAACGCTGCCACGGAAAACATCATCAACTCGATCCGTGGTGACGATTCCTTCGACTCTCGTCAGACCGTTTCGGCAATCGACATAACCCACGAGCAGTTTCACGTCTGGCCGTGGGAGGACAAGGAGGCGGGGATCGCGAAGCCAGACTGCCCGAAAATGGTGAGCGGGTACAAGAAAGACGGCGAGTACAAGCGCGGGTATAAGTACGCTACTATCACGCTGGTTGGCGACCACGCACCGATCGTTCTCGGTATTGAGCCGGTCAAAGAGAATTCCGCGTGGGAGCCCGACTGTTCTCCATCGTACTCGAAAGCCGATTTAGTGAGTCGATTGTTTGACCGTGCTGAGTAGTTCGTCGATCTGGATCTGGTGATGTTCGATCGCGGATTCTACGTCAACCGAATGTACGCAGACGTTGACGATCGCGGGCTCACGTATCTCTCACCGGTTCCGACGTACGAGGATGATTTAGCGGCGATCCAGGATATTCAGGAGCATTCAACGGCGGATGAAGCTGTTAAAAACGATGTCCCGTTCGGAATCGATGGTGAGGTCCATCACGAGGCGGAGTTCCTCTACGCGCCGAGTACGAGCAACGATGCCGACGGCAAGTACGCGGTGTTCGTGACGAACGAGGACCGCGTTGAACCCGAAGAAATCTCGAGTGTCGTGAACGGATGCAGTCGACGGTGGGACATCGAGAACCAGTACAAGTCGCTCAAGGATTTCATGCCAAAGACGTCGTCGACGGGCTACCGGCTTCGACTGTGCAACTTCGCGCTGTCGACGCTGATCTACAATCTGTGGCGGCTAACGGACTACCTGATCAAGGTCGCGCTCGACGAGCCGATCCGGTCACCGCCAGTGATCACGGCGAAGACGTTCGTGCGAGCGTTGGGCGACTACCTGCGTGAGTTCGGGTAACGAATTTCTCACTCTGGGTCCACCAGGTTGGTAGCGGCTGCTCTGTCGTTTTTTGCGGATTTTCGGACAAGTGATATATTTCTGATTATTTATAGTTGTCAATTCCGTCAAATCCGATTTTCGCGTTGGATTTGGAGTCACTAGCTCGTGAATTTCCTAGTTTCATTTGTAGGTTTATAAGTACGCGAAGAATGTGACGACGGCAGCGGCTGAACACGAGTCGAATCCGCGCCCGAACTCGAGGCGATCGATCGGGGAGAACGGTCGGAAATTCACGAAAACGGCCGAAACGGTCGAAAAACCGGACTCAGTCCTCTCCGCCGCCCGTCACGACGACCGGCCGATCGGTCTCGAGGATGACCGACTGCGTGACGCTGCCGAACACCGCCTTGCCGACCGGCGAGCGCTTCCGACCGCCGAGTACAATCGAGTCGACATCGTACTCGTCGGCCGTCTCGAGGATGTTCCCACCCTCGGCCTCGCCGCTTTTGTCGAGGACGGTGACGTCGACCGACGACTCCTCGAGTCGCTCCTTCGCGCGGCGAACGGACCCGATTCTCGCGGCCGACTTGAACTGTTCGAACTCCTTTGGCAGGTCCGCACTCTCCTCGTTGAAGATGAACAGGATGTACGCTTCGACCGATTGCGCTGCGTCCGGCAGCGAGGCGACGTACGTCGCCTGTTTGATCGCTCGACTCTCGTTCGTGTCGACGGGAAGTAGCACGCGGTGCATAGGTGGATGTTCACACAGTGGACTCATAAAACCGACTTTGACTGTCGATTCGTTGGAATCGGCGCTCGTCGGGGCGTTCCGGGGGAGACTCGAGTCGGTGAGACCGAGTGGTGATGACCTCCGAACGGTTCAGTCGTCGGTCGCGTTCGATGGTTCCTCGTGATCTCGGAGCGAGCGACGCTGGATCTTGCCGGTCGTCGTCGTCGGGAGTTCGTCGACGAACTCGATGTGCTGTGGGTACTCGTACTCGGCAAGGCGCTCTCGGACGAGGTCGCGAATCTCCTCGCGCAGTTGGGCCGGGTCGTAGTCGGTCGTCGCGGGCTGGACGTACGCTTTGATCGCCTCGCCGCGAGTGTCGTCCGGGACGCCGACGACGCCCGCCTGTTCGGCGTCGGAATGGTGGAGAATCGCCTCCTCGACTTCCATCGGGCCGACGCGGTAGCCGCTCGTGAGGATCACGTCGTCGGTCCGGGAGACGAACCAGAGATAGTCCTCGTCGTCGCGTTTCACCAGGTCGCCGGTGCGGAACCATCCCTCCTCCGTTCGTTTTTCGGCCGTCTTCTCCGGTAGCTTCCAGTACTCGTCGAAGAAGACGCGTCGATCCCCCGGCTTCACCGCGAGTTCGCCCACCTCGCCGGTCTCGCACTCCTCGTTTCCGTCGGGGTCGAGCACGCACACCTCGTAGCCGGGGAACGGCTTCCCCATACTCCCGGGCCGGGTGTCGAACCAGTCGTCCGAGTTGCCGACGACGAGGTTGAGTTCGGTCTGCCCGTAGAAGTCGTTGATCGCGACGTTCGCAAACGTCTCGTTGACCCAGTCGACGACCTCGGACGTGAGGGGTTCGCCCGCCGAAGCGAACGTCTCGAGGGAGAGATCGAACCGGTCCTCGGGGTCGTCAACCGACATCAGCATCCGGAGCGCAGTCGGTGGCATGAACGCCTTGTCCACGTCGTGGCGCGCCATGAGGTCGTAGGCCGCTTCGGGATCGAACCCGTCGCGCGGCCAGCCCACGATCGTACAGCCGTGGTGCCACGCCGCGAAGAGCGTGCCGCCAAGCGCGGCCCCCCAGGCCCAGTCGGCGGGCGTCCAGAGCGTGGTCTCACCCGGCTCGAGCCCCTGATCGAAGTAGTTGTACGCCGCCGCGGCCCGGCCGAGCCAGAGGGCGTGGCTGTGGCGGACGCCCTTCGGCGGCCCCGTCGAGCCGCTCGTGTACATGATCGCCGTCGGTGTTTCCGGCGTCGCGTCGTAAACCTCGACCCCGGGCTCGTGAGCCTCAAGCAGGTCGTCGAACGGGTGGGCGTTCCCCGAAACCGATCCCCCGGTGCCGAGTTCGATCACGTGCTCGAGGTCGGGACACTCCCCGCGAATCTCGTCGACGGTCTCGCGGACGCTCGGATCGACGACGACGGCGGTAGCCTCGCTGTCGGCGAGTCGATACTGCAGCGCGTCGCGTCCGAAGAGCACCGTGAGCGGGACGGAGACGGCACCGAGCTTCCAGTTCGCCAGATGGGTGATCGGATTCTGGGGTTTCTGTGGAACGACGACACCGATGCGGTCGCCCGCTTCGACGCCGAGGTCGGCGAGTGCGGCCGCGAGCCGGTCCGATCGGTCGTCGAGGTCGTCGAAGGAGTAGGTCTCGAGGCCGCTGTCGGGGTCCTCGTATCGGAGCGCCGTCCGACTCGTGTCGTCGTGTTTCCGGAGGAAATCGACGGCGGGGTTGAACGCGTCGGGGAGGTCCCACTCGAACGCCGCTCGCGCCTGCGTGTAATCCTCGAACGTCGGCATCACCGTCCAGGTCATACGCTGGCATACTGGGGCCAGCACATAGCGTTTTTCGCCACGGTCTCGACGGTGGACCGTTCCCGTCGGTTTCCGACTGCAGTTCCGGCACGAGTACGGTTATGTAGTCCGCAGCCCACGGTCCAGGCATGTCAGAAGACACCCTCGAGCACGCCGTTCTCGAGCGAGCGCCGGACGATCGGATTCGGGTGCTCGATAGCGACGGGGCCGTCGTCGCACCGGACCTCGAGCCGGATCTCGAGGACGAGACGCTGCTCGGGATGTACCGCGATATGCGCTTTTCCCGGCGGTTCGACGAGCGAATGATCAGCCTCCAGCGACAGGGGCGGATGGGAACGTACTCTTCGCTGGCCGGCCAGGAAGGGTCACAGATCGGGTCGACGTACGCGCTCGCGGACGACGACATGATTTCCTACCAGTATCGGGAACACGGCGCGCTCGTCTCCCGGGAGTTGCCCTGGGAATACCTGCTGTACTGGATGGGCCACGAGGACGGTAACGCAGCGATCGACGAGATCAACGTTTTTCCGCTGAACATCTCGATCGGCGCCCACCTCCCCCAGGCGGTCGGCTGGTCGTGGGCCGCGAAACTGAACGACGACGAGCGCGTGAGCCTCGTCCACTTCGGCGACGGGTCGACGTCGGAAGGCGACTTCCACGAGGCGATGAACTTCGCCGGCGTCTTCGATACGCCGACGGTCTTCTTCTGTAACAACAACCAGTGGGCGATTTCGGTCCCGCGAGAGCGCCAGACGGCCAGCGCCACCCTGGCACAGAAGGCCGACGCCTACGGCTTCGAGGGAGTGCAGGTCGATGGAATGGACCCGCTGGCGAGCTACGTGGTCACGAAAGCCGCGCGAGAGAAGGCGCTCGAGGGCGACGGCGACCGAGTACGGCCGACGCTGATCGAGGCCGTCCAGTACCGCTACGGCGCGCACACGACGGCCGACGATCCGTCGGTCTACCGGGACGACGAGGAAGTCGAGCGCTGGCGCGACCGGGACCCGATCGACCGATTTGACGCCTACCTGCGCAGCCGCGACCTGCTCGACGACGAGCGGATCGAGTCGATCGAGTCCGAAATCGACGCGACCCTCGAGACCCTGATCGATCGCGCCGAAGACGCCGATAGCGACGTCGATCCCCGAGAGATGTTCGAGTACGCGTACGCGGAGCCGACGCCGCGACTCGAGGAACAACGGGACGACCTCGAGGCGCTGCGCGAACGTCACGGCGACGAAGAATTACTCGATTACGAATGAGTTTGACAGTTCTCGTATAAAGCGAGCACTGGGACAGCCCAACGACTTCCCGGGCGTCCTCGACAGACGTAGACGAGATGCAACTCGAGCAGCCGACTCAGAGACAATCACAGACAGCCGGCTGGAGCGGCACGATCCCCAGCGCGGTCGACGCGCGGGTCCTCGGACTCGTCGTCGTCACTGCGGGACTCGCGGCGTCGGTGAACGTTCCCTACGGCGGGCTGCCGGTAGCGATCGCCGCGTTCGTCGCGCTCGTGGCTGGCGGCATCGCCGTCCACATCCTCGGCGAGCGAAAGCTGCGGCGGATCACCGACGGGCTCGTCGAGCGGTGGGTCGCCGCGGGCGGCCAGATCGACGACGTCACCCGTTCGTCGGACGGCATGCGAACGGAGTGGACGGTTCACACGCCGGACGGCGAGATCACCGCCGGCGGGATTGCACTGGTTCCGGTGGCCCAGCTTTCCGTCAAGTGGCAGGGCGTCGGTGACACGATGGCCGCCAGCGAGGCGGAGGAAAATATCGACGCGCTCGCCGAGAGCCTCTACACGGAGATTTTCGAGATCGGATCGGCACCGCAGCAAGCCTGACTCCGGCGGAATTACCGAACGCGGTGACCTCGAATCCGGTTGCTTCCCCTCATCGATCCATTTGACGCGAACGGAAAGCGATCTGTTCGTGTCAACTCTTCCCAAAGATATTTGAGCCGGTGTGTGGTGGGCCAACATATGGCAATCGGACAGTACCGCGATGTTCCAGACGAGATGGAAGAGATCGAGCGCGAGGTCGCCGCAGCGCAGTACCCGGAAGGCGGACTGGTCGTCGGTCTCGGTGTCGGTATCTTACTCCCGTTGCTCCTCGCCGAGATACTCCTGTTGGTGATCCCGCTTCTCGGCGGCGTGCTCGGGTTCGCGCTCGGACGTCGGCTTCGAGACTACAAGATACGTTGCCGTCGGGCCGACGGCCACGCCAGAGATGAGCAGCCCCGGTGACGCCGAACCGACGACGCTCTCCTCGAGCATCGGTCTCCTGGGCGTTCTCGCGCTTCTAGTTGGGAACGCGATCGCCGTCCCGATCTTCGTGTTACCGGGTCCGCTGGCCGGTGCATCGGGACCGTCGCTCGTGTTGGCCATCCTCCTGGCGGCGATCCCGGCGAGTTTCGTCGTACTGTACAACGCGCTGCTCGGCTCCGCGATGCCCGTCGCCGGCGGACTGTACGTCTACATTTCGCGACTGACCGCGCCCTACTGGGGGTTTCTCGTCCCGTTTACCATTCCACTCGTCGCGTGGGCGTCGCTGCTGATCACGGCGACGGGGTTCGCCGAGTACACGCGAATCTTCTTCGACGTGCCGTCGTTGCTGCTGATCTACGCGCTGCTCGCGTTCGTGCTTCTGATCAATCTGATCGGACTCAGGATGGTCGCTCAGGTGCAGATACTCTTCTTCGTCGGCCTCGTCGCGACCCTGCTCGTCTTCATCGTTCCCGGAGCCGGCGCGGTCGAGGCGGCCAACTACACGCCGTTTTTCCCCGACTACGGCGCGTTCGCGCTCGCGGTCGTCGCGCTATTCTACCCGTTTCTTGGCTTTGGGTTGCTGATCGAACTCGGGGAAGAAATCGAGGACCCCGGACGGACGATTCCGCTCGTCCTCGGCTTCGGAATCGGCATCGTCGCCCTGTTCTACGTGGCGCTGATCGCGGTCCTGGTCGGCGTCGTCCCCTACACTGACCTCGGCAGCGAGGCCGACCTCGCGCTCGCCGCGTCGGCGTTTCTCCCCTGGTGGGGTGAGTACGTCATCGCCAGCGGCGCGATCTTTGCGGTCGTGACGACGGTGAACACGACGCTGCTGGTCTTTTCGCGAACGCTCATGCGAGCGAGTCGGGACGGCGTCTTCCCCGCGCTCCTCGCTCGAGTCCACCCGCGGTTCGACACGCCTCACTACGCGGTGGCCCTCCTCGGGGTGCCGCCGTTCGCGCTCGTCCCGCTCGCGGGCGAGATCGTCGGGCTGTCGACGTTCATCGGGCTCGCCAGCCTCACCGCGTACTTCTTTTGTGCGATCGGGCTCTGGAACCTCCCGCGGGAGTTCCCCGAGCACTACGAGAACGCGCCGTTCCGCCTCCGTCGGTACCGCGGACTCTTGCTCGCGGTGCTCGGCGGCGGGGTCGTGACCGGCGCGTTCTGGCTCGTTACGCTCCTCCAGCAGCCCGTTGTCGGCGTCGTGCTCATCGGCTGGTTTATCGTCGCCTACGGCTACTACCGGTATCGGCTCGGAAAGGCCGACCGGCTCACCGTCTACCGGACCATGACGACGCTCGACGCACACGAGCGGGTCGACGATACGAGGGAGTGACGGTCCGAAGGGGGCGACGTGACCTCGCCACTGCGGGCGGAGGTGACGGGATAACGTTAATAGCACTGACGAGTTAGTTGGGGTATGACAACAGAGTACACACCATCGGCGATGATGGACCGGGAGTCACGATCGAACCGATACTACCGGAATGCGGTCGAACGGCACTGGGATCCCGGCGAAATCGACCTCGAGCAGGACATCGAGAACCTCCTCGAGTACATCGAGGGCACCGAGGACTACGACGCCCGGGCGTGGGACCGAACGCTGAACGGCATCGCCAAGTTCGGTGCGGGCGAAGACGCCGTCACCGAGGATCTCGCGCCGCTGGCGACAGTGCTCGAGGACATCGACGACCAGCTGTTCCTGACGACCCAACTCTACGAGGAGGCCAAACACGCCGACTTCTTCGATCGCTACTGGCGCGAAGTGATCTGGACGGTCGAGGACGAACTCGGCTGGGAGCGATCGAATCCGCGCGCGGACAAGTGGTTTAACGAGCCCTACGTCGAACTGTTCGACCGGAACAAGAAGGCGCAGGATCGACTGCTCGAGGACGACACGCCCGAAAATCGCGCGAAGGCGTACTGCCATTATCACCTCACCGTCGAAGGGATCCTCGCCCAAACGGGCTACTACGGGATGCAGACCTCCTACGGCGGCGAGTTCGAGGAGCTACCGTACCTGCCGGGACTGGTCGAGGGCTTCACGAAGATCAGAAGCGACGAGGGACGCCACGTCGGATTCGGCATGAATCAGCTCAAGACGCTCATTCGGGAGGAGGGCGTCGATCCCGAACTGATCGAGCGGACCGTCAACGAACTGCTCCCGCTCGTCCAGGGCATTACCGAGGACGACCGATTCCAGCCGGACGCCGCCGAGGAGCGCGTCGGCCTGCAGGACGGCGAACTCGCGGCCTACGCCGTCGACAAACACACCGATCGGATGCGACAGATCACGGACGCCGCGGCCGACATCCCCGACGTCGACGAGCTAGTGCGGCTCGAGGGCGACGATTGACGGCCGGCGAACGAATCCGACGAAAAATGGTACTGCTCCCCAGTACGTGATCGTTCCAAGACGAGAGACCAATCGACCGGACTCACTCGAGGAGCGCGGAACGCTTGATCTTCCCGCTGGCCGTCTTCGGCAACTCCTCGAGGAACGATACGTTTCGCGGATACTCGTGTTTGGAGAGTTCCTCGCGCGCGAACTGTCGGAGTTCGTCCGCAAGGCTGTCCGAGGGCTCGTAATCGCCGACGAGCGTGACGAAGGCCGCAACGATTTCGCCGCGAGTTTCGTCCGGTTTCCCGACGACGGCAGCCTCCTCGACCGACGGGTGGTCGAGCAGCGTCGCCTCGACCTCCTCGGGACCGATCCGGTGGCCCGCGGAGACGATGACGTTGTCCGCCCGGCTCACGTACCAGAAGTAGCCGTCCTCGTCCTGCCGGGCCAGGTCGCCCGTGCGCAGCCAGCGACCGGTGAAGCTCTCGAGGGTCGCCTCGGGACACCCCCAGTAAGAGCCGCGGGCGTCCTCGTCTCGTTCGATCGCGATCTCGCCCACCTCGCCCCGCTCGACTCGGGTACCGTCGTCGTCGAGCAGCGCCACCTCGACGCCGGGCGTGACTTTCCCCATGCTTCCGGGTTTGACCTCCCAGTCGTCGAACGCGTAGTTACAGACGACCATCCCCGCCTCGGTCAGCCCGTAGGCGTCCTGTGGCGGCGCGCCCAGTCCGTCCTCACACCAGTCGACGGTCTCCCGATCGAGCGACTCGCCGGCCGAGATCAGCACCCGGAGATCGATGTCGTACGCCTCGAGATCGATGCCGGCGGCGCGGGACTGGCGGAGCGCCGTCGGTGGGATCATCGCGTTGTCGACGTCCCACTCGGCGAGCGTCTCGAAAAAGGCGTGGGGGTCGAACTGCCCGCGGTAGCAACCGATGGCCGTCCCTCGAATCCCGGACATGATCGTGCCCATAGTGAGCCCGTACGACCACGAGGGCGACGCGGCGACGAGATAGACGTCGTCGGGTCGCAGGTCGACGACGTATTCCGTGTAGGCGTAGAGTTCGATCGGGCCGCGGTGTGCGCTCAGGACTCCCTTGGGCTGGCCGGTCGTTCCGGAGGTGTAGGTCAACGTGTAGGGATCGTTCGGGTGCGTCTCGACGGTTTCGAAGGTTTCTGGGCGAGTTCGGACGGCGTCGTAGTCGTCGACGATCGTATCGCCGTCGACGACCGAATCGGTGTCGTCGGCCGCATTGCCGTCGTTCGTCGCGGTACCGTTGCCGATTGCGTCGACGTCGGCGCTCCCGTCGCCCGAGTCGTCCCCGATCCGGACGACGCGCTCGAGCGACGGAAGGTCGCCATCGGCGATTTCACAGCCGCGGTCCGTCGTGAACAGGACGCTCGCACCCGAATCCTCGAGCCGATAGTTCAACGCGTCGGGACCGAACACCGGCGCGAGCGGGAGATAGATCCGTCCCGCCTTGATCGTCCCGAACACGACGGCGTACAGCTCGAGTCGCGTCGGAGCCATCGCCCCGATCCGATCGCCGCGGTCGGTGTGGTCGCACAGGTAGTTGGCGACACGGTTGGCGGCGGCGTCGAGTTCGGCAAACGTGTACAGTTCGGTCTCGCCGGTTTCGAAGTCCCGAATCCGGAGGCCGGGTCGATTCGAATCGCCATGACGGCCGAGCGCTTCCGTGGCAACGTTGAGCGAGGTTTCGTCGCCGACGTGGGCGTGTTCCTCCCACCCCCTGTCGGGGTCGTGCTGGTCGGCGACCGCCTCGTATACGCCGTTATATGGCATGTCCCGACACACCACGGTTCTCGTGATAACTCCTTCGGGTCGTCTGACAGGATGGTGCTCCGGGCGCACCGCGCGTCCCCGAGGGGGCGGCCGAACAGTTAACTGTCTGACCGTAATATTTGCCCCAGCCATGATGAGTGTGCAGTTAACACTTGACAAGCTTCTCGAGCGCGCGGTCGACCTGTTCCCCGACCGAGAGCTGGTGACGAAACTGCCCGACGGGAGTACGCACCGGTACACGTACGCCGACGCGTACGAGCGGATCTGCCAGCTCGCGCACGCGCTCGACGAACTGGGACTCGAGCAGGGCGCGCGAGTCGGGGTGGTCGCGACGAACCACTACCGGCACTTCGAACTGTATTTCGGGCCGGCCTGCACCGGGCGGTCGATTCACATGTGCAACATGCGCCTGCCCGACCACCATTTCGTCCACACGGTCGACGACGCCGAAGACGAGGTGCTCTTCGTCGATCCGGCGTTCGTCGAGAAGGTCGCGGCAAACGCCGACGAGTTCGAGAGCGTCGAGCAGTACGTCGTCCTCGGAAGCGAGGCCGAGATCCCGGAGACCGACCTCGAGCCGGTGACCGACTACGAGTCGCTGCTCTCCGGCCACCCCACCGAGTACGAGTGGCCGGATATCGACGAGGACACGGAGTACGGCATGTGCCACACGTCTGGGACGACGGGACTCCCCAAGGGCGTCCCCTACACCCACCGGGCGATGTACCTCCACAGCGTCATGGGCGGCCACGTCGACGCCAACGCGATCGGTGAACGGGACACGGTGCTCCCCGTCGTGCCGATGTTCCACGCCAACGGCTGGGGGATCCCCTACGGCGCGACGTTCGTTGGCGCAAAGCAGGTGTTCCCCTCGGTCCACACCGATCCCGAGTCGATCGCCCACCTGATCGACGAGGAGGAAGTGACGTTCTCGGCCGCCGTCCCGACGATCTGGCTCGAGATGGCCGAGTACTTGGACGAGAATCCCGAGGTCGACATCTCGAACATCGACCGGCTGACGGTCGGCGGCTCCGCGCCGCCGGAGTCGCTCATCCGCCGGTACGACGAGGAGTACGACGCACCGATCCTCCAGGGCTGGGGAATGACCGAGACGTCGCCGCTGGGCACGCTCAGCACCCTCCGAAAGGAGGTCACGGAGCTGCCGACCGACGAGCAGTACGAGTACCGCGCGATGGCCGGATTCCCCGTTCCAGGGATGCAGGTTCGAGTGATCGGTGATGACGGTGAAGAGGTCCCGCGTGACGGCGAGACGATGGGTGGACTCGAGGTTCGCAGTCCCTGGGTGACCGACCACTACCACAACCGCCCCGAGGAGAACGAACACGCGTTCACGGAGGACGGCTACCTTCGGACGGGAGACGTCGCCGTGCGGAACGAACTCGGCTACGTGGACGTCGTCGACCGCGACAAGGACATGATCAAGTCCGGCGGCGAGTGGATCTCCTCGGTGCAACTCGAGAACGAACTGATGGCCCACGAGCGCGTCGCGGAGGCGACGGTCGTCGCGGTCGAGCACGATCGCTGGCAGGAACGCCCCCTCGCCATCGTCGTTCCGACGGGAACTGGGGAACTCTCTGAAGACGATCTCGAGAGTCATCTTGCGGAAACCTTCCCGGACTGGTGGCTCCCCGACGCCTACGAGTTCATCGAGGAGATTCCGAAGACCTCGACGGGCAAGTTCGACAAGAAACGACTGCGGGATCGGTTCGATATCGTGCTCGAAGCAGAAAAGGAGGGGGACGCTGAAACTTAAGCCGTTCCACACACTCGTTGGGGTATGTCAACGAACGACAGTGGTGGCGTGAGTTTCGGCGTCGACGGCGAGACGCAACTGATCCTCGACAGCCTCGACGAGTTCGTTGCCCAGGAGGTCGAGCCGATCGTCGACGAGTTGGGTGACGTCTATACGAATCCGCGAAAGGGCCACCGCGAGGACGGTCGGTGGACCGACGAGTTGCTCGAGGCCCGCGAAGAGATCCGCCGTCGCTCCGCGGAAGCCGGCTTCTACGCGATGAACCTGCCAGAGGACATCGGCGGCGAGGACGTCTCGCCGGTCACCTGGTACCGGGCGAAAAAGCACCTCGCCTCCCACGGTCCCGGGATGGCTCGCTACGTCCTCGCCGGCCCGGAGGGACCGAAACCCCTCCTGTTGCAGGCCGAAGGCGACCAAGTGGAGCGATACCTCGAGCCGACCGTCCGTGCCGAGAAGTCGACGGCCTTCGCCCAGACCGAACCCGGGGCCGGCTCGGACTCACCGAACATGGAGACGACGGCCAGAAAGGAAGGCGACGAGTGGGTCCTCGACGGTCGCAAGCAGTGGATCACCAACGCGCCGTACGCGGACTTCGTGCAACTCTTCGCGCGAACCACGCCACAGGAGGAGGTCGGGCGCTACGGCGGAATCACCTGCTTCATCGTGGAGCGCGAGGAGTACGAACTCGGCTCGTTCAACAACGCCGTCGGCTCCGTCGGGTCACAGGCCGAAATCGTTCTGAACGATGTCCGAGTTCCCGAGGAGCGAGTGCTCGGCGACGTCGACGGGGCCTTCTACGCCGCGATGGAGTTTCTCTCGCTCGGGCGGCTCGAGTTGGGCGCTGAGGCCGTCGGGTACAGTGAGTTTCTGCTCGAGGAGGTCACCGAGTACGTCACCGAGCGCGAGGCCTTCGGTCGGTCGATCGGTGACTTCCAGCAGGTCTCGGCGAAACTCGCTCGTGGGAAGGCGAAGACGTACGCCGCCGACGCGGCGGGACTGAAATTGGCCTGGAAGATGGCCCAGGACGAGCGGACGGTGATGGACTCCTCCGTGCTGAAGTGGTTCGCGACGAACGTCATGTGGGAGGTTGCCGACGCCGCGGTGCAGGTCAACGGCGCGAACGGACTCGCCGAGGAGAACCCCTACATGGATCTGCTCCACCAGGCGCGGATCCTGCGGATCGTCGAGGGGACCGACGAGATCCAGCTCAATACGATCGCAAAGTCGATGGGCGTCATGGACTGATCAGTTGTCCACCGTTCGCCTTTTCGCGGCGCATAGCGCAGCGCCCTTCGGGTCGGTCGTCGGCCCGCTCGCTCACTTCGTGCGCTCGCGGTGAGCGCACAGTCTTTCGCCTCTACTGATTGCTTCGTCCCCACATCGATCGATACCCGAAAAACACACCCTGGCGGCCGACCAGTCGCTCAGCGGACGATCTCGTTGATCGCTTCGGTTCGGCGCCCGATCGACCAGCCGAACAGCGCGAGGCCGACGTAGATTCCAAGCGCCGGCAAGACGTACGCCTCGAGGATCACGCCGGGCGTGAATCCGAACCCGTCGAGGGCAGCGGCGAGTAGCACCGAGACGAGAAAGAGCGCAATCCCGACGTCGGCAAAGCGCATACTGGGGAGTTCGTCCGGCTGCGAACCGATTCGACCCACCGCGTAGAACGCGAGGGTGTAGGTCAGCCAGCCGAAGACGAGGGCCAGCCCGGTCGTGAACACGTCCTCGGGGTACTGCTGGGGGACGACCGAGAGGTGGACCACCAGCGTCACGAGCGCGGCGCTCGCGAGGAGGACGACCAGGAGCGGCCGTGTGTTCGCGGTCGAATCGCTCATTCGATGCTGGCTCCGTGTTCGTCGATCTCGCCCGCGACGATCCGCGTCGAGGAGATTCGCTCGCCGTCGGCGGCGAGGGCGTACGGGGCGACGATTCCGGAGAGCGGGTCGAGACCGCGCTCTCGTCGTCGGTCGTTGATCGCCTCGAGTTCGGGTGCCGTCTCCGGTGAAACGACGAGCGCGTCGATTTCGGGATCGTCTTCCGCAATACCGTACTCGCTCGTGAGCTCCCGAACCTCGATATCGCGGTCCCACTCGTCGAGATCCTCGATGGCGTCGGTGACTTGCCGGACGCGGTCGTCGAACGCGGGGATCTCCCGGGGTTGGGTGCGCGTCTCGACCGCAAGCTCATCGCTCGTCAGCGCGACGACGACGCCGTCGTCGCCGAACCGGAGCGCGTGCTCGAACAGGGTTCGATGGCCGTCGTGCAACGGACCGAACGTCCCAGCGACTGCGACGTACATACGAGTCCAACTGACGGGGAGGCCCATAGGTGTGTCACATTCTTTCGACTGCTGAACTCGAGAGACGGTATCGCGAGTCGCGCGGACGGACATCGACTCGATCGAATGAGGCGAATATATCCGTCCGAAGAACGATCTGCGTAGTATATACGTTGGTCTCGATGTCGCTTATCACCGAACTCTCGATCGTCTTTCTCGTCGGTCTCGTCACCGGTCTCGCCACCGGGCTGGGCGTCGCGCCGTTCTTTCTCGTTCGCGAGATCGCTGACCGCTGGCTCGTCGTGCTCTGGGGTCTCGCGACCGGTATCCTGCTCTCGGCGTCACTGTTCGGGTTGCTGGGCGAGGCGCTCGCCGAGGGCGAACTCACACACGTTGTGGCTGGCCTGATCGGCGGCGTCGCGTTCGTCTTCCTCGCCGACCACCTCGTGTCGGGGTACGAGTTCTCCCCGCGGACGGTCTCAGCCGTCGACCCGGGGACGGTCGTGTTGACCGTCGGCGTGCTGACGATCCACAGCATTCCGGAGGGGATCGCCGTCGGCGTCGCGTTCGCGGATCTCGGAACGGGTGAGGGACTCGAGATTGCGGGTCTTACGGTGCCGGCGCTCGCCGTCTTCATGGGGATCGCGATCTCGATCCTGAACGTTCCCGAGGGGCTCGCAATCGCCATCCCGCTGATCGCCTACGGGATGGACCGCTGGAAGGTCGTCGGCTGGGCCGTTTTCTCAGGCCTGCCACAGCCGATCGGCGCGGTCGCCGCCTACTACTTCGTCAGCGCCTTCGAAGGACTGCTGGCGGTGAGCTTCGGGTTCGCCGCGGGGGCGCTGTTCTACCTCCTCGTCGTCGAATTCGTGCCTGCGGGGATCGACGCTGGCCGATCCCTCCCGCGACGAGGGCGACCGCAGCTCGTCGCCGGTGCCTGTGTCGGCTTCGTCGCGACGCTGGCGATCATCTTCGTGGTCGAAGGCATCGGAACCGTCTGAGTTCGGGTCAGTGATCGGGATTCGATGAGTAGAAATGAAGGCGTTGCCAGCCGGAATGACCGATCAGGCCTCGTGTGGTGGCGCGCGCTGTCGGTCGGCCGAACGAACGTGAGGTCGGCCGACGATAGTGTGCGAGGTCGTCGCGAGCGGTAGCGAGTGACGGCTTGGAAGACGCAAAGCGTCTTCCAGTGGATGAGCGAGCGCCTCTGGCGCGAGCGAATCGGCTGGGGAGGACGTGGAACTCATCGCCGCCAGCGGCAGCAACACGTTCGCCTTCACAAACCTTTCATCAAAACAACTCCGCTCACTAAGCCCGAGTACACCCCGAAATACTCGATCACACGGATCGCGCTACGACTCCGACTCGAGTCCGACCATCTCGTCGGTCCACACCACGTCCGCGAACTCGCCCTCGAGGTGGGCCAGCGCGGTCCGATGGACCGTCTCGGCGTCGAACGTCTCGCCGTCGAACCGTCGATCGAATGTCGCGGTCGCGTCGGCGACCACGATCGGATCGAAGCCGAGGTTCTCCGCCATCCGCGTCGTCGTCGAGACGCAGTGGTCGGTCGTGAGTCCGACGATGACGACCGTCTCGAGATCTCGCTCGCGGAGCCAGTTCTCGAGTCCCGTCCCGATGAACGCGCTGTTGACCGACTTCGCCATCGTCGGCTCGTCCTCGAGCGGGGCCGTCTCGGATTTGAACGCGAAGCCGGGTCCATCCCCCCGAAGCGGTGAGTCCGGCTCCGTAGAGTCGTGGCGAACGTGGACGACGGGACGTTCCGTCTCGCGCCAGTGTGCGAGCAGGCGCGCCGCGTTCGTCTCGGCCTCGGGATTGGTTCGCTCGCCCCACCCGGAGTCGTCGAACCCGGTCTGGAGGTCAATCAGGAGGAGGGCGGCGTTCTCGAGTCGATCTTCTCCGTGGTTTCGCTCGTCTCCATGGTCTCGCTTGCCTCCGCGGTTCCTGCCGTCTCCGCGGCTCCGACCCGCCATTACGGCAACCTCGCAGCCGGCTTCGGATGCTCCCGTGTCACCGTAATCGGACAGGTCGACGGGGCCTGGGCTTCGTCCTCTGAAAACAGGTACTGGGGCCACTCGCGGTCGGTCTCGACGCCCCAGTCGCCGAGGTCGGCGTGCGGGCAGACGCCGTCGTACTCCTCGAGTCGGTCCTGGATGACCTCGCGGGCGTGCTGGCCAGCCTCGGTGTCGCCCGTGACGCCCATGTTCTCGAACAGCGTGCGGGGCTGGAACGTGATCTCGAGGCCGATCGGACAGTACCGGCTCTTTCGCTGCTCGTAGAACGGCGCTCGACAGGTCGGGAACATCGGCTCGCCGCCGAGGCAGAACTCCCAGTAGGGGTCGTCCGGATCGGTCGGAATGTCCTCGGGCCAGGGTTCCGGATCGTGGAGGTGTAACGTCTGGAGGATGTGCCAGAGTGCGTCGTGGTACTCTCGCTCGGAGAGCGACCGCTCGGCCGGCTTGAAGAAGGTGACCAGCGACGCGCGCTCCGAGTGGTCTTGATAGACCTCGAGGTACTCGAGGATGCGATCACGGAGCGTCAAGAGTGCGTCCGCGTCGCTCATCGAGGGGACGGCGGTGTAGAGCGGGTCGCCCTGTTGGACGGACTCGGCACCGAAGAAACAGGGAAACGGGGTCCCGTTTCGCTCGCCGAGCAGGCCGTCCCGGAACGTCTCCCAGTGCTCGACGACCCACGACGGGGTCTCGCCGGCCTGCACGCGTCGCTCGAGCGTCTCCTGGTCCATCAGCGACTGGATGCCCGGTTCGTTCATACGTTCCCCTTCGGCCTCACGAAAATGTAGCTGTTGTTTCCTCTGACCTCCGTTCACCCGAACATATGTGGGTGTTATTCCCTTCCCGCGATCGATCTTTCGTTATTCGACCCGTTCGATCGGTGCACCGGTCGCCACGTCCCCGTCCTCGAGGATTCGCGCTCGAAGCCCGCCGCGGTGGACCAGCGCCTCGCGGACGCCCTGCTTTTCGAGGTGTCGCTCGAGGTACGAACACGGCTCGCAGAGTTCGACACCCTCACAGACGACGTCGCCGACGCGGAACCGTTCCCCGACGAGGTGGTTCAACGCGACCCCCTCGGTCGTCACGTTCCGCCGGTGGACGCCCGGCTCGAGACTGATGTCGTACTCCTCGGCGACGCCCTCGAGCGCTTCGCGTTCGATGAGCGTGAGGTCGCTGCCGTCCCGATCCGCGAACGTCCCGTCGGTGTCGAAGTAGCGGTCGCCCTCGAGTCCCTGTTCGGCGACGGCGCGCACCTCTTCGAGTCGTTCCATCGGTGCGCCCTGTTCCGGTGCGATATGAATCGTGCGTACGTTGCCGGTCATGTGTGTCTCGTCGGAGTGGCTCGAGTTATATGATGTGATTTTTCGGCTCTCTCGAAATACGTCGAACGTGGTCCAATCGGAACTTTCGCTGGTCAGTACAGGCGACCTACACACTGAAACTCCGACCGAAATCGATCAATTAGTAAATTCACTCAACGGCGCCGTTCCGGCTTGTCTCTGGTCGAATCAACCAGTAGACTGCCAAACCCAAAACGGCCTTGAATGGTCCGAGAAAAACGGCTGCGAGCAAAAAGAGGAGATAGACCAGCATATTTAGATGATCCGTCGAACTGGTGCTCTTTTCCGTCATTGCCCGATGTGTTTATGTTGATACCTTATACTATCTTTGTTGTATTCGACCGGGGCGATCAGTTTGCACTATTTGTATTCTAACAGTAATATATACGGCACATTGGATACGACGATTACGTATGAAGACGATTTCGGTCCGAGTGTCCGAGGAACTCGAGGCTGACCTCGAGAAACTCACGGAGAAAGAGGGCCTCGACCGGCGTACAGCCGTCCGGAAACTCCTCGCAGTAGGACTCGAGAACCGACGTCGTGAACGACTCCTCGAGCGACTCGTCAATGGAGAGATAACGCTCACAACGGCCGCCGAACGGACCGAACTGTCCGTCTGGGAGTTCACAGCGTTCGTCGAGGGCAACGACCAGACGTGGATCTCGAGTAGCCATACTGAAGCCGATATCGAAGCCCTGTAACACACCTCACACCGTCTCAGGCAACCAGCCGCCGTCGACCTCCACGTTCTCCCCACTGATGTATCCCGATTCGGGATCGAGGAAGAAGTACAGCGGCTGGATCAGGTCCTCGAAGCTCGCGGGCCGGTCTCGAGGCAGTTCCTCGGGGAACTCGTCGGAGTTCTCGACGACGTACGGCGAGATGGCGTTGACCGTCAATCCGTCGTCCTGCGTATCGGCCGCGAGCATCCGCGTGAACATCAACACCCCGGCCTTCGCGACGAAGTAGGGGAAGTTCTTGGGACTGACGAGGCCCTTCTCGCTCGAGGCGTAGCCGATGTTCACGATCCGGCCGTAGTCGCCCTCACGCAGGTTCGGCAGGGCGCGTTTCGAACAGAGGGCGGTGCCGTTGAGATTGGTCTCGAGAACCCGGTTCCAGGCGTCGAACTCGATCTCCTCCCAGTGGGCGGGCGCGAAGTCGCCGACGTTGTTCACGAGGACGTCGACGGGGCCGAGTTCGGACTCGACGGCCCCGAAGAGGCCGTCGACGCTCTCGGGGTCGGTGACGTCTCCCTGCACCGTCATCGCGTCGCTCGCCCCGCGCTCGAGCGCCTCGTCGGCCACCTCGCGGGCCGCGTCGGCGCTCGTGTGATAGTGGACGGCCGTCCTCGCCCCGCAGTCGGCCGTCGCCAGCAGGAATTCCCGACCGACGCCCTTTGCGCTCCCCGTTACGAGTACCGTCCGATCCGACAACGCTGGTCCGTCCATGGGTCGTCTTTCCTATCGAGGGCCACGTGGAAAAACGGTCCGGAACGACGACCGTTATGGGGCGTACGTGGCGTAACGCGGTCGAACTGGGCGGGAAGCGGAGTTCACAAAAAACGTGGCTTTACGGTACTCCATTCGAATAGTGGCAGTATGGAGTTAGAAACCGTCCTGCTCGCCGTCGGACCCGGCGACGCCGACCGAATCGACGAACTGGCGAAATCGGTCGTCGAAGTAGCCAAGCCGGCAGACGCGACCGTCATTCTCGCGCACGTGTTTACCAGCAACGAGTACGACGACGTCCTCACGCGACTCGAGTTCGACCGCGCCACGGACGAAATCGATCCCAACGACGTCGCTCGACGCCATCAGTCGATCATCGACCTCCGTACCGTCCTCGAGGAACACGACGTCGACTACGTGATCGAGGGCTCGATCGGCGAACACGGGCCGACGATCGTGGATCTCGCGACCAGCAACGACGTCGATCGGGTTGTCGTCGGCGGCCGTCGTCGATCGCCGACCGGGAAAGCGGTGTTCGGCTCGACGGCCCAGGAAGTCCTGCTGTCGGCACCGTGTCCGGTGACGTTCGTCCGAAGCGACGATCCCGAGGAGTGATCGTGGCGGTCCCGGCGGCTGCAGTCGGCCCGCCATCTCGATTTCGAACCCGAAGTTAGGACGCTTCCCTCGAGTCGTTTTCGGTTAGTTCGGGAATACTGCGACGACGAGAATACTTAAGCGGGTGGCACGACCACAATTGTGGTATGGCGATCGATACGATACTGCTTGCTGTCGGGCCGATGGATACCGTCCGCGCGGGGGAACTCGCAGATACCGTCCTCGAGATCGCAGAGCCGCTCGATGCGAGGGTCGTGATCGGTCACGCGTTCACGGAAGACGAGTACGAGGACGTCCGCGACGACCTCGGCTTCGACGTTCGCGTCGAGGATGTCGATCCCGACGAAGTCGCCGCCCGACGCGCACCGGTGGGGGATCTGGAGGAAATCTTTGCGGACGCCGGCGTCGACTACGAGGTCCGCGGTGCAGTCGGCGAGGTCGGCAGCAAGGTCGTCGACATGGCGATCGAGGTCGACGCGGATCGGATGGTCGTCGGCGGCCGACGCCGCTCGCCCGCGGAGAAGGCCGTACTGGGCTCGGTCTCTCAGGAGATCATCCTGCAGGCACCCTGCCCGGTCACGTACTTCCGTGATCTGGACGTCATGGAGTAGTCGGCCGGTTCTGCTCTCGTTGCCGCTCGTTCACCGAATCGGACGCGATGGTTCCTCGAGGCCGCTCGAGTCGCCTCGTATGCTCGAGTCGTCTCCCGTGTTTTCGTACGGACTGCTGACTCGATTTGTTGCAAACACTACTCGTAGTCGAGTACGATCTGTGTAGTTAAGTACGGCGACGGCGCTTTCTAAGACAGCATGGACTACTATGCCGGCGTCGATCTGGGCGCGACCAACGTCCGGGCGGTCGTCGCCGAACAGGACGGGACGACGATCGGCGCAGACCGCCGGGCAACGCCGCGCGGACCGACGGGAATCGACGTGACGGAGGGCGTCCTGCGGACGCTTCGCGGCGCGTGTGGCGACGCCGGGATCACGCCGACGGAGATCGTCGCCGCCGGAATCGGCTCGATCGGCCCGTTCGATCTCGCAGAGGGGACCGTGATCGATCCCGCGAACCTTCCCGATTCGATCGATCGAATCCCCCTGACGGGTCCCATCGAGAAACTGATCGACAGCGACGAGGTCTACCTCCACAACGACACCAACGCCGGCGTCATCGGCGAACGGTTCCACGCCGACCGAAATCCCGACGACATGGTCTACATCACCATCTCTTCGGGGATCGGTGCCGGCGTCTGTTGTGACGGGAACGTGGTGAGCGGCTGGGACGGCAACGCAGGCGAGGTGGGCCACTACGTCGTCGATCCGCGCGGTCGCCTGACCTGCGGTTGCGGTCGCGACGGCCACTGGGAGGCCTACTGTTCGGGCAACGCGATCCCGGACTATGCCCGACTGCTCGCCGAAGACGACCCGACGATCGAGACCGATCTGCCGCTCGATGGGCCCGATTTCACGGCGAAAGACGTCTTCGATCTGGCCGGCGAGGACGAACTCGCCGACTACGCGATCGAGCAACTCGCCCACTGGAACGCAATGGGTGTGACGAACGTCATCCACGCGTTCGCGCCGATCGTTGTCTCCTTCGGCGGCGCCGTCGCCTTACACAACGAAGAACTGGTCGTCGACCCGATCCGAGAACACGTCGCAGAATCGGTAATGACGAACGTGCCAGAGATCCGCGTCACCGATCAGGGCGACGACGTGGTCGTCGAGGGCGCGCTCGCGAGTGCATTGACCGGCGGGACCGGCGACCGCCAGCGGCTGTAGTCGCGTGGCTCCCGCGCGCTCGTCGGTTTCGGCGGACGCCTCCCTCAGTTGCGGATCAGGAATCGATAACACCCCTCTACACGACGTACTGATAGACTCGTCAGGGCAGCTGTTGGTGCTGTACAGGTAACCGATTCCTGTTAATTCCGTATTTACTGTACTGTTGGGGAGAACGCTTATTGTGTACGGTAATATCTGACCGCCCACGATGGCTACGGGGGACGACCTTCGGGGGGAGGAGGAGTGCCAGGAGATTTCGTTGCTCCTCGTCAATCCGGATTCGGTCACGTTTACGAGGCGATCCGTCGAGGTTGCCCTGTGTGAAACCGAGGTGGATTCGGCGACCGTCGACGTCGACCTCGAGTTCGAGTGGCACCAGATCTGTCACGGCTGCGGCGAGCGAAAGTGGTTCAATTCGATGATCTGTGACGACTGTCGGGACCGACACGGCGTCTAACGATCCGTATCGGCTTGCGAGCCCGACGTGCCGTCTCTTGTTCTCCGATCGACAGACGCCCACTCACTGGCCGGTAACCGACCACGCGTTTCTTGAACGGTCGGTACGAGGATATCGTATGCAGCGGAGAGACTTCCTCCGGACGAGTGGGGCCGCCGGAGTGACACTGGCCCTTTCGGAGGCCGTCGTCACAGCAACGACTCGAGCCACGGCGGCCGCCGCCGAGAGCGCGCCAGACAGCTACGAACCGCTCGGCCGCGTCGACGTCACCGGGGCCGCCGAAGCCGTCGTCGGCGACGACGGAGAGACAGCCTACCTCGCCACCACCGACGGCTTCGCGACCGTCGATATCAGCGATCCATCCGAGCCCGAACTGCTCGAGGACCGATTCCCGCTCGAGGTCGACGACGCGCCGTTTCGGGAGATTCTCGACGTGAAAGTCGACGGCGACCGACTGGTCGTCGCCGGCCCGGCGAACCAACAGGCGGACGATGTCTTCCACGGGTTCGAACTGTACGACGTGAGCGACCCCGCCGATCCGGTCGCCGTCGGCGACCCCTACGAAACCGGCTACCACATCCACAACTGCTTTCTCGCGGACGACCTGCTCTACGTGGTCGCCAACAGCGAGGCTGAGAACCCGCTCGTCATATTCGACGTGAGCGACGACGATGTCGCGGAGATCGGTCGCTGGTCGCTCGTCGAACACGAACCCGAATGGCAGGAGGTCTACTGGCTCGCACGCTACAATCACGACGTCTACGTCCACGATGAGATCGCCTATCTCGCCCACTGGAACGCCGGAACCTATCTGATCGACGTGAGCGATCCAACCGAACCTGAGTACGTTTCGCGCGTGATGGACATCGATCTCGAGGAATCGTTGGCGCTCGACGACAACGAGGCACAGATGGGGTTGCCGGGCAACGACCACTACTCGGCGGTCGACGACACCGGCGACCTCCTCGCGGTCGGCCGGGAGGCCTGGGCGACGGGCGGTGACGAACCCGACGGCCCCGGTGGGATCGATCTCTACGACGTGAGTGACCCGACCGAGCCCGGGAAACTTGCCTCGATCGACGCGCCCCCCGCGGACGACGCCTCCTACTACGGCGAGGAGTGGACGACGGCCCACAACTTCGAACTGCGCGACGACCGTCTCTACTCCTCGTGGTACCAGGGCGGCGTCAAGATCCACGACGTGAGCGATCCCGCCGAACCCGAGGAACTGGCCCACTGGCGCGACACCGACACGGCCGGCTTCTGGACCGCACGCGTCGCCGACCCCGGCGAGACGTTCGTCGCGAGCAGCACGCCGCTCATTCCCGGCGCTGAGACTGAGGGCGCGCTGTACACCTTCTCGACCGATCCAGATCCCGACTCGAGCGCGTCCGGCGACCCGCTCGATTCGATCCCCGGATTCACCGGCGCGGCCGGTCTCGCCGGACTCGCCGGCGGGGCCGTCGCGCTCGAGTGGCTCCGTCGCCGCGACGACACCGATCGGTAACCGCTCCATCGCCCGAAATCCTCAGGGTTGATCCTGATGGATGGTAGCAGCTGTCAAAACCTTATTCACCGTTCGAACCCGTAGTTCGGGTAATGACTACGTCCGACGCAGCAGCCGACGCCGATGCGGACGGCGAGCCGTCGCTCAAAGAGCGCGTCGAGTCCTGGCTCACCCGAGAGATGCCGATCATTCAGATGCACGGCGGGACGAGCGCCGTCCGGGAAGCGGACCCCGAGACCGGCGAAGTGATTATCGAACTCGGCGGCGGCTGCGAGGGCTGTTCGGTCAGCGGTATCACGTCGAGCAACATCGAGGCCGAACTGCTCACCTGGCCCGAAATCGACGATATTACGGTCCGCGTCCCCGACCCCCGCGAGAGCCTCGGCGGCCCCGATCAGGCCGAATCGATCATGGGGGTTGACCGCACCGAGGGCGGTCGCGGCGACTGGGGCTCTTCGAACCCTGGAAAGGATCACCTCTAAGTCCCGAACCGACTCGAGTCCCGTCGTCCGGAGCGAGTCGATGCTCGACCGGTGTCTCGCCCTGACTCGGTGTGCGTGTCGGTAACAGGGCCGGATCATTTTGGGAATTCCTATATCCTTTTACGCGCCCATTACGGAGTCGTATACCATGACGACGTGTGGACGCCCGAAAGCAGGAGGTGACGGCAGTGAGTGACAATTCCGCCGCGGAAGAGAACACGGAGACGGACGGCGGTGTTCGCGCCTACACCGTCCGCCTCGAACTCGTCGACGAGCCCGGCGAGTTGCTTCGCGCGCTCGCACCGATCGCCGACAACGGTGGGAATCTGCTGAGTATCCACCACGAGCGCGGCAACATGACCCCGCGCGGGCACATCCCGGTCGAGGTCGATCTCGAGTCACCGCCGGATCGATTCGACGGTATCGTCGACGCCCTGCGCGACGCCGGCGTCAACGTGATTCAGGCCGGTGCGGAACACTACGGCGAGGAAATCAACGTCGTGCTGGTCGGCAACATCGTCGAACACGACCTGTCGAACACGCTCTCACGGATCGAAGACGAAGCGAACGCCGTCGTCCGGGACCTCTCGCTTTCTGCACCCAACGGGACGGAGGCCGTCTCGAGTGCTCGTATCCGACTGGCCATCGACTCCGGCCGGTCCGACGCGGCGCTCGAGGCGATTCGCTCCATCGGCTCGGACAAAGACCTCACTGTCGTCGAACCCCTCCTCGGAGGTGACGCCGCATGAAACTCGCAATCCTCGGCGCCGGTGACGTCGGCCGCTCGGTGGCCGATCTCGCGGGCGAATACGGACACGACGTCGTCGCGATCGCCGACTCCACGACCGCCACGGTCGATCCCGATGGGATCGACATCGAGGGCACACTCGAGCGAAAGGTCGGCGGCGACGCGCTGGGCTCGAGCGATCCCGTCGACGTCTTCGAAACCGACTACGACGTCCTCGTCGAGGCGACGCCGACGACACTCGGCGACGCCGAACCCGGCTTCTCGCACGTCGAACGCGCACTCGAGGCCGACCGCCACGTCGTGTTAGCGAACAAGGGCCCCGTCGCGGAACGGTACGAAGAACTCCGCACGCTCGAGGCCGACAGCGAGGGATCGATCCGGTTCGAGGCCACGGTCGGCGGAGCGATTCCGGTGCTCTCGACGATCGAAGATTCGACGCCGCAGGCCGTAACTGCGGTTCGCGGGGTGCTCAACGGCACCGCGAACTTCATCCTCACGCGGATGGCCGCGGAGGGACTCGACTACGAGCACGTCCTCGCAGAAGCTCAGGACCTCGGCGTGGCCGAAGCCGATCCGACGTTCGACGTCGACGGCACCGACGCCGCGCTCAAGTTCGTCATCCTCGCAAACGTACTCGCCGACGGCGGGTTCTCGCTCGAGGACGCAACGGTCGAGGGCATCCAGTCGATTCCCGGTAGTGCACTCGACCTCGCCGCAGAGGACGGCCGGACGATCCGCCTCATCGGCGAAGCGACTCGCGACGGCGTCCGCGTCGGGCCGCGACTCGTCCCCGAGAACGGTCCACTGGCCGTCACCGGCACGCGAAACATCGTTCAGATCGAGACGCGAAACGCGGGCTCGCTTCACTCGAGCGGACGCGGGGCGGGCGGTCCGGAGACGGCGACGGCGATCCTCTCCGACGTGGGTCGGCTCCCGCCGCTGTAGCCGGTCGATTCGCGGTCACCGCTGAACGTCGGGACGCGTTCGCCCCGTCGACACGTCGTTCTCGTCAACACGTTCGCTCTCGTTCTCACGTATCCAGTGCAGTTCGTCAGTGAGTTTGAAATATTCATTCGTGCACAGGCGATAGTACGTGTCGGAGGGACACTCTCACCGGTCGACAGGCCCGTCGATCGAACCGCCCACATCGTGTGAATGCTAGCCAAACCGCAAGAAGGCGTCGGGATCGGCAGAATACGCTTTCGAAATGGTTTTAACCGCAACGAGCAAAAGAGACCGATATAAGCGCCTCTGCGCGTGAGCTACAACAATGAGCGAACAACACCAGAACCTGGCCATCATCGGCCACGTTGACCACGGGAAGAGCACGCTCGTGGGACGCCTCCTGTACGAGACAGGCAGCGTACCAGAGCACGTCATCGAACAGCACCGCGAAGAAGCAGAAGAGAAGGGCAAAGGCGGATTCGAGTTCGCCTACGTCATGGACAACCTCGCCGAAGAGCGAGAGCGCGGTGTCACCATCGACATCGCCCACCAGGAGTTCTCGACTGACGAGTACGAGTTTACCATCGTCGACTGTCCTGGCCACCGCGACTTCGTCAAGAACATGATCACGGGCGCATCCCAGGCGGACAACGCCGTCCTCGTCGTCGCCGCTGACGACGGTGTCGCGCCCCAGACCCAGGAGCACGTCTTCCTGGCCCGAACCCTCGGTATCGACGAACTCATCATCGGCATCAACAAGATGGACGTCGTCGACTACAAAGAGGATACCTTCGACGATGTCGTCGACGAAGTGAACCAGCTGCTCAAGCAGGTTCAGTTCCAGACCGACGACGCCTCGTTCATCCCGATCTCGGCGTTCGAAGGCGACAACATCGCCGAAGCCTCCGACAACACGCCGTGGTACGACGGCCGTACCCTGCTCGAGGCACTCAACGACCTGCCGGCACCGGAGCCACCGACGGACGCGCCGCTCCGACTCCCGATCCAGGACGTTTACACGATCTCCGGCATCGGTACCGTCCCAGTCGGACGTATCGAAACCGGTATCATGAACATCGGCGACAACGTCTCCTTCCAGCCCAGCGACGTGGGCGGCGAAGTGAAGACGATCGAGATGCACCACGAAGAGGTGCCAAAAGCCGAGCCCGGTGACAACGTCGGATTCAACGTCCGCGGCATCGGTAAGGACGACATCCGCCGCGGTGACGTCTGTGGCCCGGCCGACGAGCCGCCAAGCGTCGCCGAGACGTTCCAGGCCCAGGTCGTCGTCATGCAGCACCCGTCCGTGATCACGGCTGGCTACACGCCGGTCTTCCACGCCCACACCGCACAGGTCGCCTGTACGATCGAGTCCATCGACAAGAAGATGGACCCAGCAAGCGGCGAGGTCGCCGAGGAGAATCCCGACTTCATCCAGTCGGGTGACGCTGCTGTGGTCACCATCCGACCACAAAAGCCACTCAGCATCGAGCCATCGAGCGAGATCCCAGAACTCGGGAGCTTCGCCATCCGCGACATGGGTCAGACCATCGCGGCCGGAAAGGTCCTCGAAGTTCACGAGAAAGAATAAATGCAGCAGGCACGCGTTCGACTCGCGGGCACGAGCCCAGAAGACTTAGACGACATCTGTGACGATGTCCGCGAGATCGCGAACAATACCGGCGTCAACCTGAGCGGTCCGATCCCGCTGCCGACGAAGACCCTCGAGGTGCCGACCCGGAAGTCGCCTGACGGCGAGGGCACTGCCACGTGGGAGCACTGGGAGATGCGCGTCCACAAGCGCCTGATCGATCTGGACGCCGACGAACGCGCACTCCGCCAGCTCATGCGCATTCAGGTGCCGAACGACGTCTCGATCGAGATCGTCCTCGAAGACTAACGGTCGATTCGCGTTTTCACCGTTTTTGCGCGTTGATTCTGGGTCGGAGCGATAGCTGTGTGGTTATTCACGTACTGAGTACATACCGTCAGTCCACGTGCAGTGGCGCGTGCTGGGCCGCGGTGAGTCGATGACGAACCGCGGTCCGAAGTCGCGTGAGGTCTTCGCGAGTAGCACGAGCGAAGTCAGTCGAGACGGCGTTGCCGTCTCGCGATGCGAAAAATCTTCGATTTTTCAGCAGCTTGGAAGACGCTTGCGTCTTCCAGTGGATGAGTGAGAGACCGTAGGGAACGAACGAATCGGTTGGGGAGGGTGTGGCCCTCATCGCCGCCAGCACGAGCAGGATACTCGAGTCGTAATCGACAGCCGGTCTAAACCCTCACCAGCGATCCACTCGAGTCCACACTGAGAGTCCGTCTACGTTCACCACCACGTACCACACTCGAGTCGGTCCGCCGTTCTCACACTCTACGAGTCAGTGCGGAGGCTTTTGTCGGTCGCCGTCGGAGAGGCTCCTATGTCGAGGCGTTCGCGGTCGCAGTCAGTTACCTCCCTCGGGTCCGACGCCAGTGGGGACGACCGATCGACCGAGGGGTCGAGCAGTCCCATCGTCGAACTCCTGATCGTCTTCGTCGTCGTCTTCGCCGCCCAGCAGCTCACGGCAATCATTGGGATCGGCGTGATGGCCGGCCTGTTCGTCCTCGCGACGCCGTTGACGACCAACCCGTGGACGATCGTCACGAGCGTCTACGCCCACGGCGGGATCGGCCACTTGGTGTCGAACAGCCTCGCGCTGATCGTCTTCGGGTGGCCCGTCGCGCGGGCGACTACCCGACTTCGATTCCACACGTTCTTCCTGGTGACGGGCGTGATCGCCGGAATCTCACAGATCGTCCTCAGCGGGGTCTTCGAAGGGATGCCCCTCGTCGGCGGCTGGGTCGAACAGGCTCCGGTCCTCGGCGCCAGCGGGGCCGTCTTCGCCCTGTTGGGCTACCTGATCGCCTCGAACCGACTGTCGGCCGGGTTGGCATCGTTCATCGACGTCCCGCAGTGGTTTGCCGTGCTGGTGTTCGTCGGCCTGGCGATCGCCGTGACGCTTGCGACCGGCGGCCCCGGAATCGCCCTGTTCGCACACTTCACGGGCTTCCTCGTCGGACTGTTGGCCGGGCGGCTTCGGGTGTTACACGTCGGCGGGTCGGGTGGGCGCGGCTCGAGGCTGTAGCTGGTCGAATACGACGAATCGTGGGCTGCTCTGTACGCTGTCGGATCGGGCTCGAAGTCAGTTCGTGACGATATCCGCCGGGGTGAACAGCGAAATGTCGTCTCGATTCTCGGCGACCGCTCGAAGTTCGGCCGAGAATCCGGACCGGCAGAAACAACAGTAGCGGTGTGTCAGCTCGGTGCCCTCGGGTGGCGTCCACCGCACCTGAGCCGTTCGTCGCTCGAGCGCGGTTAGATCGTTCTTCGTCATCTCCCTGGTGGTGTACTTACACTCGCCAGCGACGAGGGTCCCGTCGCTCGCGAGTCCCACGACGTCGAGTTCGTGGTGGTCGTGCCACCAGTAGCCGATCCCCTGATAGGTTTTGGGAACGAGCGACGGGAGCGCGTTCTGGCAGACGCGCTCGAACATCGTCCCCATGTACTCCGAAAAGCTCGGTTCGACCAGCTGTTCGTAGGCGTCGTCGCCGAGTTGGGCGATCTTCCCCTCCTGTCCGTAGACGTACTGGAACCAGAAGTTGAACAGCGGCTCGTTCAGCCGATACCGGCTCTTCCGGGTCGCGTTTGGATTGGCCGTCACCGGAATATCTCGTTCGATCAACCGGAGTCGGCGCAGCTTCGAGAGGTACGAGCTGAGTGCGTTCGAGTCGACGCCGGCAAAGTCCGCGATCTCGTTCGACTCTCGCTTCCCCGTCGCGATCGCCCGGAGGATCGTGTAGTACGTCTGGGGCTCTCGGATGCCGAACTCCGTTCGCAACAGGAACTCGGGTTCGTTGTGAAGGACACCGTGTTCGGAGAGCACGTGGGACTGGATGTTTTCGGCCAGCGACGCATCGGGGGTGAGCGCCTGCAGATAGTACGGCGTTCCACCGAACACGCTCCACGTCCGAACGATCGAATCGGGATCGTCCTCCGGATAGAACCGCCGTGCGTCCCGAAGCTCGAGCGGCGGGAGGTCGATCGTCCCCGTCCGGCGGCCGTACAGCGGGCTACCACCGCTGAGGACCTTCTCTTCCATGACGCTGATCGACGACCCCACGAGCACGAGCGTCGCGGCCGTCTCCTCGAGGTGGAGGTCCCAGACCCGCTGGATCTTCGAGGGCAGCGCGTCGTCGGATTCGACCAGATACGGAAACTCGTCGATGACGACGACCGCGTCCTGTCGTCCGAGCGCCCGGACCAGGGCCTCCCAGTCGCGCTTGATGTCCTCGAGCATCGGGACCGTCTCGCTGGCCGTCTCGACGAAGTTCTCGAGTTGGGCAGCCGCCGTTTCCTCGGTCGCCTGCCAGTAGATCGCGTCGTCGCGGTCCCGGATCGCCTCTCGGACGAGCGCGCTCTTCCCGAGGCGTCGCCGGCCATAGACGACGAGCAACTCGGCCGTGTCGCTCTCGAACCGCGATTTCAGAAGCTCGAGTTCGTCCTCGCGGTCGACGAACCGTGGCTGACTCATACCGGTCTCTCGCGGGCCACGGCCATAATAATTGTGATTATAAAATCACAATTATACTAATTACGATTTTACTATCCGGGCTCGAGTGAGTGGGGCGACTCGAGTGGTGGTGACTCTCGAATCGTCCTCGAAACACAAGCTACAAATAGAAACCGAGGTTAGGAACGGTCGAGGGCTCGTAGATCAGTGGTAGATCGCTTCCTTCGCAAGGAAGAGGCCCTGGGTTCAAATCCCAGCGAGTCCATAATTTTGCGCCGCGAACAACTTCGTGAGCGGCGCGAATAGTCGTCGAAGCTGGGATTTAAAGCCCTGTGAGTGCCAGCCCGCGGACTGAGCGAAGCGACGGAGCAGGAACGTCTCACAATGGGTTCAAATCCCTCCCATCAAAATTCTGTACCGCTTTGAATTATACAAAGCAAGGAGAATACCTGCGGCTTTAGCCGCAGGATGAATCCGACAACACAAACACAATCCACGTTTCGATGGCCAGTTCGAGATTTCTGATCCGTATTTTCAAGTGGCAGACCATCCTATGTAGAAGGAGGAATCAGGCTAGAACAGAGTGATTCTGCCTCGTCCTACGATGGCGGCCTGCCCGCCCCAAGCAATCAAACAGTAATCGGAACCAGTCGATGACCGGCGAACCCTCACAGGGTTCGACTGGAGTTGACTGCTGTAAGCACGAAGAAAGTAACTCCGAGTCCGTCGAAGTCTACCGGACTCCCCGAGGCAAAAACAACTCTAGGAGTCCGAATATGATAGAGGATAGGAGTACCGGGGGCTTGGCACTCCCAGCAGTCCCACCCGCTACAGTCCGTGAGCATCCCACGGATTCTCACCGTTCGGATGCTCGGTAGGACTGTAAACCTGAAATCTCCAACACTGAGCAAACCGGAGGTTTGCGACGTACGCGAATCTTCGATTCGCTTGACTCAGGATTCCTCCGGCTTTAGCCGGAGGAGGATGTCAATCGGATAGTCGCTGAAGCGGACACTCCTCGAGCCACACTGAACGATCCACAACCGAAGCCGACTCGATACAGTTTCGACACTCAGCAGTCACGAGAGGAGATGATTGACGGGGGAGTGAATCCGCCGGTACTGCTGATTTCGAACCGAATGCTGACACATCGCTCCTCCCCGTCGATGTTGTCAGCGGCGGCAACTTCCTGCTCGCTGTCGTTGGTAGCGGCTCGGATGAGGTACTGACCGGCCCCGTCGACGGGGGCCTCTTCGACAGGTTCCGATCCGGGATCGATCGTATACGTCTCCGAAAAGCGCGTCTCCTCGCCCTCTGTGACGGTAACGTCTACATCTCGAGGCTCACTGTATCGGTTCCGGACGGAGACCGAATCCAGAAGTGGGAGCGCTGGGTCGTCGTCGACGGACGTGCATCCAGACACACAGAGGAGCGAAACGCCGGTTGTCGACAGGAGAGCGCGTCGCTTCATACATATCTCTTCCAGATGAAAGCTATAGCTCTTCTGGGATTTTCCGGACGCAGCTATCAGTGGGACCGGTCGCAACGAATGGACATTCCGACGACCGTGGCCGCTTACTACACACGGGTGTTGATCACGGGAACAGTGGTTCGCGAACGTCGGCACTCGAGAGCCCTGAGTAGTTGGACGGGATTGATTCGATTCGGTTCCACCAGTAGGATTTTGCAATTTTCCCAGTAATCATACGGTATGAGTCTCACAACCGACGACTTCGCTGAGTTCATGGCTGGAGACCCTGAGGATGACGAAGAGGTCCCGCTCGGAGACGCACTCTCTGAGTTAGCCGTCGACGTAGACGTTGATGCAGTCGAAAAGGTCCGTGACGTTCGCGAACGGCTATGAAACTCTTTTCCGACACGAACGTTCTTGTCGCTGCTGTAACTCACGATACCGACCGCTCCGAAACTGCCGTTCGTGTTCTCGACGAGTTCGACGAGACCCATACGTCCGTTCTGAACCCTATGGAACTTCGATCAGTGCTATCGAAAAAGAAGCAGTTCGAACGTGAGCGCGTCGAGCGAATCGAACAGCGAGTTAGTTCCCGGAGGACCGTCACGTTCCCAGACGCATCGGATATGATCGAGGCAAATCAGCTTCAGAAAAAGACACTACTCTATCCGATGGATGCACTTGTTCTCGCCACTGCAAACGCTGTTGACGCAACGCTTGTCTCATTCGACAGAGAACTGTAAGAACACGGCGCAAAGCTCCCTCAAGATCTCATCTAACTTTCCGGCCCGGGTAAAAGACCGAATTAATCAAGATTTTTGCCTGTTCAGTCCCACGGTGATCGCCACCCCCGTGCCAGCGAAGTAACGGCAGGTCGCTCGAGCGAACCATCTTATCGTTGACGATCGTACATCCAGAGCGACCGTGCGGCTGGTAGACGACGAAACAGCACCAGCCGTCCGCTCGCCGGAACGTTTCGCGATACTCTCGATACACATTAAAATTCCCCGGCTGCCCGCGCTGTGGTGAGCCGATCACGATGGCGGTGGTCGCCGGACCGATGACGGCCACGGTCTCGCCCTGTGGCTGTCGGGTGGTGCCGGAGTCGCTCGAGTAACGAGCGGTGTATGAGGGTAGCAACTCGAGCCACCCAAATAGCTCTATCAGGTGCAGGGACAACCATCACCTGTCACCGAGTGATCTATTACGGAAATGACTAGCGAGTCCGCCGACTGGGAGTACAAAGCCGTCGAGCCCCCGACGGAACTCACGAAACGCGAGTCCGCCAACCCCGAGCAACGACTCAACGAACTGGCCGCGGAGGGGTGGCGACTCGTGGAGACCGTCTCCTACGACGGCGGTGGGACGAAGTACCTGATCTTCGAGCGGTCGCTCGAGGACGCATGAAGGACTTCTCGTCCGACAACACGATGCGGGGTCGGGCCGCTGAGAATCGCTACAAGCTCTGGGTGCTGCTCAACGCGAATCGGTGGGCGCTCACTGGAGGAATGGCCGCCGGGATCTTCGGGGCGCTCATGTTCTGGGGGGTCTCGAACCCGCCGTCGGCACAGGAGGTGCTGTTGACCACCGACTGGGTCAAGATGTCCTTTCAGGCGCTGATCGGCGCGCTCATCACCGGTACCACGCTGGTCGTCTCGATCAACCAACTCGTCCTCTCCCAGGAGATCGGCCCGCTCGGCAGCCAGCGCCGGCGGATGGATCTGGCGATGGACTTCTACAAGAATACCGACGACTTACTCGAGTTTCCCAGCCCCGCCAATCCGGCGCTCTTTCTCAAGGAACTCATCGACGCGACCAGCGACCGCGCTCGCGCGTTCGAGAACGCGGTCCAAGAGAGCGACGACGAGGAGTTCCGGGAGCACACCGAGGCGTACGTCGAGGACCTGCTCGAGAACGCCGAGGTAGCGACGGACCAGCTCGAGAACGCCGATTTCGGCTCCTTCGCGGTGATGAAAGCCGCGCTGAACTACAACTACGACCGGAAGATGTACGATCTGCGCTGGCTGCTGGACCAATACGAGGACCGCCTCACGACGGCACAACGCGAGACGGGTCGGGAAACGCTCGAGGCGCTCACGATGTACGGCCCCGCGCGGGAGTACATCAAGACGCTCTACTTCCAGTGGTCGCTGGTCAAACTCTCGCAGGGAATTCTGTATCTCGCGGTGCCGGCGCTCGTCGTCGCGGGTGGCATGGTGATGCTCGTCGACGGGACCTCGATCAGCGGCACGCTCCTCGGGATCGACGTCTGGCTGTGGGTCATCTGTGCCGCGTACACGATCTGTGTCCTGCCGTTCTTGCTGTTCGTCTCCTACATCCTCCGGTTGGCGACAATCGCGAAGCGAACGTCCGCGATGGGGCCGCTCGTTCTCCGCGGGGACTGAGCGCCCAATCAGTCGCTCGAGCAGTGAAGCAGTCTCGCTTCGCCGCCGGGCTGGTGGCGATCCCGGCGCGGTCGGCTGGTGATCGTCGTCCGACAGACCGGACAGTCGTAGTCGACCGCGTCGCCGTTCGGTCGCTGGTTCCAGTCGCCCTCGATGGGACTCTCGTGGCCGCAGTCGAAACAGTACAGCATCGTCTTATCGGGTATCAGGGGGTCGGTAGTGGAGGCGGGGAGTGTCATACCAGCGGTCCGAACTGGGTGGACATAACCCCGTTGGTGTCAGCCGCGATAGACGAATGCTATCGGGTCACACCTCGAGCGAGCCGAACGCTATAGTAGCCACTGAAAATCACTACACACCCGATCGCAGGAGGCAGCGCGGTTCGGAACGTACGCGGTTCGGAGCGAACGGAGTGAGCGAGAACCGCGGAAAGCGAGCGGGGAGGGACGACCCGCGAGCTATGCGATCGATGTGTACATCGTTTCAGTTGTTACTATAATGATGTACCCGAACTGCCCGCTCTACTGGCGGTCACGCGAACGACGAAACGGATCGTTATTCGATAGCTTCGACTTCGATCTCGAGTTCCTCCGGGTGGGCCTCGGCGTAGTCGCTCTCGAATTCGAAGGTCGTCGTCTCGTCGGCGTCCAGTCGTAGCTCGGCGTCGTCTACGACCTCGCTGCCGTCTAGCAATCGAACGTCGACTCGTCCGTCGTCGCCCTCGTTCTCGATCTCGACGCCGATCTCCGCGGCCCAGACTCGAAATCCGTACGCCTCCTGGTCCGTCGGCTGCTCCTCGGTAACGGTCACTTCCCGGCGCTCGTCGGCGTCGAAGTACCGCTCGCTGCTGGTTTCCGCGTCCGTGGACGCGTCGTACGGGTCGTCGTTCTGATCGTCCATCCAGACGAGCGTCGTCCCGACGTCGCCGCTCGCTCCGGTGTTTTCGATTTCGACGGTGAAGTCGTATCTGTCTCCGGACTGGTGCTCGCTGTCGACGTCGACGACGCGGGGTTCGGGGTAGTACATGTCGACCGCACGAGGCTCCGGCGAACTGCTCGACAGACACCCGGCGACGGCACCCATTGAAAGCGTCCCTGCACTGACTAGCACTGCGCGACGTTCACGGTCCATGTCATTTCCCACAAACTGACCGCTCTTGTCCTCTTTGGTACGTCCGCTCCGGACGGGAAGCGAGCCGACATCCGACGCGTCTACGACCCACAGTCGGGCCGGTCTCCGATCGAGCGCGTCCGCGGCGCTAGTCGTCGAGTTTCCCCTCGAGCCACCCTTCGACGCGCTCGACGACGGCCGTCGCCACGGCGTCGGCGATCAGGTCGGGCGAGTCGGTCAGATCCCAGACGTACTCGCCGTTTCGCGTCATCGTCACCCACTCGACGTACTCGCTGCGGTCGAGTTCGAGGAGCAACTCCTCGAGGACGCTCTCGTCGAGTCGACAGCCGACCGCGTCTTCGATGCGCGCGGTGAGCTGGGGTGTCGTTGCGACGACACGGTCCTCGTCGGCGGCGGTCGTGGAGAGGGCGGTCGGCGTTTGTGGGGACGGCGGCCGGTCGGTCATAGTCGAGCCATCGGTTGGTGGCCGAGATGTATTAATTCTGGTGGAAGTCTCGGTATCGTGACTACCGCGAAACACGACCGGATCCGAGCCGCGCGGTCGACCGCGTCCGAGCCGAGCATTGTTCGTCGGGGTGATAGTTTGCCGTATCCGACTCCGGTTACAACGGGAGTTTCGTCGTGAAAGCAGGCCCAGTGGGACGCTCCCGATCGAGACGGTTATCGAGTCGCCTCGAGTCGCCCGGCCCGCTTCGCCACCCCTGATCGTTTGTAGCTGGCACCCGTCCGTCCCACCATGTCGACCCTCTACGCGGCACTCCGCGATCGACTCCTCGTGTGTACCCCAGGCGGACCGACCGATACCGACTGGACGGTGACAACCCGCCTCGAGGGCTACGATCTCGAGTGCGTCGCCGCTTCCCCCGCCGCCCCGGATCGCGTCTTCGTCGGGACCTTCGAGGACGGACTCTTTCGCGCGCAGTCGACGGAGGACAGGACGGGCGAGCAGAGCGCCGATGCCGGCGTTTCGTCGTTCGAGCGCCTCGAGGCCGAGTTCGTCAGCGACGCGGTCATGTCGCTTGCGGTCAGCCCCCACGACCCGGACGTGGTTTACGCAGGCACAGAGCCGAGTCGCGTCTACCGTTCCACGGACGGCGGCGACTCCTGGACTGTACTCCCGGGATTGACCGATCTCCCCTCCGCCGAGGAGTGGTACTTCCCGCCGCGCCCGCACACCCACCACGTCCGCTGGCTCGAGGTCGATCCGTTCGATCCCGACCGTCTCTACGTCGGCATCGAGGCCGGCGCGTTCGTCCTGAGCACCGACGGCGGCGAGACCTGGCACGAACGACCCGAAGGCTCCCGCCGGGACAACCACACGCTGGCGATCCACCCGGGCCGAGAGGGGCGCGTCTACACCGCCGCGGGCGACGGCTACGCCGAGAGCGACGACGGCGGCGAGTCCTGGACCCATCCCCAGGAGGGCCTCGACCACACCTACTGCTGGGGGCTCGCTACCGACCCGGGCGATCCGGACTCGGTCATCGTCTCGAGCGCGAGCGGCGCTCGAAGCGCCCACACGGCCGAGACGGCCGAGTCGTACGCCTACCGCCGCACCGACGGCGACCCCTGGGAGCGACTCGACGACCACGGGCTGCCGACGGGCGACGGGGTCGTTCGTGCCGTCTTCGACACGACGCGCGAGGACGGCGTCGTCTACGCGCTGAACAACCGGGGCCTGTTCGTCAGCGAGGACTTCGGCGGCCGCTGGGAGCGCGTCGTTATCGACTGGCCAGCGGAACTCGAGACGCAGACGCCCCGTGGTCTGGCCGTTCTCGACGGTGATAGTAGTCGCTGAAGTCAGTCAACCCGCGGTCCCAGGACAGCGTCGCGATCGGTGTGGAAACCGTTTCAGTGGCTTAGAGTCTCGCTTCGACCGGCATCCCGACCCGTTCGTCACGGTGGTTCTCGAACAGCGAGACGATCGCGACGGCGTGAACCGGTGCGACGAGCGCGCTACCCAGGAACGCGCCGATGACGGGAACGCTGGTGAGAAGCCAGGTGACGATTCCGAGGACGAGTATCAGTCCGAGCACCGACCAGCGGACGCCCCGGGTCCAGGCGCCGGCATGTCGGATCGCCGTCCAGGGCGGCATGCCAGCGGCAACGAGTCCGGGCACTGGAAAGAGCCACACCAGCACGGCGAAGAACGCTGCCAGCGGAACAAGCCCGAGCAGCCCCATCTCCTGAAGGAACCCGATCGAGCCGAGCAGCCGATGCGCGAGGTCGATTCCGACTACGAGCCCGAGATACGACGGGAGCGGTCCGAGACGCGTCTCGCCGTCCAGCAGGCGTGTCAAGGTGATAACCCCGGCGATCGAAACCGCGAGCACGGAGAGGACGTACAGTCCGAATCCCCACGCGAGATACGGCGCCTCGAGTCCGACGAGCGACTCGAGGGGCAGCGTCGTCTGCCCAACGCCGGTCGGATAACCGGGAAACTCGACGTAGACAGTCGCTTCGTCGAGCCCCCCGTACTCGAGGACCGGGATCGGATCGCGCCGCCGGAGCGCGTCGACGACGGAGAGAACGATCCCCGCGGCGGCGAACGGAACGAGCAGGGACGGATTCCGACTGAGCCGGCCGACGGCCGCCGAGAGGACGGGCACGACGGACCACTCCCGCCGGTCGTACCCGTCGTTTCGGTCGCGCGACACGGTCAGCTCGCCTCCTCGAGAGCCAGTAGTCCCTCGCCGGTGAGGACGTACAACGCGCCGTCGCCGACGATCGGCTGCGTGAAGTACGTCGAATCCTCGTAGGTCCATCGCCGGTCGCCGGTCTCGGCGTCGATCGCGACCAGTTCGGAGATCTGGTAGCCGAGGTAGACGACGCCGTCGGCCACGACCGGGTCCGTGTCGGGACCGTAGTCGGCGATCCACTCCCGCTCGCCGCTCTCGAGGTCGATCGCGTGCAGCGACTCCGCGCCGTCGGTGACGAACACGGTCCCGTCGGCGACGGCAGCGCTTCCGTCGGTAGCGTTCCCGTCGTAGACGTACTCCCACTGGAGGCTGCCGTCGGCCCGGTCGAGCAGGACGACGCCCTCCTGTTCGGGGACGACCAGCCCCGCATCGGTCGCCGTCGCCGGCCCGAAGTGACGGTAGTTCAGGGCGCTGTCCGCGTGGGGATCCGGCCTAACGCTCCAGCGAGTGTCGCCCGTCTCGGCGTCGAACGCGACGACGTCGCCGGGACGACTCGAGACGTAGACGGTCCCGTCGCGGACCGCCGGTCGGTTCGAACCGATCGACCGCTCGTCGCCGACCGTTCGCTCCCACAGGACGCGGCCGCTGCTCGCATCGAGGGCAACGACGCGGTCGGTGTCGGGAACGACCCCGTAGACCGTCCCGTCGGCCGTGACAGGCGACGGCTCCCGCGGCGACGAACTGGACCAGCGCCGGACCTCCCCGCCGTGGCTGTGCCAGCGCTCGGTGCCGACTGACCGCCCGAACGCCGCGTAGCCGCCGCCGGCGCTCACTCCGCGAATCCCCTCGCGGCCGCTGACGGCGAGCGTGTCGTGTCGGTAGGCTCTCGCTTTGGCTCGAGCAGGCGTCGACCAGTAGCGACCGTCCCGTGCGAATCGAATTTCGCCGGTGGTCCGATCGAACGCGACGAGCGACCCTCGGCCGACGACGTATAGCGTCTCCCCGACGAGAATCGGTGCCGCCAGCCCGTGCATTGGCGACTCCCTGTCACGCTGCCACGCGACGTCGACGCCGTCTTTCGGCCCCGAAGCGGCTGGATTGTGACCGGTTCCGGCGGGGTCGTACCGCGCCATCGGCCAGTCGGTCTCGGTCGTCGCTCCGGGTGAGATCGGTCTGTCGACGAACTGGAGGCCGCCGGCGACCCCCGCGAGGGCGAGGCCGCCGCCGGCGAGTACGTGTCGTCTGGAGGGCATCACCGAAGGGATTCATCCACAAAACATGTAAACACTCTCATTCGTTGAAGCCGAATTCAACGGCGTTCGTCAGCGTCGGCGCAGTCGACGGAGCGGCGTTCTCGCCGGTCGACGGAGAGACCGACTCGAGTACCCGTGCAATCGGCTGCATGCTTCGAAATCCTTTTAGGCGCTACACGGGGATAGTAGTGTAACTGAGTGATATCATGGACGTCGACATCATCTCCGAAACGGAGAACCCCATGTTGCATCGAACGGACGTTACCTTCGAACTGACCCACGAGGACGCGACCCCCTCGCGCCTGCAGGTTCGGGACAGTCTCGCGGCCAAACTGAACAAGGATGCCGACGAGGTCGTCGTCCGCAAACTCGACACCAAGTTCGGGATGCGCAAGACCGTCGGACAGGCGAAAGTCTACGACACGGCCGACAACGCCCGCGACGTCGAGCAGGACCACATGCTCGAGCGCAACAAGATCGGTGCCGCCGAAGAGGACGCCGAGCCGGAAGCGGAGGAGGCCTGAAATGGCACGACACGAACTCTACAACGACGACGGCACCACGGAGCGCGAGAAGTGCCCCCGCTGCGGAGACGTTTTCCTCGCCGACCACGGCGACCGCACCCACTGCGGAAAGTGTGGGTACACCGAGTGGGAATAACGGGGACAGTTCCGCTCCACTCTCCCGACCGATCGTACAGCCGGATACCTACACGTGAGTTCTGACACCCGAATTCTCGGCATCGAAGGCACCGCCTGGGCGGCCAGCGCGGCCGTCTACGATGGCGCTACCGACGACGTATTCATCGAGAGCGACGCCTACGAACCCGACAGCGGCGGCATCCATCCGCGCGAGGCCGCCGAACACATGCACGACGCGATTCCACGCGTCGTAGAGACCGCACTCGAGCACGCTCGCGAGACGGACGACGGTCCGTCCTCGGAGCCGCCGATCGATGCCGTCGCCTTCTCGCAAGGTCCCGGTCTCGGTCCCTGCCTGCGCATCGTCGGCACGGCCGCGCGCGCGCTGAGCCAGGCCCTCGAGGTCCCCCTCGTCGGCGTCAACCACATGGTCGCCCACCTCGAGATCGGCCGGCACACGTCGGGTTTTGACTCCCCCGTCTGCCTGAACGCGAGCGGCGCGAACGCCCACCTGCTGGCCTATCGCAACGGCCGGTATCGCGTACTGGGCGAGACGATGGACACCGGCGTCGGCAACGCGATCGACAAGTTCACCCGCCACGTCGGCTGGACACACCCCGGCGGGCCGAAAGTCGAGGCCGCCGCCGAAGACGGCGAATACGTCGACCTCCCCTACGTCGTCAAGGGGATGGACTTCTCCTTTTCGGGGATCATGAGCGCCGCGAAGCAGGCCCACGACGATGGGACGCCGATCGAGGACGTCTGCTTTTCCCTCCAAGAGAACATCTTCGGAATGCTCACCGAGGTCGCCGAGCGCGCGCTCTCGCTGACCGGCAGCGACGAACTCGTCCTCGGCGGCGGCGTCGGACAGAACGCCCGCCTGCGCGAGATGCTCGAGTCGATGTGCGCCCAGCGCGGGGCCGAGTTCCACGCCCCCGAGGCGCGATTCCTGCGGGACAACGCGGGCATGATCGCCGTACTCGGCGCGAAGATGTACAATGCGGGCGACACGCTGGCGCTCGAGGACTCGCGCGTCGATCCGAACTACCGGCCCGATCAGGTGCCGGTCACCTGGCGGGCCGACGAGTCTGACCTGCAACTCGGACGCACCGACGACGGCCGGGTCCGCGGCGCGGAAGCTCTCGTCTCCCTCGAGCCCGACGCCGGCCGAGTCACGAAACACCGCGAGTCGAAGAGCTACCGGCATCCCGCCCTCGACGAGCGTCTCCGGCGCGAGCGCACGACCCTCGAGGCCCGTCTGACGAGTCTCGCCCGTCGCGAGGGCGTGCCGACGCCGGTGCTGTCGGATGTCGATCCGCTCGAGGCACGACTGGAACTCGAGTACGTCGGCGACGCCGACCTCCGCGACGCTCTCACGCCCGAGCGCGTTCGTGACGTCGGCCGCCACCTCGCCCGACTCCATCGAGCGGGGTTCGTCCACGGCGATCCGACGACGCGGAACGTCCGGGTCGGGAGATGCAACGAGTCTCGGGAGAAGCGAGCGGGCGACGGGCGCGAGCCGGCACCGGACCGCACCTACCTTATCGACTTCGGCCTCGGTTACCACACCGACCACGTCGAGGACTACGCGATGGACGTTCACGTCTTCGACCAGAGCCTCGTCGGCACCGCGGACGATCCCGAGCCGCTGCGCGAGGCGGTGCGGGAGGGGTACCGCGAGGTCGGCGAGGAGAGAGTACTCGAGCGCCTGCGGGACGTAGAGGGCCGGGGTCGATACGTAGAGGGTACGTGAGCAGCGACGGGCCGGAATCAGTGGGCTGCCCAGTTACTCGAGCGAGCAGGCGTCGTCCTCACCGGCGGTCGTGTCGAGTCCGAACAGCAGGTTTCCGCCGCAAAAGCCGGTCAGCACGTTCTGGAGCAGTCCGAGTCCCGCGATCGCCGCGATTGCGGCGCGTTCACGTTCGTCCTCAGAATACGCTGCCACACCGACCACGACCAGCCAGATGCCGAGGACGCCTCGGACGATCCGATCGAGACCGCCGACGTTGCGTTTCATGCGTTAGTGTAAGATGGTTGGGGTGAAAAGCGTTCGTGTCGCGGCCGTCGAATCGAGGAACTCATGCCCGATCAGTTTGAGATGCGATCGATGACCGAGATCCTGCTCACCGGCTACGAACCGTTCGGCGAGTTCGAATCCAACCCTGCGAGCCAGCTCGCGAACCGCCTCGACGGAACGACCGTCAGCGACGCCACCGTCGTCGGACGCGAACTTCCTGTCGTCTTCGACCGCGTCCGTCCGGCGCTCGAGGCCGCCATCGACGACCACGACCCCGATATCGTCTGCGGACTCGGCTTGGCCGCCGGTCGGAACACCCTCTCGCTCGAGCGCGTCGGGATCAATCTCCGGGATACCGCGGGAATCCCCGACAACGAGGCTCGAACGGTGGTCGACGAGCCGGCGGTGGACGACGGGCCGGACGCCTACTTCGCGACACTGCCGCTTCGAGCGATGAAGGAAGCGATGCTCGAGGCGGGCGTCCCGACCACGCTGTCGACCGACGCCGGAACGCACGCCTGCAACAATTTCCTCTACGCCGCGCGCCATCTCGTCGAAACGAGTGATCGGGAGTTCAGCGCCGGGTTCGTCCACGTCCCCATGTCGCACGAGCAGGCGGCCGAACGCGACGACGGCGAGCCCAGTTTGGCGCTCGAAGCGATGGCCGACGGGCTCGTCGCCGGGCTCGAGCGTGCGGTCGCGGAACGGTGAAACCGGCGGCGATAGCGCCTCGAGCGCACCTCGGAGGGTCCCTTGCGAGCAGAGAGACGAGTACCCAATACTCATATCCGGGGAGGATGTACGTTCGCGCATGGCAGACAAGCCGAGTTCCGGAGAGATTCTCGGGGTACCGTACAACTTCGAACGACCCAGCATGGGCCGCATGCTCTCGTCGTACTGGCAGCCCGGCGAAGGAATGCTCGTCGAGAAACCCTTCGGCGTCGGCTACACGCTGAACCTCGCCAACTGGCGCTCGTGGGTCGTCGTGCTCATCGCCGGCGCGCTCCTCTGGCAGCAAGAACAGGGGACGACCGAGCAGAGCCAGGAGACCGAGGACGAACCCGTCGAAGTCATCGTCGACGACGACGAGAACTAACCGCTGCGAGCGATCGCCGGAAATAAGGCCGGATTGTTGTAGAGGCTATCGGCGACAGCGCCGACGACATCCCAGTGAATTACGCTGATCGCTCACGATCGATGTGAGTCAGCTCTACGGCAGTAGCAGTGTTAATCAGTCGTCGGTTGCCGACCAGAGCGGTTCCGGTAGGCATCTGTTATACAAAGCAAGGAGAATACCTGCGGCTTTAGCCGGAGGAGGATGTCAATCGATGCTGTCGATTCGCGTGGTTCCCGGCGACCGGACAGTCAGTGACTAACAATTAGCACCGATAGAGAGGGTCACGTATAGTGGCTCGAACGAACGATACTGTCGGCGGCGGTACCACCCCAGAGTCGTCCAACAGTGCGTCGGTTACCGAACGACTTCGATCGGCTGCGATCGACTCGCGAACGGTCTCTCGAGCGGCGTGGCATTGCGGCCGGTTCGTCCACCAGACATGTCCCACCCTCGTACGTCGAATCCGCCGGCGGCTTCGGCCGGACGCGTCTCGCCAGCCGTCGGTCGCGTCCGACGGCGGCGTCATTTCGACGGCTCAGCAGTCCCCGTCCCCAACGTCGGCCGACTTGCCCGCCGCGGATCCGCTCGAGTTGCAGCCCGATCCGACGGTCGTCAACCCGGTACTCACCGCGATGGATGTCACCGATTTCGGGGCCGTCGACTTCGTCGCGGATCCGTTCCTGTTCGTCACCGATACCGGGGAGTGGCACATGTTTTTCGAGGTCCTGAATCGCGATCGAACGCCGCCGGCGGCGATCGGACACGCGACGAGCCCGGACGGCGGCTTCACCTGGGAGTACGATCGGATCGTCCTCGAGACGGACGAGCACCTCTCCTTTCCGTACGTCTTCGAGTGGGAAGGCACCCAGTATATGGTCCCCGAGGAGGGCGGCCCGGACGGCACGACGGTCACGCTGTACGAGGCGGTCGACTTTCCGACGGTGTGGCGGCCGGTTGCGACGCCCGTTGTGAACGATCACGGGACGGACGATACGGTACTCTTCAGGTGGGAAGGCCGTTGGTGGGCAATCGTCGGTGACTCGGTCTACGAGAACCGGATTCACGTCTATCACAGCGAGTCGCTTCGCGCGGACGACTGGACGCCACACGCCGCGAACCCCGTGGTCACCGATCGACCGAGTGCGACGCGACCCGCCGGCCGACCAATCGTCCGCAACGATCGGCTGCTCGTGTTCTACCAGGACTGTCGCCGACAGTACGGCGACAAGGTTCGAGCGTACGAGATCACGGAGCTCTCGCCGACGACCTACGCCGACCGCGAATGCGAAGCGTCGCCGGTTCTCGAGGGCTCCAACTCGCCGTTCGGCTGGTCCTCCGGCCGGATGCACCACATCGACGCCTGGCACACCGGAGACGGCTGGCGGTGTGCCGTCGACGGAAACGTCGGGTTCGGACAGTCCGTGCTCTCGGACAACCACTGGGCGATCGGGATGTACGTCGACGCCGATCGGTGATCGGCGAACCGACGGCTATATTCGCCCGGGAGCCACCGCCTCGAGTAGCATATGACCATCCGATTCGTCACCGGTAACGAGGGGAAAGTTCGCGAGGCGCGATCGTACTTCGACGGCATCGCATCCGTCGAACAGGTTCAGTACGACTACACCGAGGTACAGAGCGACTCGCTCGAGGAGATCGCGACCCACGGCGCCCGCGAGACGTTTGCGGCGCTCGAGAGCGACGAGCCGGTGATCGTCGACGATACGGGACTGTTCGTCGAGACACTGGGCGGATTTCCGGGCCCGTACTCGGCCTACGTCGAGGATACCGTCGGCGTCGAGCGACTCTGGCGACTCGCGAGCGAAGAGGCAAACCGACGGGCGCGGTTCTGGACGGTCGTCGTCTACGCGGATGCTAACGGAACGGAGACCTTCGAGGGATCGGTCGCCGGCACGCTCGTCGCCCCGCGCGGAGAGGGCGGGTTCGGCTACGACCCCATTTTCGAGTATAACGGGACGACGTTAGCCGAGATGAGCACCGAGGAGAAGAACGCGATCAGCCACCGCGGCCGCGCGTTCGCCGAATTCGCGGAGTGGTACGCCGACCACGAAGCGTAAGATCGGATCGGTATTTTCCGATCTATCGATTACGGATCGATTCCTTTAGTCCAGTTGTATCGCTTCTGACCGTTCCATCTACCAACGTCACTTCTCTTTGCTAGAGCTTTATATCGATGAATGCCGATGTGGTTATTGTGGGACAGATAAAAACAGACCGCCATCGAACACCGCATCGGATCGATCAATCCCGATATGAACTCGAGCAGTGAGTCCCTCGAGGCGGCCTGTCAGGCGCTCGAAAGCGTCTACGACGATGTCGACGGGGCCGTCGCCGGACTCGAGGATCGCCGACCGACCGACGGTCGGGCCACGACGCAGGCCACCGTCTTCGGTGCGCTCGCGAACGAACATCGGGTCCGCATTCTCGAGGCGCTCCGGGAGGGCGAACTGTGCGCCTGCGAGTTGCAGGTCGTCCTCGAGGCTCCGCAATCGACCGTCGCGACGCATCTCCGAACGCTTCGGGACGCGGGACTGGTCAAGGGCCGCAAGAAGGGGAAGTGGACTTACTACCGGATCGCCGACACGGCGGTCTTCGAACTGCTCGATCTGGGGGCTGCCGTGGACGTTCCGGCGGACGACTGATCGCGATAGTACCTTCCGACCTGTACACCACCAAACACCACCAATGACGACGAACGAAACACCCGACGACGACGCGACGACCGACCAGCGAACGCACGTCCGCGAGACGTACGGCGACATCGCAGCGACCGGCGACGGCTGTTGTGAGAGCTCCGACGCCGAGATAGCGGCCGATCCGGATCGCACGCTCTCGCTCGGCTACGACGCCGACGACCTCGAGTCCGTTCCCGACGAGTCGAACCTCGGACTCGGCTGTGGCAACCCGGTCGCGATTTCGAATCTCGAGGCCGGCGAGACCGTGCTCGACCTCGGCTCCGGCGGCGGCTTCGACTGCTTCCTGGCGGCCCGCGAGGTCGGCCCCGAAGGTCGCGTTATCGGCGTCGATATGACTCCGGAGATGCTCGAGCGCGCTCGCAAGAACGCGGCCGATAGCGATCACGAGAACATCGAATTCCGACTCGGCGAGATCGAACAGTTGCCCCTCGCCGATTCCAGCGTCGATACGATCATCTCGAACTGCGTCGTCAACCTCTCCCCCGATAAGCAGCAGGTGCTCGCGGAGGCCGACCGCGTTCTGCGACCCGGCGGCACGCTCGCGATTTCGGACCTCGTCGCGACCGAACCGTTGCCCGACGAAATCCGGGACGATCCCGACGCCGTCGACGCCTGCGTCGGCGGTGCCGCGACGATCGACGAACTGGAAACGTGGCTTGCCGACGCGGGGTTCGTCGATCGCTCGATCACCGTCGAGGGCGAGTGGACCGACGACCTGCCGATCGTCTCGGCGCGAGTCGAAGCCAGAAAACCCGCCTGAGACACGCCATCGTGATCAGCCGTCCGATGCCGTACGCCGTATCGACAGCGGGAGCCGTTCGAACCGGACGAGAGGTCAGTCGTCGCCTTCGGTGGTGGCGTTTACCGCCTCGTCGGTCGTCGGGTCGCCCCCGGCCATCGATTTGCTATCGACGCTGACGCCCTCCCAGTCGTGGTCCGCGTGGTAGCCCTCGCGTTCTTTCGCGCTGGGAGCGACCCGGATGAACTCGGCCTTCTCGCGGGCCTCGGGGATCGTGTGGCCGCCGCAGTAGGAGAGTCCGGACTGGATGCCGGCACAGAACTCCGCAACGATGTCGGCGACCGGTCCCTTGTACGGCGTCAGGGCCTCGACGCCCTCGTCGGCGCGAACGTTGTTTTCCTTGTCGTCGCGCTTTTCTGCGGCGGTCGTGGTCGCCATCCCTCGGGAGCGTTTGTACCGCGTTCCGTCGACTTCGACCACTGCACCGGGTGCCTCCTCGGTCCCGGCGAAGAGACTCCCCATCATGACGGTGTCCGCCCCCGCCATCAACGCCTTCACCGCGTCGCCGGACGTGCGAATGCCGCCGTCCGCACAGACAGTGACGTCCAGGTCCTCGGCCGCCTCCGCACAGTCGTCGATCGCGGTCAACTGCGGGACGCCGGTTCCGGCGACTTTCCGCGTGGTACAGTGCGAGCCCGGACCGATACCGACCTTCACGCAGTCGGCACCGACAGCCGCGAGATCCTCGACGCCCGCGGGGGTCGCGACGTTGCCGGCGACGAGATCGGTCTCCGGAAACGCCGCCCGGAGGGTCTCGACGGCCTCGAGCGTGCGCTCGAGGTGGCCGTGGGCCACGTCGACGACGAGGGCGTCGACGCCGGCGTCGACGAGCTGGGCACAGCGCCCGACGTAGTCCTCGTCGATTCCGACTGCAGCACCTACCCGTTCACCGCTATCATGGACCCGCTCGATCTGCTCGGCCTGCTCCGCGGCCGTGAGAAACCGGTGGAGGACGCCGAACCCGCCGGCTCGCGAGAGTTCGATCGCCAGTTCGGCCTCCGTGACGGTGTCCATCGCGGCGGAGACGAGGGGCGTCTCCAGTTCGATCGACGGCGTGAAAGCCGTCGAGAGGTCGACGTTGCTCCGGCTATCAACTGGCGAGCGGTTCGGAACGAGGAGCACGTCCCCGTAACTTAACCCGGTGCGTAGATCGTTCATGCCCCTCCACACTCTCGGCTGTAGCAGAATAAGCGTCCCGACTCGAGAGGCGGGTGAGCCGTCGCGACACCGCTCCCAGCCGTCGGCTCACTCCCGTGGGTCCCGATCCGGGCCCGGATACGTTCCCCCTTCGACGGCCTCGTAAAGGCTCTCGGGGTCGAACAGTCGGGCAAAAGCGTCCGGCGGACGGACGCTCACCGAGACGCGAGACTGCAGGGAGAGCCCAGCCTGTGGGGATCCGAGGTTCTCGTCGTAGGAGAGCAGGTGTGCCGCCGCCCCGCGGTACGCCGAGGCGAGCGCTGGATGGTCGTCCGCGGGGTGCTCGACGGCGACTCGCTCGGCCTCGAGGCGCTCTCGATGGTCGGCCGCGAGGTCCGAATCGGCGAGATCGGACACGAGGCGCTCCGTTCGCTCGAGCAGCGGATCGCTCGCGACGAGGTCGACCCACGAGTGGCTTCGGACGTGATCGAGGGCCTCGCGCGCGTCGCCGCCGACGAGCAGGTCGGCCGCGAGTACGTCTGCGTCCGCGACGACGCGTGCGGAGTCGGGACGCTCAGGCATCCTCAGATGCCTCCTCGGTCGCTGACGGAGCCGCAAGATCGTCGGCCGCCGTCCGCACGTCTTCGAGCGTGACGTCGTACTCCCCGCCGCGGTCAAACAGTTCGGCCCAGGTCGCTGTCATCGGCGGTGCTTCGCAGTCCGGGGAGAAAAGCGGCGTGTCTCTCGGCTGCGCGGAGTTTAGTATAGCAATTATTGGTGTATCCCAGTGGAACCAGTTACGACGGATTCGTCACCCAGAGCGCGATTCGAGCGCTAAAGAGTGCTTCTGGCGTCTCTCCGCATTTTCGTCGAGTTCTCCGTTGTAATTCGATAAAAACGAGGGTCTGCTCTCGCTGGCAACAATGATATTGACGTCCTCCCCAGCCGATTCACTCATTTCATTCGCTCATCCACTGGAAGACGCTTCGCGACTTCCAAGCCGTCGCTCGTCGCACTCGCGACGACCTCGCACGCTTTCGGGCCGCGTCTCACTGTCCGTTCGCCGCGGCTTAGCGCGCGCACCGCACGTGATCTGATCGTTTCGAAGGACCAACGTGCCCGCTATTGATCCAGAACGAATCCACTCTTGTTGCAACGCATACCACCAGTTCGTCACGCTCGACTCGAGAGCACCCAGAACGCGATGGCCCCGAGTACGAACGCTACACCGACGTTCACCGCGAGTCCGAGCGAACCGACGCCGATGACGATCGCCAGGGACCGATGACCGGCGACCGGTTCGAACGCCGCTCGAGCCAACTCGAGAGAGACCACGACGAGCAAGACGCCCAAGACAGCAACCGGGAACGCTGCCAGCAGTGCGCCGGTGGCCACCAGCGCGAGCGCGAGGTAGCCAACCCCGAGGATGACGTTCGCACCCCCGGTGCGAGCGCCGAAGGCGTACTTCCCCGCGAGCCCGCCGCTGCCGTGACACATCGGGACGCCGCCGATCGGAATCGCGGCGAGACAGGTCGCGCCCATGCTCCGCGAGAGCGCGTCGGGCGAGACATCCCGATCGTAGAGATCGCCACAGAGCAGGGCCGTCGCGATGGCGGCGTTGCCGACCGTCATCCCCAACTGGGCGACGGTTCCCTCGAGTGCGCCGGCCGAGAGCGTTGGCGTCCCCGCGGGAAAGAGCGCGAGTTCGGGCAGTCGCGGTGTCGGCATCCCCGTCGTTGCGACGGCCGCGGCCCCGCCGAGACCGAGAATGAGCAGGACGCTCGCGGCCCGATAGCCGACCAGCGCCAGACAGCCGACGACGGCCAATCCGGCGACAGCGACCGGGACGTTTCCTGCTGAGAGTCCGACAGCCGCCTCGAGCAACAGCAAGGCGACGGCGAACTGAACGCCGCGGATCACGGGTTCGCCGACCACCCGCTGGAGTTGGCCGACGAGTCCCAGCTTTCCCACGGCGAGCAACACGCCGCCCGCGAGGAGCCCGGCCGCGGCAAGTTCGGGATACGAGAGCGAGCCGACGATCGCGAGCCCGATCAGGGCCTTCATCGGCTCGATGGACATCGGCATCCCGTAGTAGATCCCCCAGACGATCTGAAAGACGCCGAAGCCGACCAGCACGTGCGGCAGGGAGACGCTCGTCGTCGCTGCCAGCGCAACCAGCAGGGGGAGGACCGTAACCGAATCTCCTAGCGCACCCGTGAGTTCGTTGGCAGTGAACTCGAGTTTCGATTGCGTCCCGATACCTCGCGAATAATCCATGTGCTCCTGATTTACAGCCGAAATCCTTTCACTGTTTCCCGTAACTATAACCCGTTCCAGCGATCGGCTAGCGTAATCATATACATTTTCGTTCTGAATACGGTGAAAGCCGTTGGTTCCGTACGACGTCGGATAGTGTCCGTACCGACTTTGTCTCACAGAATCCGTTTTCGAATCGTCGTTAGCGGAACGTACCGAGCGATGAAGCCGCCGAACGCTGCTAGACCGATGACGTACAGGACGAGAAATGCGCCAAACGCGACGAACAAAACCGACGGGGGTACGAGTTGTCCCTCGGGATCGAACTCCAACTCTGTGGCAAGGACCGTCCCAACGTCCTCGGTGAGTGTGATATAACTGACGTACACGAGGATGTACGCTCCCGGTACGATACCCGCGGTGGCACCCGCTTTCGTACCGCCGTTCGATCGGCGTGCCGTATACCAGCCACCTGCAGCCATTCCGAAAATCGGAATTATCGTCAAAAAGATGCCGACGAACAGCGAAGAGATGTTGAGGACGAACGCGATCGCCGGAACGAGCATGCAGACAATAACGATTGCCGTCCCAAGAGCGATGTCTACCAGTGACGGATACTCTTCCATCATATACTGATTTCCAACTCTGGGATAATAAAACACACGAATTTTACTTAATAATAGGGTCGCCCAGGGGAATTTTTCTAAAACAAGCGATGTAAGCGACCCCTTCTGTTATTACTTCACGCTCGCTTTGTTTGCCGGACTGTCGGGTGTCCAGTGGTTGGCCGGTACTCGCCCGTCGTTGGCCGTTCACTCCTGGACACTGCTGACTGTGTTCAGGTGATGTGGTCACCAGAACTGACTGATACCGCAGCCAACTGCACAGGCAGTCGCACTGCCCCCGATACAGACTGCACATGGTGTACAGGTCGGTTTTGTTGGAGCGGAAAGACACGGACTACAGACGGTTCTGCAGAACCGACCGACCGTGATACAGCTCGCCCAGCATTCTATCCCCATCGTTCCGACCTCGGATTCCGTGGGAAGGCCATAAACCGCTTCCAGACTATCGTCCTCCGCTATCTCGATGAGGAGGAGTTGCTCGCTCTTGTCCGTAAACGCTACCGGAAGAAACACACGCGTGATCCCCGAGATCTCGTCGACGTGTGCGGCCGCATCGTCCGTCATAACCGTATCGACGTTAGCTTCCTCGAGTACCGCCTCGTAATCGGCATCATCTTCCAGTGTTGCAAGTGCACGGGAAGTGACGCCGTTACTCATCGTGAGTTTCTCGACGGAAACCTCCTCGTCCTTAGCCTGGGCTCTGACAAGCGTGTTCGGGTTGACCTTGATTTCCGCAAGTCGCTCGTCGCTATTGTACGAGAAGACGCGTTTGCCTTTTCCAGTGACGGGAACGTCGATCCACGTTTCCGAATCGACCGTTTGCTTTGTCGCGTCCTCTATTTCGAGCGAGTCGTGATCGATATTTGCCGTATCGAGAGCAGCCCGTGCCTCCTCGTATTCCAGCGTCGTTTTCACGTCTTCCGCTGCGATGTCTTCACCCTGAGAGGCATGTACGGCACCCGTTCCGAACGTGGTAGCTGCGGTCATCGTTCCGATGCTCTTCAGAATCGTTCTCCGGTTTGTGTCTTTCATTTTACCCGCACTCTAATGATGATACTACTGAGTGTTAAAGATTCTGCTATTTATTATTCACATTTTACCTCCCGAAGTAGTTATTTGTTAGTGTATTCTAGCCCTTATCATCGCTATGGAGCCCCGACGACCGCTCTCAGACGGGAATTACAGTTTCGTCGCAATGGCGGCGTTGCCCACCGTCATCTCCAACTGGGCGACGGTTCCCTCGAGTGCGCCGGCCGAGAGCGTCGGCGTGCCCGCGGGAAAAAGCGCGAGTTCGCGCAGTCGCGGTGTCGGAATGCCGGTCGTCACAACGGCCGCGACCCCACCGAGACCGAGAATTAGCAGGACGCTTGCGCTTCGGTAGCCGACCAGCGCCAGACAACCGACGGCGGCCAACCCGGCGACGGCGACCGGGACGTTTCCGGCGGAGAGTCCGACGGCCGCCTCGAGCAACAACAGGGCGACGGCGAACTGGACGCCACGGATCACGGGTTCGCCGACCACTCGCTGGAGCTGACCGACGAGTCCCAGTTTGCCCACGGCGAGCAAGACGCCGCCCGCAAGCAGCCCGGCCGCCGCGAGTTCGGGATACGAGAGCGAGCCGACGATCGCGAGCCCGATCAGGGCCTTCATCGGCTCGATGGACATCGGCATCCCGTAGTAGATCCCCCAGACGATCTGAAAGACGCCGAAGCCGACCAGCACGTGCGGCAGGGAGACGCTCGTCGTCGCTGCCAGCGCAACCAGCAAAGGGAGGACCGTAACCGAATCCCCTAGCGCACCCGTGAGTTCGCTGGCGGTGAACTCGAGGTCGGATTCGGCCGCGACACTAGACGAGTACGCCATCTACATCCGCTATGGGCAAGACACACTTGACTGTTGTCCGTAACCGTTTTCGGTTCTCACCGGAGAATAGCGCTACCGCATCCAGTTACTGTCGTCGGGATGAAATCGGTGGCGGCTCGAAAGGTGACACAGCCGTGACCGAGAGAGCGAGACTCAAGGGACGATCCGGATACGTCGAAATCGCTATCGCGAGGCCGGTTCGCCGTCCCCGATCGTCTGCGTCGAGGGGTCGGCAGTCGAGACAGCCTCCGGATCGACGTCGTCGGTCGTTCTCGCTTCGGGAAGTTCGTACCCGGTTTCGGTCGCGTAGCGCTCGAGATGGGTGTTCAACTCGCCGGCCTGTTCGGTCAGGACCGTCGCACTGTGGGCCACGTGGGAGAGAGCGTCCGCCTGCGCGGACGCACGTCGGGACGCCCGGGCGGACATCGTCGCGGTATCGGCGCTCGTCTCCGCGGCGTCTTCGACTATTGCGACGACCTCCTCGGTCGCCGAGGCCTGTTCCTGAGTCGCCGCGGAGATCTCCTGGACGCCGTCGTTCGTCTGCTCGGCGAGGCCGGCGATCCGCTCGAGCGCGCCCGCCGCGTTCTCGACGTCGTCGACGCTGTCCTCGATACGGTCGCGGCTCGTTCGGACCTCGTCGGCCGCCGAAATGGCTCGCGTCCGAAGCTGCTCGAGGCGGTCTTCGACCGACTGGACCGAGTCGTAGACCTCCTCGGAGAGGGTTTGAATCTCGTTAGCGACGGCACCGAACCCCTGATCACCGCTACCGGCCGATCGAGAGGCCTCGATGTTGGCGTTGAGCGCCAGCATGTTCGTCTGCTCGGCGATGTCGCTGATCGACTCGATGAGGTCGTCGATCTGCTCGGCTTCGGCCTCGAGTTGTTCGATCTCCTCGAGGGTCCGTTCGGTTTCCGCATCGATCACGTCCATCCCTTCGATCGCATCGCTGGCGGCCTGTTCGCCTTGATAGCCGACTCTGGCGGTTCTATCGGCTCTGTCCGCGACTTCGGAAGCCGTCGCGGCGATCTCCTCGATCGTCGTCGAGAACGTCTGCATCTCGGTCGAGACGGTTCGAAGCTGTTCGTGCTGGGAGCGGTTCGTGTCGACGATGTCGGAGAGCGTCTCGCTCGCGCGGTCGCCCTCGGCCCGGACCGTCTCCATGCTCGTGTTGAGTTCGTGGCTGTAGGTGACGGCCTCGCCGGAGAACGACTTCAGCGTCGCGAACGTATCCTCGATCTCGGCGAGCATCGCGTTTGAGTTGTCGGCCAACTCGTCGACCGCGTCGTGGGTTCCGGGCTGACTGAACCGCTGGGTAAGGTCGCCCTCGGCGACCGATTGCGTCGTTTTTGCGTGTGATTCGACCATCGACTCGAGTTCGGTTAACGACCGATCCGTGCGTTCGCCGCGCGCAAGGCGGTCGCGAACCGATGCAAGCGAGCGCTCGAGTCGCGCGAGGTCGTCGTCTCGGTCGGTTGTGAACGAAACGTCGTGCTCGCCCGCTTCGAGACGGACTGCGCGATCCGTCACGTCGTCGATCGCTTCCCGCAAGTCGTCGCGTTCTCGGGGGGCAGTTCGGCCGTCGGACACCGCAGCGACTGCCGTGGCGACCAGTCCGGTGGCGACGACGCCACCGACGCCGACGCCGAGTACGGTCGGCGTCGCTTGGCCGAGTGCGACTGCGCCGACGGCGATACCGAGCAGTCCGACGAGCGTGACGACGATCCCGAAGCCGATCGGTCGCTGAGACTGTATCGCGCTCGGAACCCTCGACTGACGGTCTGGGGCCGTCGTTGACTCAGACATCCGGCCCTCCGCTCGTGGCTTCGGTTGTCGACTCGGGTTCGTCGTCGAACTCGAACGTCGCTTCCCTGTCGGTCGCCGATGTCGCGGCCCCGGTCCGTCGAATGTCGAACCGGCAGGCGTCGTCACCCTCGTGCATGCACGTCCGCTCTTCGGCGACCAGTTCTTCGTCGAACTTCGCTGCGACGCCCTGAATCGCCCCGCGTGCGACGTCACACAGCTTCCGATCGGAATCGTAGGTGATCCGAACGTGGTGTTCCCCGATTCGCTCCGATCGAATCCGCGGCGTCGTCAACGTCGTCATATCTCGGGTTCGCAACGACGTGTGGAACTGCTGGATGTTCGCGATGAGCTCGAGTCCGTCCCACTCGTCGTCGATGTGGAGATCGTAGGTCTCGAGCAGCGGCGGGACGACCCACTTCCCGTACTGGGTCAGGATCGTTCGCGGGCTCTGATCGGTCAGTTCGCCCGCCGTCCGGACAATCTCGTACACGTCGCCGTCCGGGTAGACGGTAACGGGCACGTAGACTTTCTCTTCGATGTCCGCTTCGCGTTGGATCGACAGCCAGGCGTCCTCGCCGTACGTGTCCACGACGAACGCCTGTAGCGTCTTCAGAATAATGCCGTGCATACGGTCCCCCGTTTTACCCCGATACGGTTTGCCGACCCTGAATTATCAAATTCCATGATAGTATATGGCGTTCCCAGTAGTGGTACTTAGAGATTTACCCTACACTGTTGGGTAGTTTGGATCGTCAGCGGTGACACGGCTACTGCCTCGTATGCGGCGAGCGACGGTTTCTGGGACGAGGGGTCGTAAACTCCTTGGCGCTATACAAAATCGTCGGGGTCGGCGACTCGTCGGCCATATGGCGGTACGACTCGAGCACCGCGTGATCCGAGCCGCAGTACGCCGTCGTGACTCACGAGCGCCGTGTCCGCACGCCGGTCGGATCACTCGTTCAGTGTTCTCGGCAATGACTATCCCAAGGCTGTCGTAGTCGACGGCCCGCCGTCGAACGGTGTTGCGAGTGAAACGCCTGTGCCGTGCATGGACGCTCGGAGGGAGATCGAAGCTACCGTCGGAGGACCCGCGACGAAAGTATTTTCAGCTGTCACGACAGCCGTGCTCGGTATGGAAATCCGCCGTTTGCGGGGGACTTCGGATGTTCGCGCGGTCGTTCGAATCAACGTGACAGCGATGCGCGCGGCCTACGACGATCTGCTCCCTGCCGACGTCCTCGAGCAGTTCGATCCTGATCCGCCTGACGAGGCCGTCCGGGAGTACGCTGCCCGGTTACGCGAGGGTCAAAACAGTATCGTTCTCGCCGACATCGACGGCGGCGCCCGCGGCTACAGCTATTTTCGCTGGGGCGACGACACCAAGTCCTTCGTCGGCCCGAACGAGGCCGGTCTCAAGGAGATCTACGTCGAACCGGACTACTGGGGCGAAGGGGTCGGCACCGCGCTGCTCGAGCGCGGGCTCGATAGCCTTCCAGCCTCGATCGAGCGCGTGAAACTCGAGATGCTGAACGGAAACGATCTCGGCCACCGGTTCTACGACGCCCGGGGGTTCGAACGGACGGGCTCGAGCGAGTTCGAGATCGGAGACGAATCGTATCCGACGGCGATCTACACGCTCGAGCTGTGAGCCATCGCAGTCGGACGTCGGAGATCGACCCAGCGATTACCTGCTCGAGCGCTGGTCTCGACAATCACCACGCCTAAGCCGCCCCGATTTGATCACTCGAGCGTGAGCGATCTCGGCAAAATCGATCGGACGTTCTTCGAGCGCCACGTCGCGCCGAACCTCGGTGCTGAGCGCACCGACGTCGCAGTCGGACCGCGCCACGGCGTCGACTTCGGTGTCATCGATATCGACGGGCAAGCGCTGGTGACCGCGACCGATCCGCTCTCGATCCTCCCGGCACTGGGGTTCGAGCGGGCGGGGCGGTTCGCCCTCGACCTCGTGCTCGCTGACGTCGCCGTCAGCGGCATCGCGCCGTCGCATCTCTCGGTCTGTTTTACGCTGCCCGAGACGATGACCGACGAGCAGTTCGCGACCGTCTGGGAGGCAATCCACGCGGAGTGCGCCGACCTCGGCGTCGCCGTCGTGACGGGACACACGGCCCGATACTCGGATCCCTCTCATCCGTGGGTCGGCGCTGCGACCGCGATGGGCGTCGGCGAGCACACGGATATCGTCCGTCCCGACGGAGCCAGTGTGGGTGATCGACTGCTCATGACGACCGGTCCCGCCGTCGAGTCCGTCGGGCTGTTGAGTACCCTCTTCGGCGATCAACTCGATCTCCCTCCAAAAACCGTCTCGAGCGCGCAGGATCGACTCGAGGAGGTCTACTGCGTTCGAGACGCCCTCACAGCGGCCGCGGCGGGACCCGTGACGGCGATGCACGACGTGACCGAGGGCGGCCTCGCGGGCGCACTGAACGAGATGGCCGACGGCGCGGGCGTTCGGTTCGCGGTCGATCGAGAGGGCGTGCCGATGCGTCCCGGCGTCGAAGAGGTCTGTGAAGCCCTCGAAATCGACCCGTGGGCGGCGACCAGCAGCGGGTCGCTGTTGATTGCCGTCGATCCTGCGGGTGTCAACGCGGTTCGCGGTGCGCTCGAGGATCGGGACACCGTCGTCGCCGACATCGGCCGTGTGGAGGCTGTACGTGGCGAGGACGGGGAGGGAGAAGTGGTCGTCGACGGCGACGTCCTCGAGCATCCGAGCGTCGATCCGTCGTGGGCTGCGTACGCCGAACTGGCCGATGACGCGAGCGACTAGCGCGGAAGCCGAGACGCCGCCGTTTCGAGAGGAGGTGTACGCCGAGGTCTCGAGGCGCGCCCGGAGGAGTCGGGAGCTCGCCGTCGGCCAACGTACAGTCCGAGAAATTCGAGCGCGAGAAAGATGGTCTGCACCTCGAATTGCCGCTCGTGAATCGTCGGAACGGCTGTTGCAACGATCAGGGAGCTCTCGTGCTGGGAATTGAGCCCATTCTCGCCCAGCACCGGATCGACAACATGATCGTCGACATGCTGTTTACCACGCTGGATGCGATCCTCGTCGCAACGTAGGAGACGGTCTATCTCACCCAAGTCCCGGAGAATCCCGCGGCCCGACTCGAGGAGTGGGTCGCCGCCCGACGAGAGTCCTAGCGGGTCGACGCGGCCGTTACCACTCCGGAAGGAACCGAATCGCTTCCAGAAGCCCGTTGGCGACGGCCACCACGAGGAGCATGTACACCGCGTCGGTGGAGTCCCGAACCGTCCTGCGGCCCCAGCGGTAACTCGTTACAGCAAACCGTATGAGACGAGCGGCTGCGCGAAATCGACGAACTGCGAACCGCTGTCGGTGCGGCGTCCGATCGACCGTTCGCTGCGATACGTTGAAGGAGTTCTGTCCCCTCTGAAAGGACACGATGATGCTCCCCACCCACGCCCTTGCTGGGATGGCACTTGCGTTACCGCTGGTAGCCACGGCGCCGGAGTTCGCCTCCGTGGCCATCGTCGCGGGACTGCTCGGGGGGATCGTTCCGGACCTGGATCTCTACGCGGGCCACCGCAAGACCCTCCACTTTCCCGTATTCTACAGCGTCGTCGCCGCCGTCGCAACCGTGATCGCGGCCCTGGTTCCGACGGCACTGACCGTCGGCATCGCCGTCTTCTTGCTCGGCGCTGCCGTCCACTGCGTAACCGACGTCTTCGGCAGCGGCCTCGAGTTGCGCCCCTGGGAGGGACGCTCCGAGAAGGCGGTGTACGACCACTATCGCAGGACCTGGATCGCACCCCGTCGCCTGATTCGGTACGATGGTTCGCCGGGAGATCTGCTGTTGTCGGTGGCGCTGTCGGTTCCCCTGTTATGGGCGCTCGAGGGATCGTTCCAGTGGATAGTGATTGGCGCGCTCGCCGTCGCGATCGTCTACGCCGCGCTCAGGCGCGTACTCGCAGATCTCGCCGCCGTCGTCGTCCGCGTCCTCCCGGCAGGGGCGTTGCCCTACGTTCCCGAGCGCTACCTCGAGGACCTCGGATCCGACCGCGCCTGACGGACCGATCGGCAGCGCGCTCGAGAGAGGCGCGGCTTCGACCGCAAGCGATCGACGGCAGCGGCTGAACGCGCCGAAATGTATCCATCAAACCGACCGTCACGGCGCGGTCGCGCTTCGATCGTGATCGCGATACTCGAGTATGCCGATTCGCGCGCGACGCGTGAATCGCTTCGTGAGAACTGAAACCCATAAATAGGGGTCGTTGAATGTCCAGACATGGACCTCCGAATCGGTTTTTTACTGTTACTGGTCGCTATTCTCGGAGCGATCAGCGCCCTCCTGGCTCTCCCCTTGCTACAGTATATCATGGCGGCCGCGCTGTTGGCGTTCGTGCTCTTTCCGCTCCACGAGCGACTCGAACACCGGACTGTACGCGTCCGCGGAACCACCGTCACGATTCCGCCGCGCGTGTCGGCGGGCATCGTGACCGTGTTCGGCATCCTGGCTACGGTCGTTCCGTTGCTCGTGTTTACGGTTTTGCTGTTACAGACGGTCCTTTCGTTCATCGACGACCTCGGTGACGTGGATCTCGTCGAAACCGTTCGAACGACCGCTCGCGAGCTGGGACTCGAGGATGCTGTCCTGGACAGTCTCGAGGATGCCTTCAACTCGGAGATCGAGGGGTTCCTCAATCGCGGCCTCGAGTTCGCACTCCAGGAACTGCTCCGGTTGTTGGACATGAGCTTTCAGGTCGGGCTCGGACTGTTGGTACTGGTGTTCTTGCTCTACTATTTCCTCGTCGATGGCCGACGGTTGGTCGCCTGGATCGGGTCGGTCGCACCGATCGACGACGAGATCCGGCAGGAGCTGATCGACGAGATCGATGCCGTCACGTGGGCAGTGCTGCGGAGTCACGTCCTCGTCGCGATCGCGGAGGGCGTGCTCGGGGGACTCGGGCTCTATCTCCTCGGCGTTCCGAACGTCGCGTTCTGGACGATCGTGATGGTCGTCGTCTCGTTCCTCCCCGCAGTCGGTATCTGGCTGATCTGGGGACCGATCGTGGGGTATCTCTTTATTGTGGGCGACCCGGTCGGTGGGATCTTGCTGCTGGTCTATGGCATCACGGTCCTCTCCGTAGTGGACAACTACCTGCGTGCCGTGCTGGTGGATCTGGAGTCCGGCGTCCACCCGGGGACCGTCCTGGTCGGCGTCATTGGCGGGCTCTACCTCTTCGGAATTCTGGGGCTGCTGCTCGGACCGGTCCTCCTGGCGACGTTCAAGGCCGTCGTCGAAGTCTTCGGTGACGCGTACGATCCGGAGGAGGAGTCCGAGCAAGTTCCACCCCCCTGAACGGCGTTCGCACGTGAGTAGTCGACAGTCTCTGACGGATCTGATCCGATACGCACTGATTTTCAAGCTCGCCGACCATTACCGCTTAGTATAACCGAGCTATACGGCTACTCATGAGAACGCCAGCACCCGAAACCCGCCCGGTAGGTTTGACGATCGCGGGGAGCGACTCCGGCGGCGGCGCCGGAATCCAGGCCGACCTCGCGACGATGGCCGCCCACGGCGTCTTCGGGACGTCCGCGATCACCGCCGTCACCGCTCAAAATACCCGCGGCGTCGAATCCTCGCACGTCCTGCCGCTCGAGGAGATCGAGGCCCAACTCGAGGCCGTCACCGGCGACTTCGACGTCGGGGCCGCGAAGACGGGGATGCTCGCGACGACCGAAATCGCCCGGCTCGTCGCCGGCCGCGCGGAGTCGTTCGAGTTCCCGCTGGTCGTCGATCCCGTGATGGTCGCGACCTCCGGCGACCGCCTGCTCGAGCCTGAAGCCGAACGCGCCTACGAGGATCTGCTGGGCGCGGCGACGTTAGCGACGCCGAACGCCGACGAAGCCGAGGTGCTGACCGATATTACGGTCGCCGACCAGGAGAGCGCCCGCGAGGCGGGCGAGGCGATCCTCGAGACGGGGGTCGACGCGGTGCTCGTCAAGGGCGGACACGTTCCCGGCGAGCAGGTTCGGGACACGCTCGTCACGAACGACACCGTGTGCGTGTTCGAACATCCGCGTATTCGGACGGAGGCGACCCACGGCTCCGGCTGTACGCTGGCCGCGGCGATCGCGGCCCGCCTCGCGACGGGCGACCCGCTCGAGGCCGCCGTCGAGGGCGCGACGGACTTCCTCGCCCGCGCGGTGCGGTACTACTCCGACGTGGGGGAGGGCCACGGCGCGGTCAACCACCTCGTCAGCCTGCGAAACGAGGCGAACCGGAATCTGACCGCCGAGGAGGTGCAGGCGGTCGTCGACCGGTTCGTCGAGCACGACGTCTCCGCCCTCGTTCCCGAGGTGGGGATGAACGTCGCTGGCGCGACGCCGGCCGCCGAGTCCGTCACGGAGATTGCGGCCGTCGAGGGTCGAATTACGCGGACGCTTTCGGGCGTCCAGCCCAACCGCGGCATCCGATTCGGGGCCTCGAGTCACGTCGCCCGATTCTTGCTCTCGGCCCGCGAATTCTTCCCGACCCTCCGGTTCGCCGTCAACTGCCGATTCGGCCCGGACGTCGAAGACGCCCTCGAGGACCTCGAGTGGGGGCTCGCCGGATACGACCGAGACGAAGAGCCCCCGGAGGTCAAAGAGACTGAAGACAACACGATGGGTTGGGGTGCCCGGCAAGCGTTCGGCGACCGCGAGGAGCCGCCGGCAGCCGTGATCGACCGCGGCGATATCGGAAAGGAGGCGATGACCAAAGTCGTTGCGAGCGATCCGGAGACGCTCGCGGATCGAGTGCTGGCACTCGAGGATGCGATCGAGACCGACGCGGAACTCGAGGACGGGGTGCGTTCGTGAGTCCCACCGACCTCGAGGTCGGCGTCATCCTTCCGCAGTACGGCACCGATATCGGAACCGTCCGGGAGACGGCACTCGAGGCCGAATCGCTCGGCTACGACGCGGTCTGGCTCGAGGACCACTTTCAGTCGTGGATCGGCGACCCGCGCCGGGCGACACAGGAGTGCTGGACGACGCTCAGCGCGGTCGCCGAAGCCACCGACGAGATCCGACTCGGGACGCTCGTCACGAGCCAGTCTTACCGCCATCCTGCCGTGCTGGCGAAGATGGCGGCGCAGGTCGACCGAATCAGCGAGGGACGACTCGAACTCGGCATCGGCGCGGGCTGGTACGCCGAGGAGTACGACCGCTTTGGCTACGAGTTCCGGGAACCGCCGGCCGAACGGCTCCGCCGGCTCGCCGAGACGGTCGAAATCCTGCAGGGACTGTGGACGAACGAGACGTACAGCCACGCGGGCGAGCATCTGGATATTGACCTCGAGGACGCCTTCTGTGAACCGCAGCCAGTCCAGGATCCCCACCCGCCGATCTGGATCGGTGGCGGCGGCGAGCAGTTTACCCTGCGCTACACCGCCGAACTGGCCGATGGCTGGAACTACGGCACCCTCGAGCCCGAGGGCTTCGCCGAGAAACTCGAGATCCTGCGCGACCATTGTGAGAGCGAGGCGCGATACGACGAGATACGCAAGTCCGCCGAACTGTTCGTCTTCGTCGGCGAGACGACCGACGCCGCCGAGCAAAAGCGTGAGCAGTTCCGAGACGAGTTCTTGCCCGACGAGCCCACCGAGCCCCGCGAGTTCTTCCTCGCGGGGTACGTCGAAACGGCACCGACGGGGACGCCGAAAGAAGTGCGCGAACGGCTCGAGGAGTACGCCGACGTCGGCATCGAGACGGTGATGCTCTCCGTTCCGGACGCGACCGGGGACGACGAGAGTCTGGCACTGCTAGCCGACGAATTGCCCGAGTAGGGCAACACCGGTAGCCGGAACCCGTACGTTCTTTCTCGAGGGCCAGATATCACGCTGTATGGTCGAGAACCCGTTCGAGGTCGAGATTCGCGTCGGCGAAGTGCTCGAGGCGGAAGCGTTCACCGAGGCGAACAAGCCGAAGATGACCAAGCTCTGGATCGATCTCGGCGAGGAACACGGCGAGATCCAGTCCGCCGCCCAACTGGACCACCACTACGACCCCGAGGAGCTCGAGGGACGGCAGGTTCTCTGTGCGACCACCCTCGGATCGGTTCGCATCGCGGGTTTCAAATCCGAGGCGCTGACGGTTTGCGTACCGGGCGAGGAGGAGTATCCGGTCCTCGTCGAACCGGACGAGGACGTCCCGCTGGGCGGGCTACTGTTTTGATCGGCGACGGACGGTAGCGTCAGTGGCCACCCGCCCGTCACCTTCTCGCGGGAGAATACTCAACCTGTAGTATACACCTGAAAAATTATCCGTTCGGCATGAGTTGTCGCCACTATGAGTGGCGAACCGCCGCCGGCCGAGGGCACCAACATCGAGGGCGAATCGCCCGACACCGAACCAACGGTCGAGACGGACGACGCGACGATCACCGACGACGCCGAACTCGAGCGAACGCTCGGGCTTTCGGGCGGGCTCGCGATCGGGATCGGGACGATGATCGGCGCCGGAATCTTCGTCTTTCCGGGCCTCGCAGCCGGACAGGCCGGCCCCGCCGCCGCGGCATCGTTCGCCATCGGAGCCGTCGTCGCCCTGCTCGTCGCCTTACCGACCTCCGAACTGGCGACGGCGATGCCGAAAAGCGGCGGCGGCTACTACTTCATCTCGCGAGCGCTCGGAACGCTCCCGGGCGCCGTCGTCGGTCTCTCGCTGTGGTTCGGGCTGGTGTTCGCGACGGCCTTCTACCTCGTCGGCTTCGGCTACTACGCCGTCGACACGCTCGCCGAACTCGGCGTCGCGGTCGGCGACGGGCTGGTCATCCCCATCGCCTTGTTGTTCGGCGCGGGCTTTACCGTCCTGAACGTCACGGGGACCGAAAACGCCGCAAAGCTCCAGAACGGGATCGTCGCCCTCCTGCTGTCGATCCTCGTCGCCTTTCTCGGCTACGGTAGCCTCGACGCGGCCGGGCTGATCGGCGAATCGGCGGCGCCCGAGCAGTTCGCCCCCTTCGGCGCGATGCCGATTCTGACGACCGCTGCGCTCGTCTTCACCTCGTATCTCGGCTTCGCACAGGTGGCGACCGTCGCCGGCGAGATGAAAGATCCCGGTCGGAATCTGCCGCTGGCGATGGTCGGCTCGGTCGTCGCCGTCGGTGTGCTCTACGTCGTAACGATCTTCGTCGCGACGAGCGCGTTCGGCAGCGAGGCGCTCGCCGGCTTCGGTGAAACCGCGATGGTCGAGGTCGGTCGCCACTACCTCGGCGCCGCCGGCGCGTTCGCCATCGTCTTCGGGGGTCTGCTCGCGACGATGTCCAGCGCCAACGCCTCGATCCTCAGCACCTCCCGGGCGATCTACGCCGTCTCGAGGGACGCCCTGCTCCCGAAAGGAGCGAGTCGGATCAACCTCCGCTACGGGACGCCACACGTCGCGCTCGGGCTAGCTGGCGGCCCGATTCTCGTGCTGACCGCGACGGGCAGCGTCGAACTCCTCGCCGAGGTCGCCTCGTTCCTGCATCTCATCATGTACGGGCTCATCTGCGTCGCGTTGATCGCGTTGCGCCGGGATGAGCCGGAGTGGTACGATCCTGCGTTCCGGGTTCCCGGCTACCCGCTCGTCCCGGCGCTCGGGGCGATCTGTAGTTTCGCGCTGATCGGCTTCATGGAACTCGCGTCACAGATCGTCGGCATCGCCATCATGCTCATGACCGCCGGGTGGTACGTCTATTACGCTCGAGACGTGAACCTACGAGGTGAGCTATGACCCGCGTTCTCGTTCCGCTGGCGATTCTCGAGGGAGAATCGGTTTCCCCCGGGCTGACGGCACTGCTCGAGCCTGTCGACGTGACCGTCCTCGGCTATCACGAACTCCCCGAACAGACGCCGCCCGACCAGGCTCGAGTGCAGTACGAAGACCGGGCAACCGACGCCCTCGAGGACCTCGTTGAAACGTTCCGGGTCGGCGGCAGCGAGGCCGATCACCGGCTCGTGTTCACCCACGACCGCGAGCAGACGATCGACCGCATCGCGACCGAAACGCGAGCGGACGCCTACACCATACCAGGCGCGAGCGGGCAGATCGAACGAGTCCTCGTCACGTTGACGGGTGACGTCGCCGTCGACCGGATCTGCTCGTTCGTCGGCGACCTGGTCGGCCCGCGAGAGATCGGCGTGACGCTCTTTCTGGCGACCAAAGACGAGGCGTCCGGGCGGGAACTGCTCGAGACGGCCGCCGAAACGCTCTCGGCGCGCGAAATCGACGTCAAAACTGAACTCGCTGTCGACAGGCCGCCGTTCGAGGCGTTGCTCGAGGCCGGAGTCGACCACGACGCCATCGTCGTCGGCGAACGCGCCCCGTCGCTTCGCTCGCTGCTCTTCGGCGAGGAGGCCGAACGTATCGCCGTCGAGTCCGTTGCGCCGGTGCTCGTCGTCCGGAACGTCGATAGTGATGAAACGGCGACGGCTGACGGGTCTGCGGACGAGGACGTCTAAGACGCTCCGTCGCGCTGGTCGCCTTCTTCGACCGACTCGACCACGTCGGTCACAGAGACGCTGGCCGAACGGTCGTTCGCTGGTATCCCGTCGTCCCCCTCATCGGCCGCCGGCTCGAGGTACTCCCCGCGAATCACGAGCACCGGATCGACCGTCCGCTTTGCGAGCCGTTCCGCACGGTCTCGGAACACGTACCGACGGATCGACGGCCGACTCTCGCCGACGACCAGCAGGTCGTGGTCGTCCGCGGCCTCGAGGATGGCATCCGTCGGCGAGCCGTCGACGACCAACCGGCGGTCGACGCGACTCGCGTCGACTCCCTCGCCGGCCAGTGCGGTCGCCGCCGTCTCGAGCAGTTCCGTTCCCGCATCACGACGCGACTCTTCGCTTGCGACGTGCAACAGGGTCACTTCGAGGTCGGTCCCCTCGAGGACGGTGCCGACCAGTCGGACGATGTGGTCGACGTTGACATCGCTTCTGATCGCGACGAGGACCGACTCGAGGACGGGCGCTGGGTTGCACAACAAGACGGCGTCACAGGATTCGTCGACTGTGACCCGCTCAAACGTCTTCAACCGATCGTGAGTAAAGGCGAGTCGCGTCGTCACGTCACAGCCGGCCGTCTCGAACACCGACCGGAGCGCCTCAAGTTCGCTACGGACGCGGTCGCCGTACTGGTCGCGGGCCTGTTCGGGAGCGGTCTGGTCGGGGACCTCGCGGTAGCCGAGCAGGACGACCGGGACCGACCCGAAGGCCTCGACGACCGTCGACGGGACGGACTGTCCTTCAAGCACGTCGATCGGAACCAGCACGCGATGATCACTGGGCGAAGCCATGAGTGGTGATGTGGGGGTCTACCATAGAGGGCATCATATAGCCCCGCCAGCGGATCGTGTATGTAGTAGCTTCGTGACTGTCGCGACGCCACGACTATTGCGACGCCGCATTCGGTATCACCGCGGAACCCGCAGGATTTTAGCGGTGGCCGAACAGTCACCCACCATGACCGAGGCGACGGGTATCGTCGGGGAGTTCTTCTCGCTCAAGGAGGAGACCGACGCCGACGTGCTGGCGATGCAGTGTGGCGACTTCTACGAGTTTTTTGGCGACGACGCCGAACTCGTTAGCGACGAACTCGATTTGAAAGTCTCCCAGAAATCCTCTCACGGCTCGTCGTATCCCATGGCCGGCGTCCCGCTGAAAGACCTCACACCCTATCTCAAGGCGCTCGTCGAACGCGGCTACCGGGTCGCCGTCGCCGATCAGTACGAGACGGAATCGGGCCACGCCCGCGAAGTCGTCCGCGTCGTGACCCCGGGAACGCTGCTCGAGACCAGCGACGCCGACGCCCAGTATCTCGCGGCCATCGTCGACGGCGGCACGAACGGGTTCGACAGTCGGGGCTCGAGCGCGGCTGGCGACGGCTACGGCCTCGCGTTCGCCGACGTGACGACGGGCCGATTCCTCGTGGCCGACGCCGAGGACGCCGACGACGCGCTGACGGAACTGTACCGGTTCGCTCCCGTCGAGGTGTTGCCCGGACCCGCGGCTCGAGGCGACGACGAACTACTGAATCAAGTCCGTGAGCGGGTCGACGCAGCACTCACGCTCCACGAAACCGAGAGCTTCGCGCCGAAACGGGCGGCCCACACCGTTCGCGAGCAGTTCGGGCGGGAGACCGTCGAGCGACTCTCGGTCGACGAGTCGACCCTCGCGGCCGCCGGAGCGATTCTGGCCTACGTCGAGGAGACCGGCACGGGGGTGCTCGCCTCGATGACCCGCATTCAGGCCCACCACGGCGACGACCACGTCACGCTGGACGCGACCACGCAGCGAAATCTCGAGTTAACCGAGACCATGCAGGGCGACGCCGATGGGTCGCTGTTCGACACGATCGATCACACCGAAACCAGCGCCGGCGGTCGGCTGTTGAAGGAGTGGTTGCAGCGGCCGCGGCGGTCCCTCGAGACCCTCGAGCGACGCCAGAAGAGCATCGCCGCGCTCTCGTCGGCGGCGCTGGCGCGCGACGAGTTACAGGATGCACTCGGCGACGCCTACGACCTGGCGCGGCTGGCCTCGAAGGCGAGCCACGGCAGCGCGGACGCTCGCGACCTGCTCGCCGTAGGGGAGACGCTGGCCGTCCTTCCGGCGTTGGCCGGGACCATCGATTCCGCTCCGGATCTCGCCGACTCGCCGTTGACCGAGATCGTGAATCGCCCGGATCGCGAGGCTGCCGCAGCACTGCGGGGAACGCTCGAGGAGACCATCGCCGACGATCCGCCGTCGACCGTGACCCAGGGCGGGCTTCTCCAGCGAGGCTACGACGACGAACTCGACGAGGTGATCGACCGTCACGAGGAGGTCGAGGGATGGCTCGACGGCCTCGCCGACCGCGAGAAGCGCCAGTACGGGCTGAGCCACGTCACCGTCGATCGGAACAAGACCGACGGCTACTACATCCAGGTCGGCAAGTCGGCGGCCGACGGCGTCCCGGACCACTACGAGGAGATCAAGACGCTCAAGAACTCGAAACGGTTTACGACCGACGAACTGGAGGAAAAAGAGCGCGAAGTCCTGCGTCTGGAGGAACGACGCGGCGACCTCGAGTACGAACTCTTCGAGGAACTGCGCGAGGACGTGGCCAGCCATGCGGAGTTGCTGCAAGACGTCGGCCGAACGCTGGCGACCGTCGACGCGCTCTCGAGTCTGGCAACGCACGCGGCGGAAAATCGGTGGGTAAAGCCCGACCTCCATCGGGGGGACCGCCTCGAGATCGAACAGGGTCGCCACCCGGTGGTCGAGCAGACGACGGAGTTCGTCCCCAATGACGTGGGGATGAACGAGAACCGAAACTTCCTCGTCGTCACGGGTCCCAACATGTCCGGGAAGTCGACCTACATGCGACAGGTCGCCTGTATCGTCCTGCTCGCACAGGTCGGGAGTTTTGTCCCCGCCAAGGAGGCCGAGGTCGGGCTGGTCGACGGCATCTTCACCCGCGTTGGCGCGCTCGACGAACTCGCGCAGGGCCGTTCGACGTTCATGGTCGAGATGAGCGAGCTCTCGAACATCCTTCACACGGCGACCGAGGAGTCGCTGGTCATTTTAGACGAGGTTGGGCGGGGAACCGCGACCTACGACGGGATTTCCATCGCGTGGGCTGCGACCGAGTATCTGCACAACGAGGTGCAGGCGAAGACCCTATTCGCCACCCACTACCACGAACTGACCGGGCTGGCCGAGAAGCTCCCGCGGGTCGCCAACGTCCACGTCGCGGCGGACGAACGCGACGGCGACGTGACCTTCCTTCGGACGGTCCGAGACGGTCCCACCGACCGTTCCTACGGGATCCACGTCGCCGATCTGGCTGGGGTCCCCGACCCGGTCGTCGAGCGCTCGAGGGACGTGCTCGAGCGCCTGCGCGAGGAGAAGGCCATCGAGGCGAAGGGAGGCGGCTCGAGCGAGCCCGTCCAGACGGTGTTCGACCTCGGCGACGGCCAGTTCCGCGGACCGGCGAACGCCGACGGCGGAGAGCCAGACGCGGGAAGCGAGACTCTCGACCCCGAGACCGAACGAGTACTCGAGGACCTCGAAACGCTCGACGTCAACACGACGCCACCGATCGAACTCGTCTCGAAAGTACAGCGGTTACAGGAGCGACTCGAGGACGACGACTAGTCGCCACTGCTCGCGGTGGCTATTGAAATACGAGATCACCCGACTGCGGGGCCACATATCGGTACAACTATGTCTTAATGGGTTACGAGTTAGCACGATGCACGAACCGGATTTCGATGTCGCAGGGAAGACCGCGATCGTCACGGGAGCCAGTCAGGGAATCGGACAGGCAATCGCGGAGACGCTCGCCGCGAGCGGGGCGAACGTGGCGATCTGTTCGCGCTCGATGGACCGCGTCGGGCCGGTCGCCGACGGGATCAACGAGGCTGCGGACGCGGGCGACGCCCTCGCCGTCGAGTGTAACGTCCGCGAGCGCGACCAGGTCCAAAATCTGGTCGACGAGACCGTCGACGAGTTCGGCGACATCGACGTGCTGGTCAACAACGCCGGCGGAGAGTTCGTCGCGAACTTCGAGGATATCTCGGCCAACGGCTGGGAAACCATCATCGACCTGAACCTAAACAGCACCGTCCACTGCACGCAACTCGCCGGCGAGGTCATGCGCGAGGGCGACGGTGGCGTCATCATCAACCTCTCTTCCGTCAACGGCCAACACTCGGCACCCGGCGAGAGCCACTACGGCGCGTCGAAAGCGGCGATCATCCGCCTGACGGAGACGCTGGCGACGGAGTGGGCCGACGACGGCATTCGCGTCAACTGTATTGCCCCTGGCCTGATCCAGACCCCAGGCGTCGCCGAGACGCTCGGTATTGACAGCGAGGCGATGCCGCCCCGCGAGAAGACCGACCGACGCATCGGCCACCCCGAGGAGATCGCCGACGTTGCCCAGTTCCTCTCGAGTCCCGCCGCCTCCTTTATGAACGGCGAGACGGTGACGGTGAAGGGCGTCCCGCGGGCCGGCAACTCGATGGCGCAGGATCTGGGGCTCGAGTAGCTCTTTTACCGCTTCTAGAAGTAGCTGATTTTATCTGGCTGATGGAAGAAACCACCAGTATGCCCTCTAGACGGATGGTACTCGGTATCGCGAGTACCACCGCAATGTCGACTACTGCGGGGTGTCTCGGGTCGGTTCGAGATCAGTTCGGGTCGGATCCAACGGCACCACTCGGTCAGATAGATGTCAGGAACGGAACAGAAGCCGACCGTGCTGGCGAACTGATCGTCGTTCGGGACGATGGGATCGATCTCTGGCGGTCGTTCAGCATCGACGGAAAGGATGGACAAACCATCTATTCGGAGCTAATTCCGGCGGCCAAACTCGGCGAACCGGTCGAGACGTACCAGATCGGTGTGAACGTCGAAGATATCGGGACGGAATGGTTTGATCTCGCAGACAGAGTCGACGAGAGTACGATCGAACGCTGCCAGGAATATGAATCGATGGTGTTTGCTTTCGATATCAGACCCGGCGAACGGATCAGATCAGAGGCTGTCTGCGAGTGAGTCGCGAAGATCGGAACCGACGGCTCGAATCGGCTCGTCTGCTGTGGTGTATACTGGAGCGCAGTGAACGGCGGTTCGAAGCCACACGAGGTTGTCACGAACTGCGTGGGACCTTTGATCCCGCGAACTGGTCGCGCGGCGATGCCGCGCGACACGAGGCTAGTGCCAGCGTGGAAGACGCTTCGCGTCTTTCTATGAACGAATGAACGAGCGTAGTGATCGAATTCGCTGGATGCCGTGGCAAATCTATCGTAGCCACCGGCAGTCGATGCACACCCGATCGCACAGCAGTCGTGCGATCCGTGATACGAACAGCAGGTACAACTGAGAGCAGGTACGTTTTTGCGCTCACCGAGAAATACTCCCGGTATGGATCTTACCGAGGCACTTTCCGGAATCACCACACCCCTCGTGACGCCGTTCGAGGACGACTCGAGCCAGATCGACGACGACGCACTCGCCGACTTGATTGACCACCTTCTCGAGAACGGCATCGACGGGGTCTTCCCCTGCGGAACGACGGGCGAGTTTGCCAGTCTCTCCCCCGAAGAACGCAAACGGGTCCACGAACTCACGGTCGAGCACGTCGACGGCGAAGTCCCCGTCCTCGCGGGCGCAGCCGCCACCACGGTCGATGAGGCCGTCGAGTACGCCGATCACGCCGCTGAGATCGGTGCGGACGCCGCCGTCGTCACGGAACCGTACTTCCACGGGCCGAACGCCCCCGCCGGAAATCAACGGTTCTTCGAGGCAGTTGCCGACCGCTCCCCCATTCCGGTTTTGCTCTACAACATCCCGCCCTGCACAGGTGGCTCGATCGCCCTCGAGACGATCACAACACTCGCCGAGCACGAGAACGTCCTCGGAATCAAGGACTCGAGCGGCGATCTCGAGTATCTCCTCTCTATTATCCGTGAGACGCCCGAGGAGTTCGTCGTCCTGCAGGGGTACGACAACCTGCTCGTGCCCGCACTGCGAATGGGTGCTGACGGCGGGCTGAACGCGCTGTCGAACGTCGTCCCCGCACAGTACGCCGACCTGTACGAGAGTGACGACGAGGAACGCGGCGCGGCAATTCAGGACGCCATCTCGCCGCTGTTCGCCGCCTGTGCGAGCTACGGGTTCGGTCCGGCGACGAAGACCGCACTCGAGTATCGCGGTGTGATCCCCTCGGACGCGGTTCGGCCGCCGCTGGTCGAAGTACCCGACGAGGGTCGAGCGGCGATCGGCGAGGCCGTCGACGGGCTGCTCGAGTCAGGAAACTAATAGGTCTCGGGATCGAACAATGGGGTGATGACCGTCATCGAAGGTGATGCGGACGGCGGGATGACCCGCGATTCCGATTCCGACCCCGCTCGCGCTCCCGATCCCGCCTCCGTCGACGATCTCGAGCCCGAAACCGGCGTCGACTGGCCCGCCGCACTCGCCCTCTACGTCGCGGCCGCCGCGGCTGTGATCGTCGGCGTGACCGGGGTCGCAGCCGGTGGTTCGAGCGACGTGATCCTCGGGCTGGTGCCGACCGCGTTTACGGGCGGCATCCTCTGCGGGGCGATCGTCGCCGGAGCGACCCCCAGACTCGCGCTTCGACTCGGTGTCTGGCGCTGGCGCACCGTCGCGCTCTGTCTCCCGGCGGTGGCCGTTGCGGGCGGCGTCATCGTCCTCTCCACGGTCGGTCGCGTCCCGGGGAACTGGCACCTCCCAATCGTTGCCGCCGCGTTGCTCGGGATCGGACTATCGGGGCGACTCCTCGCGCTGGTCGCCCGCGATACGTACATCGGTACGGCCATCGATCGCGAGCGGACGGCGACCGCAGGCTGGACGTGGTACCAGTCGGGGACCCACGTCGGCATGATCGGACTCGGGCTGGGACTGCTGGCGGTCGCGGCGTTCTTCACCGTTTACCGGGGCCACCCCCCGGTCCGAATGCTCTTCGCCGCGTCGCTCTCTGTCGCGTTGGGCTGGGATCCGACCGTCTCGATCCCGAAACTCGGCGGTGATGCGATCACGCTCTCACCGCTCCCTGGCATGGAGTACGAGCGGGGCGAACTCCGCGCCTACGAGGCGGGTCTGGTCTTCCAACCGAAGCTGATCCCGTCCTACCGGCGGTTCGTCCCCTCGGATCGGATCACCGGCGTGAGACTGACCGAGGAGAAGCTGGTGCTCGAGCGCCGTTTTCGACCCGACATCCGTTGTGATCGGTCGAACATCGACGACCTCAAGGGCGTCCTGCGGGCGCTCGAGGCGTGGGACCGTGCTCCTCGCCAACCCACAGTTTAACCACGTTCGAGCGAGAGCGAACGCCATGAACCGAGTGCGCGGAATCGGTCTCGACCGGAGACGGCGACTGAGACCGGCCACGGACACCGCCACTCACCCAGGGCTCGAGCCATGACAGAGACACCACCGGACACCGACATCCGCCAGTTAGACGAGAACACCGTCGCCCGTATCGCCGCCGGCGAGGTCGTCGAACGCCCCGCCAGCGCGGTGAAGGAACTCCTCGAGAACAGCTTAGACGCCGACGCGGACACCGTCGACGTCACCGTCGAGGAGGGCGGCACCGAACTGATCCGGGT